>JBBROG010000126.1:0-23662 GCA_038229635.1 Gemmatales bacterium
CAACCTCAGCTACACGCGCATCGTCGCCCCCGTTAAGGGCGTCATCATCGACCGCCGCGTCAACGTCGGCCAGACGGTCGTCGCCAGCCTCAACGCGCCGAGCCTCTTCCTCATCGCCAAGGACCTCAAACGTCTGCAAGTGTGGGCGTCGGTCAACGAGGCGGACATCGGCAGCATCCACGTCAATCAGGCGGTGCGCTTCACCGTCGACGCCTACCCCAACGAGACGTTCGCCGGCCAGGTCGCCCAGGTGCGCCTCAACGCCAACATGACGCAGAACGTCGTCACGTACACCGTCGTCGTCAACACCGACAACTCGAAGGGGCGATTGCTCCCTTATCTGACGGCGAACCTCCAGTTCGAGGTGAGCGAGCGCAAGGACGCCTTGCTGGTGCCGAACGCGGCCCTGCGCTGGCGGCCGCAGGTCGGCCAGGTCGCCCTCGACGCGCGCGAGGAGTTCGCCAAGTCGCTGCGCCGCCGGGCCAACGCCGCCGGCGCCAAGCCGGGCGGGGGCGAGAAGGAGCGCGCCGATCGGGCGACGGTCTGGGCCGAGGAGGGCGGGTTCGTCCGCCCCGTACCTATCCGCATCGGGCTGAACGACGGCGCCATGACCGAGGTCGTGGAGGGCGATTTGAAGGAAGGGACCAGCCTCGTCGTCGGCGAGACGTCGCAGGGCGGCAACGGGGACGCGGGGGCCAGCCCGTTCACGCCGCAGATGTTCGGCGGGAAGAAGAAAGAATAAGCCGCTCGCGGCTTAGCGTTCGCGCCGTCAGGGCAGCGCGAACGCTAAGCCGCGAGCGGCCCGGAGTTCGGCGATGGAACTGATCCGCCTCGAAGACATCCGCAAAACCTACAACCTCGGCGAGGTCGACGTCCCCGTCTTGAAGGGCGTGTCGCTGCGGATCGACCGCGGCGACATGATCGCGCTGACGGGCGCCTCGGGCTCCGGCAAGACGACGCTGATGAACCTCCTCGGCTGCCTCGACCGGGCGACCTCGGGGCGCTACTGGCTCGACGGCGAGGAAGTCTCGAGTCTGTCCGCCGACGCCCGCGCCGTCGTCCGCAATAAGAAGATCGGCTTCGTCTTCCAGAGCTTCAACCTCCTGCCGCGCACCAGCGCGCTGGAGAACGTCATGATGCCGCTCGCCTACACGGCCGGGCACCTGTCGGAGCGCGAGGGGCGGCGGCGGGCGAAGGAGTTGCTGGAGCGCGTCGGCCTCGGCGACCGCCTCGACCACGAGCCGTCGCAGCTGTCCGGCGGACAGCAGCAGCGCGTCGCCATCGCCCGCGCCCTCGTCAACAGCCCGCCGCTCCTGTTCGCCGACGAGCCGACCGGCAACCTCGACTCGAAGACGAGCAAGGAGATCCTCGAAATGTTTCAGCGGCTCAACGGGGAGGAGGGGATCACCATCATCCTGGTCACGCACGACGCCACCGTGGCCGGGCACGCCAAGCGCACCATCCTCATGCGCGACGGGCTCATCGAGGCCGGGGCGTTCGGCGCCGACGGCGCTTAGCCTCGTAGAATGACCGCGACGGCGCGGAACGTTACGCCCGGCTTGCTGCGGAGTTCGGAATGATCGACGAGGATTTGGACGGCGCGAGTGTCATGCTCGTCGTCGCGCAACAGCCCTTCGAGGCGTCCAGCGAGGGAGGCGTCTGGAACACCTTCGCGACGCTGCTGCCGGTGCTGTACGACGACGGGCGCCGGGCGCGGCCCGAGGAATTTCCCGACAACAAGGACGTCTGGTGGATGGTGCTGCCCGGCAAGCGCGGCCTCGCGGAGCCGGGGCGCCTCATCACGGGCACGCTGGAGACCTCCAAGAACGCCGGGCAGCCCGGCAAGGCGTATTACCAGGTCCGCCCCGACAGCGTCGAGGCGGCGGGCTCCGCGCACCTTGTGGAGCTGATCGACGTCCCCGACGACTGGGTCACGGAGCCGCGCGGGCTCGTCACGGGCAACCGGACGCTCCCGCTCGACCACCCGCCGCTCGGCGTCGTCTACGTCCTCTGGCGCGGCCACCTGTACGGCCCGCTGCGCGCCTCCGCCGAGCCGGCCGGGGCGGACACGGGGGACTGGGTCGTCAAACTGGCCCCGCGCGACGAGGGCAATACGGTGCTTCAGGTGCCCGAAAAGGCGCTCGAAGCGCTCTCCCCCGCCCGCGACCACCGCGTCGAACTCGAGGTTTCGCTCACGAACCAGGCGCCGGTGCGCACGCACCACACGCACCTCTGCCGTTACCGCCTCATCCTCGCGGAGGACTTCAAGGCGGTCATCCCGCCCGGCGCGACGCGGCTCCACTTGCGGAGCGAGGAGGACGTGCTGCGCGAGGCGGCCAAGCGCC
This sequence comes from Gemmatales bacterium, assembly GCA_038229635.1. GTDB lineage: Bacteria > Planctomycetota > Planctomycetia > Gemmatales > Gemmataceae > DATFNV01. The sequence goes on from JBBROG010000126.1 coordinate 2,346, forward strand.
TCCTGAGCCGGTCGAAGCGACAGCAGCTCCAGCAACTCCTCGAACTCTTCCGCGACATGATGACGTCCGAGGCGGCGCGGGGCGGCACGGCCGCCGAGGCGGTTGAGATCATCGAGGCGATGCGCGGCCGGCTCGACGCCGCCGACCGCCACGCCGAGGAATTGTCGCGCACGCTGCTCGACTCCGGCTCGCTGACGGAGCAGATCGAGCGGGCACAAAAAGCGGCGGAGGCGGAACATGTCGAGAAGCACGCCGCCCGGCTGCGGACCGAGATCGACGAGAAGGTCCACGCGACGCGGGCGGCGCTGACGGAACTGGAGAACAAGAAGCAGGGACTCGCCGACGAGCTCGAATCGCTGCGCCGCAAGAACCTGGCCCAGCTGGAGCGCGAGCAGGCCCAGAAACAGAAGGAATTCGAGCAGTCGCTGCGCGACCAGGAGGAACGCCTCGACGGCCAGAAGCGCGAGCTGGAGCGCCAGCGCGACCTGCTCAGCAAAAACCTGAAGCAGGTCGCCGCCCAGCTCGCCGAGAACCGCGACGGCCTCGTCAACCAGTTCCTCGCCATTTCGCCCCTGCTGCGCCAGCTCGACCTGATGCCGTCCGGCGGCGGCGGCGGCGAACGCGCGCCGGCGCTGGCGACCGGGGTGATCACGGTGGCACCGGTTGCCGGCCCGAAGCCGCGCTTCGAGCCGCCCGCCTTCGTCGCCGGCAGGATAGCCGCGAAGCCGGTCTCCGAAGTCGAATTCTTCGACCGCTTCGTGCGGCACGTCGAGGCGTCGGGCTTCAAACACCGGCGGCTCGACCTGGCGGCCTTCCACCTGAGCGTCAAGTGCAACGACCTGACGATCCTCGGCGGCCTGCCCGGCACCGGCAAGTCGTCGCTGCCTAGGCTGTACGTCGAGGCCCTCGCCGGCGACGAGCGCGAGGACGGCCAGCGCCGCTACCTGCACGTCGGCGTCAGCCCGTCGTGGCTCGACATGCGCGACCTTCTCGGACACACGAACTCCCTCGACCGCTGCTTCCAGCCGGCGGAGTCGGGGTTGTACCAGCACCTGGTCTGCGCGCAGGAAGAAGAGGCGCGGGCCGGACTCGACGCGCGGCCCTACGTCGTCTGCCTCGACGAGATGAACCTGGCCCAGGTCGAGCACTACTTCAGCGGCTTCATCATGGCCCTCGCCCTGCCGCCCGGCAAGCGCGAGATTCGCTGCTTCTCGCCGCAGGTCGTCGCGGCCGACGACCCCTTCGCCGCCTGGCCGACGCTCAACCTGCCGCGCAACCTGCGCTTCGTCGGCACGGTCAACTTCGACGAGACGACGCGGCAGCTGAGCCAGCGCGTCCTCGACCGCGCCAACCTGATCCGCCTGCGCCCGTCCTACCTGCTCGACGCCGAGGACCCGGCCCCCGCCCAGGCGACGGGGGCTCCCGTGGCACTGCGGCAGTTCCGCGACTGGGTCGCTTCGTCGCCGAAACTGGATCGCTCTTTGGGGGAATTGATCGACAAGTTGCGCGAGCCCCTGACGCGGCTCGGCTGCCCGCTCAACCCGCGGCGCTTCAACGCCATCCGCAAGTTCATCGGCAGCGCCCCGCCGGAGGTGTGCAAGCCGGAGGAGGCGCTCGACCTCCAGATCGCGCAGCGCGTCCTGCCGCAGGTACGCAACCTGTTCCGCCCCGGCGCCCAGGAGGCCCTCGACGCGCTCAAGAAGACGTTGGAGACGCAGCCGGCGGGGTTCCCCGAGTCGCTGCACTGGCTGGAGGACGTGCGCGCCGGCGGCTTCCCGACCGACCTCTTCGCGGGGGGGGAGTCCGAATGACGCCGCGACCGACGTTCAGCCTGACGCGCAACGGCAAGCCGCTGGCGCCGCTGCCGCTCGGCGAGGCCGAGGTGACGGGCGCCGACCCCGTCTCGGTCCACGAGCGCCAGTCGTGCGGCTTCCAGGTCGCCGGCCGCGAGGCGGACACGGAGTATCGCATCTGGATCGGCGACCGCGACCCCGAGGCGGCCGACGGGACGCGCGCCGCGCGGGCGGTCGGCGTCGGGCAGGGCGACCGCATCTACTGGGACGACGCGCCGCACTTCGACGGCGCCCGCGGCCGCGTCTGGGTGCGTCTCGCCAGCCGCCCCTTCGGCTCCAAACTCCCGTGGAAGCCGCGCGCCCTGCTGCCCGTCTACGTCACCGCGACGAAGCTGTCCGAGGAGCGCTACGAGGCGATGGTCGCCCAACTGCGGAGCCTGGCGACGGGGTTAGTCTTCGACCTCTTCTCCAAGGCGACGCGCTCGCTGGCCCTCGGCGAGGCTCACGGCGGCGTGTCGGTCCGCTCCAGCCAGGTCGAGCTGCGCCTGCTCGAACGGCTGTGGGCGGCGCTGGCGCCGGCTCTCCAGGAAATCGCCGACGACCCCGTAACGCGGATCAATCGGACGCAAGAAGTGCGCCTCTCGTGGGGCGGCGAGCGCCTCGGCGGCGCGGCGGCCACGCGGCTCGCCGTCGAGGGGCTCGACCCGCGGCGGCCCGGAGCGCCGCGCCCCTTCCGCGCCCGCGTCGAGCGCTTCCAGGAGACCACGCACACGGCGGAACACCGCATCCTCCTCGGCCTGCTGCGCTTCCTGGAACACCGCGTGGCCGACTGCACGCGGAGCGTCGCGGAACACTCCGAAGGGCTCAAGGCCGACCAGGCCCTGCGGCGGCGCGCGGCCGAGACCGACGCCAGCTTGTACGAGGTCGAAGACGTGCCGCGCCTGGGCCGCCTGACGGAGGCGCGGAAGCGGGCCGAGCGCCTCGCGTCGCGCGTGCGCCTCGCCCAGCGCATCCGCCCGCTCCGCGGCCTGCAGCCGCTGTTCCGCGCCCCCGTCTCCCCCGTCTTCGAGCACGTTCGCCCCTACCGCCTCGTCCGCGACGAATTCCGCCGCTACCTGAACTCGTCGCTCGTCATCCTCGACGACGGCTTCGAGGAGCGGCTGAAGTCGACCAGCCGCATGTACGAGCAGTGGGTGTTCTTTCAGCTCGCGGCGGCGCTGCGCCAGGCGGGGCTGCACTGCGTCAGCCGCGACGGCGTCTTCCACCGCTCGCGGCGCTTCCGCTATACGCTGGACCTGGACCGCGGCGCGCGCCTGACGTTCCTCGCCGGCGACGGCCGCGCGCTCAGCCTCCGCTTCGAGCCGTGGATCCTGCCCTACGCCGACGCGAAGCAGAACCGCGAAACCGTCTACAAGGGCAAGGCCGGCGAGTCGGCCTGGAGCCCCGACGTCCTCCTGGAGGTGATGTCCGCCCCGTCGGCCGAAGACCCCGGCGCCGTCGAGTACGCGGTCGTCGTCGACGCCAAGTACGCCGGCCACATCCAGGAACACCACTGGGAGGACACGCGCAAGTACCTGGAAATTAAGGCGACGCACACGAGGCGACAAGTCGTCAAACAGATGTGGCTGGCCTGCCCCGACGAGGAAGCCGGCATCGCGCCGAACGACTCGGACGTGGCGTGGACGGAGAACGGCCCGGACTGCCCGCCCGGCGAGACGATCACGGGCGTGCTGGGCCTGCTGCCGCCGGAGGACGTGCCGGCGGAGTCGGCCGAGGAGTCCGGCTGGGTCGCGTCCCCCTGCGCGAACGCCGTGCTGTTCGTCCGCGGCCTGCTCGCGTACCTCGGCATCCCCACTCTTCTCCCCTCTCCCCTTCGGGGAGAGGGGAGGAATGCACCCCTCACCCCCACCCCCTCTCCCCGAAGGGGAGAGGGGAGACGGTCGCCCGCGGAGGTCTTCCCTCTCATGATATCCCTCAAGCGCACTTTGAAGACGGCGTTCCGCGCCCTGACGCGCAACGTGATGCGCTCGGCGCTGACGACGCTCGGCATCATCATCGGCGTGGCGGCGGTCATCGCGATGGTCGAGATCGGCCAGGGCGCCTCGACGGCGGTGCAGCGCACCATCAAGAGCATGGGCGCCAACAACCTCCTCATCCAGCCGGGCACGGCGTCGTCGGGCGGCGTCAGCTTCGGCAGCGGCAGCGTCGTCACGCTGACGCCGCAGGACGCCGAGGCCATCGCCCGCGAGTGCCCCGCCGTCGCCGGCGTCGCCCCGGTCGTCCGCGCCCGCACGCAGGTCGTCTACGGCAACCGCAACTGGGTGCCGGTCTACATGTACGGCACCACGCCGTCCTTCCTCGACGTCCGCGAGTGGGAAGGACTCGAGGAGGGCGAGCCGTTCTCCGACCGCGACGTGCGCAACGGCAGCAAGGTCTGCCTGCTCGGCCAGACGCTGGTGCGCGAGCTGTTCGGCGACGAGTCGCCGGTCGGCCACGAGGTGCGCGTGCAGAACGTCTCCTTCAAGGTGATCGGCGTGCTGTCGAAGAAGGGGGCCAACATGATGGGCATCGACCAGGACGACATTCTGCTGGCGCCGTGGACGACGGTCAAGTACCGCGTCAGCGGCGCGACGCTCGGCCAGGTGAACCAAAGTACGGCCGCCGCGACGGACACGTCGCAGAAGGTGAACAGCATCAGCGGCCTGTACCCGTCGCAGCAGAGCGGCCTGTACCCGCTGCCGTCGCCGACGCAGCAGGCCGACACGCCGCTGCCGGTGCGCTTCACCAACGTCGACCAGATCCTGACGCGCGCCCAGTCGATGGAGGAAATCCGGCCGGCGATCCGGCAAATCACCGAGGTGCTGCGCGAGCGCCACCGCATCCACGCGGGCCAGCCGGAGGACTTCAACATCCGCGACATGACGGAGATGTCCAAGGCGCTCGGCTCGACGGCACAGCTCATGGGCGGGCTGCTGCTGGCGGTGGCGCTGATCTCGCTGGTGGTGGGCGGCGTCGGCATCATGAACATCATGCTGGTGTCGGTGACGGAGCGGACGAAGGAGATCGGTTTACGCATGGCGGTCGGGGCGCGGGCGGGCGACATCCTGACGCAGTTCCTGGTCGAGGCGGTGCTGCTCTGCTTCCTGGGCGGCGTCCTCGGCATCGTGGTGGGCCGCGTCGGGTCGATGGGCGTGCGGCTGTTCCTGCACTGGCCGACGGAGGTCTCCTTACTCGCCATTGTGGCCGCGGTCGGCGTGTCGGCGGCGGTCGGCGTCATCTTCGGCTACTACCCGGCGTGGAAGGCGTCGCGGCTTGATCCGATCGAGGCGCTGCGGTATGAATGAAGTGGGCCTGTCCCGCGAGAGGAGGAAGGACGGTATGTCGCTACTCAAACTGCCGGCCGTCGAGGTTCCACCGCTGGAGCCCGGCGACCGACTCACGCGCGCCGAATTCGAGAGGCGTTATGAGAAGATGCCGCGCCTGAAGAAGGCCGAACTGATCGAAGGAGTCGTTTACCTGCCTTCCCCCGTCCGTGTTGAACATCATGGGAGTCCGCACGCGCATGTCATCGGCTGGCTCGTGGCCTACGAGGCGGGCACCCCTGGTGCGCGCAGCGCGGACAACTCCACCGTCCGCCTGGACGAGGTCAACGAGCCGCAACCCGATGCTTTCCTGTTCGTCGACCCGGCGCGCGGCGGACAAGCACGGATCAGCAAGGACGGTTACTTGGAGGGGGCGCCCGAACTGGTCGCGGAAGTGGCCGCCAGCAGTGCCAGTTACGACCTGCACACCAAGCTGGAAGCCTACCAGCGCAACAACGTCAAGGAATACCTCGTCTGGCGGACGCTCGACGGCGAGGTGGACTGGTTCGCCCTGCGCGCCGGCCGCTACCAGCCGCTCGCGCCGGGGCCGGACGGCGTCTTGCGCAGTGAGGTGTTTCCCGGGTTGTGGCTCGACGCGGCCGCCCTGGTGCGCGACGACCTGGCGCGCGTCCTCGCGGTCGGGCAGCAGGGCCGCGCCAGCCCGGAACACGCGGCGTTCGTCGCCAGGCTGAACCCGGCGCCCTGACTCACTCCAATCCTTCGGCGTTAGGAATGACGCGAGGCCACACGATGGGAGGCGGACGAGATGACACGTCTTATGGACCCGGCCGCCGAGCTACTTCCCCTGGAAACCGGCGACCACCTGACGCGGGAGGAGTTCGAGCGCCGCTATGAGGCAATGCCGGACCTCAAGAAGGCCGAACTCATCGAAGGAATCGTCTACATGCCCTCCCCCGTTCATCAGCGTCGGCATGGACGTCCCCACACCCGACTCGTCGGCTGGCTGGCCGCTTACGAAGCCGCCACGCCTGGCGTCGAGGCCGGCGACAACTCGACCGTCCGGCTGGACGAGGCCAACGAGCCCCAACCCGACGCTTTGTTGTTTATCGACCCGGCGCGCGGCGGGCAGGCGCGGATCAGTGCGGATGACTACGTCGAAGGGGCGCCGGAATTCGTTGGCGAAGTGGCCGCCAGCAGCGCCAGCCACGACTTACACACCAAGCGCGATGTCTATCAGAGCCATGGCGTCCAGGAATACCTCGTCTGGAGGACGCTCGACGGCGCCGTGGACTGGTTCGTCCTGCGCGGCGGCCGCAACGAGAGGCTCGTGCCCGGACCGGACGGCATCCTTCGCAGTGAAGTGTTCCCCGGACTGTGGCTCGACGCGGCCGCCCTGGTGCGCGGCGACATGGCACGCGTCCTCGCGGTCGGGCAACAGGGCCTCGCCAGCCCGGAACACGCGGCCTTCGTCGCGAAGCTGAACCCGGCGCCCTGACTCACTCCCAATCCTTCGGCGTCTCCATGCTCCCCGTGAACATCCCGAGGTAGCTCGTGTAGCGCGCCGGGCTGATCTGCTGCCGCTTCACCGCGCGCTTGACGGCGCAGCGCTCCTCGTGCGTGTGCGTGCAGTCGGGGAAGGCGCACAGCGGCACCAACGGCCGCATCTCCGGGAAAAAGCCCTCCACTTCCTCCGGAATGACGTCCCACAACTCGAACTGGCGGATGCCGGGCGTGTCGACCACCCAGCCGCCGAAGTCGAGTCGGAGGAGTTGCGTCGTCGTCGTCGTGTGCTTCCCCTTCTGGTTGACGTCGCTCACCTCGCGGACGCGCAGCCCCAGGCCCGGTTGCAGCGCGTTCAAGAGCGACGACTTGCCGACGCCGCTCTGCCCCGCGAAGACCGTTTGCCGCCCCTTCAGCCGCTCGCGCAGCCAGTCGATCCCCTGGCCGTCGACGGCGCTGGTCAGCACCGTCGGGATGCCGAGTTGACTGTACAGGCCGACGAGGGACTGGAATGGGCCGGGGTGGACCAGGTCGGCCTTGTTGAGGCAGACGATAGGAGCGATGCCGCCCTGCTCGGCGCTGGCGAGGTAGCGATCGATCAGGTGCTGCTTCAGGTCGGGCTCGACCAGGGCCATGACGACGACGACCTGGTCGACGTTGGCGACGAGGATGTGTTCCCGGCCGCGCGACGCCCGCGTCAACAGGCCGTGCCGCGGCTCGACGCGCTCGATCACCCCCTCGTCGTTCGGCGACGGCAGGAACCAGACGCGGTCGCCGGTGGCGACAATGCTGCGTTCACTGATCGCCAACGTCCGCAGCACGCGGCGCACGCCGCAGCGGACGTGCCGGCCGTCCTCCGTCTCGACCACGCTCACCAGGCCGTGGACGCGCAGCACGCGCCCCGGCAGGCAGGCGCCGGCGTCGACGGCGGGCATCTCGCCCTGAGCGTCGCCGGGGGCGCCGGCCGGCGCCTCGTCCTGGATGATCGTGCGCCGCCGCGACAAGTCGCCCTTGGCGCGGACGCGCTCGCCCTGCACGGTCGCCTCGTTGACCTCGCCGTGTTCCTGGAAGCCGCGCGTCCACGCCTTCTTCCGCGGCGGCTTGGAGCGGTTCTTCCTCAGATCGACGCGCACTTTTTTCTTTTTTGCCATCGCGAACGTCTCTCCCGTCCCCGGCGCGGCCTCCCCGCCGGGGACTGGCATTCTAGCAGACGGGGCGGCGCGCGCCGCCGGGCGCACTGCCCCGCGCGGCGGCAGCGCGTGCCGAGACATTGGGCAGGGCGCCCGTCCCGGTGGCGCGGCCCGCGACGCCCTAGCGACACAAGTTATTTTGTGCGAGACGGTTACGGATCAGGCGCGGCCGACGGCGTCAGGTTGGCACGCCCTTTGCCTTGAGTGAGGAGACGTCGCGAACGACGCGACCGAAGCTCGGCCCTGACTGATCTTCCCCCAATGCCGAGTGGGGAGAGGAGAAATCATGAACGCTCCTCCCGGCCTTCTCCGCCGCGAGCCGTCTTTCCCCGAAGTGCTTGAGATTTCGCTGCTGCTGCCGACCTGGCAAGTCGCCGCCCTGGAGTCCGCCGGCCGCGCCCGCGGCCTGACCGCCGGGCAAATGGTCCGCTCGGTGCTGCGCGACTTCCTCGGCCGTGCCGACGACAAAGAGGACGCCGCGCCGCTCTGGTGAGCGCGGCCTTCCGCGAGACATGAGGATCCCTTCCCTTCGCCCGCCTCCCGGATCAGCGCCGAGTGCGACGGCGCTGACACCGGGGGCGGGACTCTTCTTTCTCCCCCGTCTCCGGGGTTACGGACCAGCCTTCTCCGCTTTCGGCGTCGCCCCGCAAACGCCCGCCGCCTGCCGCCACATCGCCGCCTCGGGTTGCTTGCCGAGCTTCTTACACAATTCCGCCAGGCGTAGGCGCACTTCCGCGTCCCACGGCCGACGGTCCGCGTCCTGGTTCAAGGCGGTCATCAGCGCGAAATCGTCCTGGATCTCTTGTGCCCGACGCCGCTGCTCCGCCGCTTCCGCCTTCTTCCCGACGGCCTCATACGCCTGCGCCCGCTGATAAAGGCCGGCGGGGTCGAAGGGCGCCAGGCTCAGCAGACGTTCGAGCAGGGCCGCAGCCGCTTCGGGCTCGTCCTCCGCGAGATGGATCTTGGCCCGCAGCGCGAGCAAGCCTCCGTGGCGCGGGTACGTCGCGAGCGCCTCGTCGAGCAGGGAGCGCGCCTCGGTTGCGCGGCCCTGAGCCCAGAGACACTCGCCGCGCAGCGCCCGCACCTCGGCGGGTTTCGCCCCGGCGGCCCTCTCCAACACCTCCAGGGCCTCGCCGTAGCGCGTCTGTTTGACGAGGACTTCGGCCAGTTCGACGCGGACGTCTTGGGACTGCGGGCCGTCGGGGGCGCGCCGCAGCGCCTCGCGGTAGTCGTCCGCCGCCTGGTCCTTCGCGTCGAGGTCCTTGGCGATCAGGCCCATGAGGCGGTGCGGCCGGGCGTCGCGCGGGTCGAGGCGCGCCACTTCCCGGAGGTGATCGACCGCCTTCAGGAGGGCGCCCAGGTCGTAATAGAGTGCGGCCAGTCCGCGGTGGGCGTCGACCTGATCGGGGTTGTGTTCGAGGACGAAGTGAAAGGCGCGTTCCGCCTCGCGCGGGTTCCCTAGGTAGAGCAGGCACTGCCCGACGAGCGCCGCCGCTTCGAGGCGCAACGCCCCCTCGTCCTTGATTTGGTTGAGTTCGTCGAGGGACTGGGAGAAGAGCGGCAGCGCCTCGCGGCGCCGGTTGTCCTCCAGGCAGAATCGGCCCAGGAGGTACAGCGCTTCGCCGCGCAGCAGGCGGGCGTGGTCCGGGTGGCCGCCGCGCTCCAGCCGCGCGGCGTAGGACTCGGCGACGTCGCTCTCGGAGGCATGGAGGGCCTCGCGGCCGCGACGCAACTGGTAGTCGGGTTGAGTGACGTGGCGGTAAGCCCAGGCGCTCAGTCCGAGGGCGGTCGCCCCCAACACGCAGGCGATCCGGGCTAGCCGCCGTCTGGTCATCGGCCGATCTCGGGCGTCGAAGGCAACGGGCAGACCGTGATTGTAGAGCGGCGGCCGCGCTTCGCACAAGAGACGTGTTCGTCGGAGCCGCGCACGCAGCGTACTCGCGGAGTAAGCGGCCTTTGCAGCGGGTTCGACTGCTTACTCCGCTGCGCCGCGTGCGCGGCTCGGACGAACAACACTACGGGACGCCCTGCAGCGCCGCCGGCTTTTCCGCCGCGGCACGGGCCGGGGTCAGGCGAAGGAGCGGCTCGACCTGGGCGCTCGTCTCGCGGAGGGACAGACTGAGCAGGTCGGCGCCCGCCTCAAGCACCGTCGTGCGCAGTTTGTCGACGTCGTCCGACGTCCCCCAGCGGCCGACCGCGATCTTCACGTCCGGGTGCTGCGCCCGCAACCGCTTGCACAGGTGGCGCGTCTGCGCCATGCCGCCCGGCGGCAGCGCCCCGACGATGACGCAGGCCGGATGCTCCTCGCCGGCCCGGCGGATCACTTCCGACGCCAGCGACTTGGTCGAAAACACTTCCACGCGCGCCCCGTTGGATTCCAGGAGCAACCGCAGCATGTGCAGCGCCAACTCGTCGGTTTCGTCGTGCGCCGGGTAGGCGAACACGAGCGCCTTGGGGCGCTCCTCGCCGTCGCGCGGCTCGGCCTCGGCGGCGCTACTCTGCTGGTGGCGAAACATCAGGTCGTCGAGAACGTCGCGTGTCGCGTTGAGGATGAAGTGTTGCTCCTCGGCGCCGAGGTCGCCGCGCTCCCGGTCGCGCCGCGCCATGCGCACGGCGGGCAGGAGCAACTCGTCGAAGACCGCCTCCCACGGGTGGTCAGTGAGGTATTCCTCGACCGCCTCGACCGCCTCGTCCTCGTCGCGGGCGAGGAGGCGCTGGTAGTAGCGCACCGGCGGGTCGAGGACCGGCTCGTCCTTGAGCAGTACCTCGAACAGCTGCAAACCAGGCATGTACTTGCCCAGGACCGCGACGCAGACCGTCAGGGGGGCGGACAGCACAAGGCCAATCGGCCCCCACAGCCAGGCCCAGAAAGCCGCCGCCACCAGCAGGGCCACTTCCGACACGCCCATCGAGCGGCCGAACAGCGTCGGCTCGATGAAGTTGGCGGTGCCCAACTCGATCACGCCAATGAAGCCGAGTACTTCCAACGGCTGCACCCAGCCGTCCGCCGTCGCGGCGCTGAGGGTGATGGGGAGGACGGACGCGACCCAGATGCCGATGTACGGGACGAAGCGCAGCGTGCCGCCGAGGAAGCCCCACACCAGGGCGTAGGGGACGCCGATGAAGGACAGGCCGACGGCGATGACGATGCCGTAGGTGACGTTGACGCAGACGAGCGTCAGCAGGTAACGGCTGATGCGCTGGCCCGCCTCGTCGAGGGCGCGCGTCGTCTGCGTCAGGTGGCCCTTGCCGAGCAGGCGGATGAGACGGTCGCGCAAGTCCTCGCGCTTGGCGAGCATGAACAGGACGAGAACAATGACGAGCGCGCCGGTGGCCAACCCCTCGGCGGCCGAGCCGGCGTAGCCGGTCAGCCAGGTCAGGTCGGGTCCCGTCGAGGGCGCGGCGGGCGCCGGCGCCTCGGGGCGGGCGCCGGCCTCCGCCGCCACGTCGTTGACGTCGCGGATCTTGTCGCTCAGTTCCTTGCCCATGTCGATGAGCTTGCCGATCACGCCTTCGCCGTTCTGGCGCAGCGCCGCCACCTTGTTGAGGATCTTTTCCTTGTAGACGGGGGTCGTGAGTTGGTTGGCGAGCTGGCCCATCTGCACGGTGACGACGTAGCCGAGTCCGCCGAGGATGACAAATACAAGGGCGACGACGGCGATGACGGCGAAGGCGCGGCGGATGTGGCGCCGCTCCAGCCATGCGACCGCCGGCGCCAGGATGAACGTCAGCAGGATTGCCAGGGCCAGCGGGATGAGGACCGAGCGCGCCCAGTTCAGGGCGGCGACCGCCAGGACCAGCGTGGCCAGGCCGAAGAAGGTCCGTTGCAGGCCGGAGCCCGAGGATGTCGCGGTCAAAAGGATTTCCCTTTCTCCAGAGTCCTTCGGAAGGGCGGGCCTGCCGGTGCGGGGCGCGGGCAGCGTGGACCCTCAGCCCCGCGCCGGCAGGGCCGTCAGACGGGTGGCCGGCGCAGCCCCCCGAAGACGAGCGACACGACGAACAGAATCAGGAAGATCACGAACAGATACCAGGCGACGGTCGAGGAGACCGCCTCGACGTTGAACAGGCCCAACGCCCCGGCGATCAGGGCGATGACCAGGAAGACGATTGCGGCTCTCAGCATGTGCGTACTCCGAAAAGAGGTTTTAGCGTTGGCGGGGTCACTCGACCGCCGCCGTGCCGTGCTGTCGCGTCATAAGGATGAGCATTTGGCGTGCCAAAGCGGACGCCAACGCCTTTCCCCCCTCTCCCCTTTGGGGAGAGGGGAGAGGTGCCTGTCGCCGGCGCGGCGGCGTCGCTACACTGAAGGCGGAGGACACGAGATGCGGCCACTACCCGTTGTCGAAGCCGCCCCGGCGCGGCGCCTGCCCGACTGGCTGAAGCGCGGCCTGCCCCGCGGCAATGAGAACTTCTTCACGCAGAGCCTGCTCGACGAGTTGCGCCTGGAGACGGTCTGCGAGAACGCCCGCTGCCCCAACCGCCCCGAGTGCTACAGCCGGCGCACCGCGACGTTCATGATTCTCGGCAACGTCTGCACGCGGCCGTGCGGCTTCTGCTCCGTCGTCAAGGGCACGCCGGACGTCTTGCAAGACGACGAGCCGGCGCGCGTCGCCGAGGCGGCGTACCGGCTCGGGCTGCGGCACGTCGTCATCACGTCGGTGACGCGCGACGACTTGCCCGACGGCGGCGCCGACCACTTCCGCCGCTGCGTCCTCGCCGTGCGCGCCCGGACCGGCGCCGCCGTCGAGGTGCTGACGCCCGACTTCCTCGGCGACTTAGGCGCCGTCGACCGCGTCCTGGAGGCACGGCCGGAGGTCTATAACCACAACACGGAGACGGTTCCTCGTTTGTACAAGAAGGCGCGCGGCCGCGCCGACTACCGCCGCAGCCTCGACCTGCTCGCCCACGTCAAGCGGCGCTCGCCGGGGACGGTGACCAAGAGCGGGCTGATGCTCGGCCTCGGCGAGACGACGGAAGAACTGTTCGACGTCCTGGCCGACCTGCGGTCCGTCGCCTGCGACACGCTGACGCTGGGGCAGTACCTGGCGCCGACGCTCAAGCACATTCCGGTGGCGCGTTTCGTGCCGCCGGAGGAGTTCGACGAGTTGGCGGCGCGGGCGCGGACGCTGGGTTTCCGTAAGGTGGTCGCGGGGCCGTTCGTGCGGTCGAGCTACCACGCCGACGAAATGGTGGGCGACGATGCGCGCGGAGGTCATTCTGCCTGACATCGGGGCGGCGCCGGTGCGGCTGAGCGCCTGGCTGGTCGACCCCGGCGACGTAGTCTACGAGGGAGACCGGCTCGTCGAGGTGCTGGTCGGCGGCGCCACCTTCGACGTGCCGGCGCCGGCGACGGGGCGCCTCGCGGAGACGCTCGTTTTGCGCGGCGACGCGCTGCATGTGGGGCAGGTGCTGGGACTCGTGGACGTGGAAGAGTAACGCTTTCCGCTTGCGGCTTAGCGATTGCGAAGCCGCAAGCGGAAGGCAACGCCAATTGTCATCGGATAAGGACTCTATCTGATGCTCCGCGGCCTGTTCCTCTCCCTGGACGGCATCGACGGCACCGGCAAGTCGACGCAGTGCCGACTCCTCGCCGACTGGCTGCGCGGCCTCGGCCACGACGTCGTCCTCTGCGCCGACCCCGGCGGCACGGCCGTCGGCGACGCCCTGCGCGCGATCCTTCTGCACCACAAAGGTGCCCTGACGCTGCCGTGCGAAGCCTTCCTCTTCATGGCGAGCCGGGCGCAACTCGTCGCCGAGGTCATCCGCCCCGCCCTCGACACCGGCAAGGTCGTCGTCTGCGACCGCTATCTGTTGGCGAACGTCGTCTACCAGGGCCACGCCGGCGGACTCGACGTGGACCTGCTCTGGCGCATGGGCGCCCTCGCGACCGACGGCCTGGAGCCGGACTTGACGCTCGTCCTCGACGTGCCGCTCGACGTCGCGCGCGGCCGCCGCAAGCCCGAGCCGGATCGCCTGGAAAGTCGCCCCGAGTCGTACCAGCGCCGCGTCCGCGACGGCTTCCTCGCCGAGGCGCGGCGCCGCCCCCAACTCATTCGCCTCGTCGACGCGACGCCGGACGTCGCCACGGTTCACGAACAGATTCGCAAGGAGGTCGCCGATGTCCTGGGAGCGGGTCCGCGGGCATGACGCCGTGGTGACGGCCTTCGGGCGCGCCGTCCAGCGCGGCCGCCTGGCGCATGCGTACCTCTTCCTCGGCCCGCCCGGCGTCGGCAAGCGGCTGTTCGCCGTCGAGTTGGCCAAATCCCTCTTGTGTGAGGCGCCGCCGGCCGGCCGGTTCGCCGCCTGCGACCGCTGTCCCGCCTGCGTGCAGATCGACGCCGGCACCCACGCCGACTTCGTCCTCGCCGCCCGCCCGCCCGAGAAACATGAGTGGCCGATCGAGTTGATGCGCGAGGTCCTGCACTCCTTCGCGCTGCGGCCGGCGCGCGGCAAGGGCAAGGTCGCCATCCTCGACGACGCCGACGACTTCAACGAGGAGTCGGCCAACGCTTTCCTCAAGACGCTGGAGGAGCCGCCGCCGCGCTCCGTCATCCTCCTCATCGGCACAAGCCCGGACCGGCAGCTGACGACGATCCTGTCGCGCTGCCAGGCGGTTCGCTTCGCGCCGCTGCCGGAGCCGCTGGTGGCCGAACTGCTCGCGGCGCAGGGCGACGCGGACGCGGCCCTTGTGAAGCGGCTGGCGCGGCTGAGCGGCGGCAGTCCGGGGCAGGCGAAGGCCCTGGCCGACCCGGCGCTGTGGGAGTTCCGCCGCCGCTTCCTCCAGGGGCTGGCGGCGCCGACGGTGGACAGCGTCGGCCTGGCGCGGGCGTGGTCGGAATTCGTCGAGGAGGCGGGCAAAGAGACGGCCGCGCACCGCGAGCGGGCGACGCTCGTGCTGCGGCTGGTCATCGACTTCCTCGCCGATGCGCTGCGCCTGCAACTCGGCGGGACGGCGAAAGGGGAAGACGCGGAGGAGCAACGCGCCCTGGAGGCGCTGGCGGGGCGCGCCGACGTCGAGCGCATGCTGGCGATCCTGGAGCGCTGCCTCGAAGGCGATCTGCAAATCGACCGCCGCGCGCAGCTGGCGCTGGTCCTGGAGGCGCTCGTCGACGAGTTGGGCGAGAGGCTTCGGGCCTGATTGGTGTTTTGAACCCGCGTAGCGGGTGACGGATCGTAGCCCCGGGTGAAGCGTACTCGCGCAACCCGGGGAACAATCACGCCTCCGCGTAGCCGTAACGCCGGATCACCTCACCCCAGCGCCGCCCGATCTCGGCCCGCAATTCCGGCGTCATCGGGTAGCGGTTCGTCTTGTAGTCGGCGTTCGCCTCCAGGTACGCCTTGAGGCGCGGCAGCACCTTGTCGAATCCGCCGAGTCCGAGACGGTCGTACAGCCCGCCCATTTCCGCGACGGGGTCGCGCACCAGATCCTCGTAGCGCAGCTCGTGGAAGCGCGCCGGGTCGACGAGGCCGCGCGTCTCCTCCAACATGCGATACATGCGCGAAAACGTCTCGAAAACGTATTCGTCCAGCCCGGCGAACGTCGGCGTCTGGAGCCCGTGCGTCAGGTAGAGCGACTTCCACAGGTTCACCGTCGACGGGAAGACGACGTAGGGGTCGCGCACGATGTGGACGAAGCGCGCCTCCGGGAACATCTCCAACAGCACCTTGATGCGGCAGGTGTGCGTCGGCGACTTGAGGACGAGCCGCTTCGGGTTGCGGTAGGTGACACGCCGCAGGAAGAGGAGGAAGGCGCGCTTCCATGAGGCGAGGGCATACGGCGACAGCCCTTCGAGGTCGAGCGCTTCCCGGTCGAGCGGCGGGCGGTTGGGGAAGGCGACGGTCAGGTACGGCGACGGCTGCCCCATCATGCACAGGGCGAACTCGTCCTCCTGCGGCCGGTCCCAACCGGCCTTCATGTTGTCCATCGGCCGCCGCGACGGCATCAGGAACGGCAGCCAGCGCGTCATCAACCCCTCGCTCAGGAGGAAATGGTTCGGCACCAGGCACTCGAAGGTGGTCGGGTAGTTGTGCCGCTCGTCGAGGATGAGCAGTTCGTGCAGCAGCGTCGTGCCGGTGCGCCAGTGGCCGAGGATGAACAGCGGCGCCTCCGTCAGGCGCGTCGCGCGCACCGCCCGGCCGAACACGGCTTCCTGAAGGAGCCGCAGCAGCGTGTGGACGGCGCTGACAAAGGTGACGATGACGGCGATGTACAGGTACGGCAATCCGACGGCGAAGCGGCCGCGGACGAGGAGGCGCAGCCAGGCGAAGAAGTCGCATCCCTCCCACAGGCGCGGCATCCACTCGCGCGACCGGGGGGCGGGGGGCGGCGTAACGGGAGAGGTCATCGGCGGATTCGTCCTGGTCAGGGTCCTGCGGTCCCGGTCCGACGACCCTCATTGTCCGCCCGTTGACCCCGGCGACAAGGGGAGTTTGGGCGGCCGGGGCGGAGGCGTTTTCGTCCCGTGCCCCCCTTGACTCGCGCGGTATACTTGAGATGAAGAGACGTTCCTCCTGAAAGGTTTGCCCGACAGCCGGCGCGTCTCTTACAAGGCGCGGCGTGGAGCAGTGGTAGCTCGCCAGGCTCATAACCTGGAGATCAGTGGTTCAAATCCACTCGTCGCAACTCGGAGTGTCAGACAGTCGAGCCCCTTATCCCCCGCGCGAGTCGCGCATCCCTCCGCATCACTCTTTACTCCCGACAATCCCGCTGACGGATTCGAGCGGCCGTGCTTGGAAACCGGCGGCGAAATCGCGACAATGTCCTCTTGCCTCTACGCCCGGAGGCCCCCGCCGCAGTGCCGTCGCACCCGGAACCCGGCACGCTCC
The DNA here is from genome assembly GCA_038229635.1 of Gemmatales bacterium. Taxonomy (GTDB): domain Bacteria; phylum Planctomycetota; class Planctomycetia; order Gemmatales; family Gemmataceae; genus DATFNV01. The sequence continues at coordinate 18,978 of JBBROG010000126.1, forward strand.
CTATGGCCCTGGAGAATCAGGCATGGTTTCCTTGATGGACGCCGTTCGCAGTCAGTGCGCCGACCTCGATCCCGACCTCGTGGCCAGGCACTTCGACGGCCTGCCGGCGACCTACTTCGAGCGCTACTCCGTCAGCGAGATCGTGCGCCACCTGCACCTGCTGGCCGGCGTGCCGTCCGCGCAGGTCGGGGTCGAGATGCGCCCTCTGGCCTCACAGACTTTTGAGGTCACCGTCGTCGGCAACGACCACCCGGGGACCGTCGCCTGCATCACGACCGCCTTCGCCGCGCTCGGCTTCAGCCTCGAAGACGTCCAGGTGTCGCCGTACCTCGACGCCGGCGCCGGCGCGACGTCCGTCCCGCGCTTCTTCGTCATCGTGCTGCTCGTCAGCGGCGGGTTGCGCGGCCAACCGCTGTCCGACTTCCTCGAGGCGCTGCGCGAGCGCTTGCGCCTGGCGTTCCAGCACCTGGCTCAGGGCGACCTGATGGCGGCGCAGACCGTCGCCGCCGACACGCGCACCGGGCCGGAAGAGCGCACCTTCACCGGCCGGTGGCGGCTCCCCCCGGGCGAGCGCCCGGCCGGCTACGAAGGCATGGTGCTCAACGGCGACTTCAAGCTGGGGCGCAAGGTGGCGAGCGGCGGCACCTGCGAGGTCTACCAGGCGACGCAAATGAGCCTGAGCCGCGCCGTCGCCGTCAAACTGTTCCAGCCGGAGGGGACGAAGGACGCCGACCTGTTCACGCGCTTCAACCAGGAGGCACAGGTGCTAGCGCAGTTCAGCTGCCCGCAGATCGTGCAGATCCTGTCGGCGGGCACGGCGGCCGGGCCGGGCAGCGGGGAACTGGCGTGGATGGCGATGGAGTACATGGGCGGCGGCGACCTGGCGCGCTACGTCCGCCAGCAGGGTCCGCCGCTCATCGAGGTCGGCCTGCGCTGGCTGCGCGACGCGCTCGAGGGGCTCGCCTACGCCCACCGCCGCGGCGTGCTGCACCGCGACCTGAAGCCGCACAACCTTTTGCTGACCGCCGAGGGCGCCGTCAAGGTGAGCGACTTCGGCCTGCTCAAGCAGGTGCAGCAGCCGGCCACCGGCCTGACGCCGCGCTCGACCATCATGGGGACGCCGCACTACATGGCGCCCGAGCAGGCGCTGGGCGAAACGCTCGACGAGCGTTCGGATATTTTCTCCCTGGGAACGACGTTCTTCCACGTCCTCAGCGGCGAACTGCCGTTCGAGAAGCCGGCGCCGGCGGCGGTGCTGGTGCAGATCGCCAACGAGGACGCGCCGAGCCTGGGCGCGGCGTCGCCGCACCTGCCGCGGCCGCTGGTCGTCGTCATCGACCGGATGCTGGCGCGGCGGCGCGAGGCGCGCTACCAGGACGTGGGCGTGATCCTGGAGGACCTGGCGAGCTACGAGCGGCGCGGCCTGCTGACGTTCGCGGACGTGGCGGCGCTGGGCGGGTCGCAGGGGCAGGTGTGGGCCAGTGCCAACCAGACGACGGAGGCGTACCGGCCGGCGATGAAGGAGCCCGGCTCGGGGTCGGCGTTGTGATCCGGGGGTGCGCTGCGCGACCCCCGGCTGTGGGATGCAACCCCTTCGGGGTAAAATGCCCCCAGCCCTACCCCGAAGGGGTTGAATATCCCAGCCGGGGGTCGCGTACTCGCGCACCCCCGGTACGACTCGGCGTGAGGCCGGCTTGGCGCGGCGCGAGGGATGACGGAGAATGAAGGGCGCGGCCGACCGCCCTTCGCGACGGAGAGGATGACATGAGTTCTTACTTCACGCACGCCCCGGGTCCCTATTCCTTCCCCCTGTTCGTTCGCCCGGACGGTTCCGGGCTTTACACGGCGGGGGTGCTGGGGCTGAATGAGGTCCGCGCCACGGCCGCGACCCAACACGAGGCCCTCCAGACCGTAAAGCGGGCACTCCTGGAGTGGCTGGCGACGACTTACTGGGTGCAGATGCAGGTGCCGCCCCAACCGACCGTGCCGCCCGTAGGGGAGTTCGCCGGCCACGCGAAGGACGACCCGGAACACGAAGAATATCTCGACCACATCCGCCGCTACCGGGAAGAAATGGACGAACAGTTTCGTCAAGGAGAGGGTAAGGAGGAATGCTCGGATATCTCCTCGACACCGACCACCTGACCTATCTGGAGCGGGGGCGGCCGAATCTGCACGCGCGCGTCCTGGCCGCCGCCGGGGCCGTCGGCATCAGTGCCGTGACCGTTGAAGAGGCTCTCAAAGGGCGCCTCAGTCATATCGCCCGGGCGCGCGACGGGGTCGCTCGCGTCGAGCGTTACCGCTATCTCCTCGGCACCGTCGAGCTTCTGAACGACTACCCCCTCGTGCCATTCGACTCGGCGGCGGAACAGGAATTCCAGCGGCTCATCGGGTTGCGGACGCGCGTCGGGGTGCAAGATCTGAAGATCGCGGCCGTCGCCCTCGCCAACGGCCTGACGGTTCTCACTCGCAACCACCGCGACTTCGCCCGCGTCCCCGGCCTGCCGATCGACGACTGGTCCGTCTGACCGCCCGACACGAAAGACCCCTCTTATGGACCTCTTCCGCCAGGCTCACGAAGCCAACCTCGCCAAGGCGCGGCCCCTCGCGGCGCGCATGCGGCCGCGCACCGTCGATGAGTTCGTCGGCCAGGAACACTTCTTCGGCCCCGGCAAGCTTCTGCGCCGCATGTTGGAGGCCGACCGCCTCAGCTCGCTGATCTTCTACGGGCCGCCCGGCACCGGCAAGACCGCCCTCGCCCACGTCATCGCCCACGATACCCGCTGCGCCTTCCGACCCCTCAACGCCGTCGCCGCCGGGATTAAAGAGGTGCGCGAAATCCTCGAAGAGGCTCGCGCCGAACTGGAAGATACGGGGAGACGCACCATCCTCTTCGTCGACGAACTGCACCGCTTCAACCGCGCCCAGCAGGACGTCTTGCTGCCCGACGTCGAGGAGGGGCGAATCGTCCTGATCGGCGCCACGACGCAGAACCCGTTCTTCGCCGTCAACTCGCCGCTGCTGAGCCGCAGCAGCATCTTCAGCTTCGAGCCGCTGACCCGCGAGCAGGTCAAGGCGCTGCTGCGCCGCGCCCTCGCCGACCGCGAGCGCGGCCTGGGCGCGCACGACGTCCGCCCGACCGAGGAGGCGCTCGACTTCCTCGCCGAAATGAGCGACGGCGACGCCCGCCGGGCGCTGACCGCGCTGGAGGTCGCCGTGCTGTCCGCCCCGGCGGAGCCGGTCGAGCTGACGGCCGAGGTGGCGCGCGACTCGATCCAGCGCAAGGCCCTCGACTACGACGCGACCGGCGACGCCCACTACGACGTCGTCAGCGCCTTCATCAAGAGCCTGCGCGGCAGCGACCCCGACGCCGCCGTCTACTGGCTGGCGCGCATGCTGGAGGCCGGCGAGGACCCGCGCTTCATCGCCCGCCGCGTCGTCATTTTCGCCTCCGAGGACGTGGGCAACGCCGACCCGCAGGCGCTGCTCGTGGCGAGCGCGGCGGCGCACGCGGTCGAGTTCGTCGGCCTGCCGGAGTGCCAACTCAACCTGGCGCAGGCGGTGACTTACCTCGCGACGGCGCCGAAGTCGAACGCGGCGACTTTGGCCATCGGCAAGGCGCGCGAAGACGTGCGCGAAGGGCGGACGCTGGCGGTGCCGAAGCACCTGCGCGACTCCCACTACCAGGGCGCGAAGGAGTTCGGCCACGGCGAGGGTTACAAGTACAGCCACGACTACGAGGGCGGCCACGTCGAGCAGGAGTACTTGCCGGAGGCGCGCCGCTACTACGAGCCGACCGACCGCGGCTTCGAGGCGGAGATACGGCGGCGACTGGAGGCCCTGCGGCGCAAGGCGGATTGAGGAATCAGCGATCAGTCGGGAGCAGAGGCCGCTTCGCCCCCGCTTCTTGTGGCGAGAGCGGCTAAGACCGAGGCGGCCTGGTAGGTCAAGAAGCGCACCGACCCGTCGGCGAAGGTGAAGTTCGCGCCGCCCGGGTGCAGACTCCAGAAATAGAAAATAGAACACGGGTCGTTGAGGCGGCCGTCGCGGAAGGAGTACGGCCCCGTCGGACATTCCGTGCGCAGGGGGGTGTGATTTCGTTCGAGGGCGCCCAGGACCATGTCCGCCGACCCGGTCCCCTTCTGCCCGACGCCCGCGTACCACCCGCCCCAGCCGGTATCCCGGCTCGGCGGCCGCTCCCCCACCAAGAGCGTGTTACTCAGGCCGTCCGTGATGTCCGCGAAACGGACGCGCGAGTCGATGAAAAGTGTTCCGTCTTTCGATGACAGGTTCGTGCCGGCGACTCCCAGGTAGGACGTGAGACCGGCCGATAACCCTTCGATAGCGACGAAAGCACCGACGAGTGATCTGATCCCGACGACGCGTCGGTCGAACCGGCCGGGAGCCTTTTCCGGTCGTGGGCCGTTCCCGGGCGTGGGGGTAATGCGACGGCGCCGTGGTCCGCCCGGAAGGGAGGACGACGGTCGTTGGCGGCGAACTGACGACGGACACTTGGGGTGTATCCAAGGTCCGGCGGACACCGACTGCCGCAACTGCTGCTTCTCCGAGTCGTTCCCCGTCGTCACCGTCACTCCGACCGGGATGCCGCGCAACACCTCGAAGTGGACGTGCATCTTGGCGGCCTTGTGGTCGTCGTCCAGCCACAGCGCCCAGGCCATCCGCGG
>JBBROG010000127.1:0-23623 GCA_038229635.1 Gemmatales bacterium
GCAAATTGCTGAACCCTGAAGACGCTGAAGTTGGGCGTCATGCCCATGTCGAAGCGCGCGACCTGGACCTTCGGGACGCGAAATAGATCGAGTCCGGGACCGTCGATCGTGATGTTCTTCTGGAGGTCCGGAAGCGCTCGCGTGAGCATGATAATGCCGACCGCGCCGTCCACGAAATTGATGGTCGATGAGGCGTCACTGCTGCTGTTTGCCTGGTTGATGGCCCAACGGAGGTTATCCCCGAGAGTCCCATCATCCAGGTACTGAACCGTGAACGTCGCCGGGACGCGGCGATCTTCCAGCCCTTCGACCTGCGGCCGGAAGAAGGCACGTTTTACCCCCCCGTGTACTTCCGTTCAGGTGAACGGAGGAGTCGCAGCCAACGAACACTCATGAGCATCCTCCCGCGATTGTGGGTGAAGCGTCCCTGCCGGGATTCTGGCGCCCGCATCGTGCGAGCGCCATGTCGTCGTTATGGAGTGCGGGCGGGTGCCGTTCCAGCACTGCCCAGGCCGACGATTCGCGGACAGAAAGTGAAGCTCAATTCGGAACGGAGGAGATTGTCAGGCCGCCGATTCAGAAAGTCAAGGGGAAAACCCCGGAATTCCGTAGGGGGTTCCAAGGTCAAAACGGCGTCACCCGTTGTTCACTCCGGCTTCCTGAGCGAGCCGTCGTCGCAAACCTGGAGTTGGGGGAGCGCTTCCGTCGCGTCGAGGAGGAAGGCGACGCGGTCGCGCGGCGCGATGCGAATCGGCCAGCTCAGGCCGCCGCCCTTCGTGCGGTAGCGCACGCGCAGCCCCGACGTCGAGAGGGCGAAGCTCCACTCCGGGCCGAAGTAAGTTTTGTCGGCGGGCACGATCTCCTCGACGGCGTCGAGCGGGACGCGCAAGCGAATCGGGCCGCTGCGGACGATCAGGTGCGGCGGCGCGATCTCGTAGGAGGTCGACGTGAGGATCGACACCAGCAGCAGTCCGGTCAGGAGGAACGGCCCGCCGACCAGCAGCAGCGGGAAGTTGCCGGTCAGCCCGAGCGCGGTGAACACGAGCCCGGCGCCCGTGAACGTCGCGCCGAGGGTGCCGAGCAAGCCCGCGATCCACCAGTCGCGCCGGCCGGGGTGAAGCATGATCGCGGTCCTCTCTCAATCCTCGCGCGGCGTGCCGTCGGGTCGCGTCGCAGCGGTCGCCGTATAACGTGACGCTAATGCGCCCTTTCCCGCCGTCGGCGCCGTTGCGACGCCCCGTTCGCGGAGCAGCCTTCATTCTATTCCTTCGCGGTTGAGGAGAGCGCGCGTCCGGAAGCCGTCGCTCTGCCGATCCCCAGGAGACGTTGCGATGTTGACTCGACGAATCACGGAGGCGGGGCTTCCAACTCAGACGTGCTGATCGACGAGAATCGGGTTCCCGTCGGGGTCCACGGCGATAAAACTGGCGGGCCCCGTCGTGTTCTCATCGGCTTCGTTCATCAGCCGCACGCCTTGCGCCTTGAGCTGGCGCTGTAATGCGCGCACGTCCGTGAAAGCAGCTAGTTTTTGGGCGTTGCTGTCCCAGCCGGGGTTGAAGGTCAGTATGTTCTTGTCGAACATGCCTTGAAAGAGGCCGATGGCGCGATCGCCGTTCTTCAAGATCAGCCAATTCCGTGACGGATCTCCGCCGAAGACTTTGAAACCGAACTTCTCGTAGAACTGCCTCGAAGTTTCAAGATCCTTGACAGCCAAGCTGATCGAAAACGCGCCGAGTTCCATGCCTTGCTCCTTTGGGGTGCGGATATTCCGAGCGCCGTCAAACTCCGTGGCCGGCGAACACTCAGTCGCGGTAGAAGCCGGCCGGGGAGCATCTCCCCAGCACGGCGGGACCGCGTCAGCGTTTCTCGCGCTTGTAGGTGACGAGGAACAGTTGCGTGTCCGCCTTGGTCTTGAACTCCGCGGGGCGGCTCTTGCCGCTGAGGTCGTAACAGACCCGCAACGTGTCGCCGTCCCGCTCGTAGATGGCCAGGATTGTCTTGCCCTTGTTCGGGCCGTCGATGCCGGTGATGTCCAGCGCCTTCGGCAACGCCTTCGGGTTCAGCTTGACGGTCCCCTTATCGACCTTCGTCCCGACAGTCACCGTGTAGTTGTCGTCCTTGATCGCGAGCTTGATGGTCTTGCGGACCTCGTCGGAGAACTTCTCCCCCGCGAGTTCGGCCGCCGACGGCAGCCAGGTGCCCTGAAGGGCGTCGCCGTCCTTGGCGTCGGCGCCCCGGGCGGCCGACGAGAACGAAAGCACCAGGTTGAGCGCGACAAACAATTTGAGCCGCATTCGGAAACTCCCTCAAGGAACCTGTTCACCGACCTAGCGACGCCGCAAAGGTCGGACGGGTAAGCAGCAGTCGATGTCAAACGTCTCCCAGCCGATGTCGAGCGGGTGGCGGCGGTACACTTCCATCATGGGGTCGTCCGCGGGCTGGTAGCCGCTGCCCGGCAGCCAGGCGTGAAACAAGTACCTCCAGGCCCGCTCCTCCTTGTAAATGTCGCCCGCGCAACGCACGATCGACCGGAAAATGCGGTGGAAGTGGAACGGTGAGAAGTGGGCCAGCCGGGCCAGCTTGGCGATCGGCAGCGGCTCCGTCAGGTGATCCTTGATGTGGTCGATGACCCGGTTGACGCGCCGGCGGTACATGTGGGTCGATTCTTGCGGACCCATGCTCGCCGACTTTCCAGGCTTTCACGCCGAACGACACAACTCAGCAGCCGGCTCATGTGGAGAGAACCGTAATGACGCGCACTACCGTTAGTCGCGTGGCCGGTCTGCTGCAGCGACTGGTTCGGCCGGATTCCTTCGCTCACGGAGCCAATCGGACGTGCGGGTATGCCCGGATCAGTCGATCGAGAGTGACCAGCGGACAGTCGTAGTGCCGTGCCGTGGCGACGATCAACTGGTCCGCCGGGTCACGGTGGAAGCGCCCCGGCAGTTGCGTCGAGCCTAGCGCCACCTCCGGGGTGAGCGGGAGTAATTGGACCGGCGGTAGCAGTGCCTGCGCCAGCCACTGGCCCGCCGAGATCGCCAACTGTAGCCGGCCCAACTCGATCAGCTTGGCCACTTCCCAGCAAGAGATCGCGCACACCCCGAGGCCGTTCGCCGCCTCGGCCTGGATCAAGGTTCGGTAGTCCACCGGGAGTTGAGCGCCGCCGTCCACCCACCAGACCCACACATGAGTGTCCAGGATAATCACCGCATCGCATCCCAGTCGGCCTCGGCGACCGGTGAGGTCGGCTCGTCGTATCGCAGGACTGTACCCCGAAGCGCGTGGCCGGGAGGGGTCGGGCGGGCGGCCAGGAGGACGATCACCTCGACGGCTTGGCCAGCCCGGAACGGGATCGGATCGAGCAACAGTTTCCCGTCCTCGGCGAGGACAACTTCGATGCGATGGGCCGGTGTCATCAGCGGGACTCCCGAGGCGACCATTGCCGGATTGTCCCGCAGGGAGGGCGGGGTGTCAAGCTCCCTGCCAAATCCGCCGAACAATTGAAACGACCCCCCATAGGGCCGCTCATCCCGGCGCGTCGAGCAGGCTGCGAACGCCTTGGACTTTCAGGTGGGATAAACATTAGCACCCCGGAATGAGGACTGTCAAGGAATAACGGCGGGAAAAGGGGACGCGGCTCCCCTGCCCCCCAGGACCGCCGGGGGTGGCGCCGCACGCCACAATTCCGCATTGACGACGCTTCCGCACCGCCTACAATTCTCGTTTCGCCCGCCGCATCGCCTGTGGCCCGGCCGAGGCCGATGAACGACGCCATCCGCAAAGCCGAAGTCCTGATCGAGGCCCTCAGCTACATCCGCACCTTCCGCGACCGCCTTACGGTCATCAAGCTGGGCGGCAGCGCCATGGAGGACCCCGACGCCCTGCGCGCCACGCTCCAGGACGTCGTCTTCATGGAGACGGTCGGCATGAGGCCCGTCCTCGTCCACGGCGGCGGCAAGCCCATCGACCGCGCCATGGCCGCCGCCGGCCTGATGCCTCGCAAGGTCCACGGTCGCCGCTATACAGACGACGCGACGCTGGAGATCGTCGTCCGCGTCCTCCGCGACGAGATCAACGCCGGCGTCGTCGCCCAAATTCGCGAACTCGGCGGTCGCGCCGTCGGCCTGCACACCGGCCCCTTGCAGTGCCTCTTCGGCGAGCGGCTCGCCCTGCCCGGCGAGGACGGCCAACCGATCGACCTCGGCCGCGTCGGCCGGGTGACGCGCGTCGACCGGCCGCTGATCGAGGACTTCTGCAAGGCCGGCGTCGTGCCGGTGATCCCGTCGCTGGCCCTCGGCGCCGACGGCGGCTGGCTCAACGTCAACGCCGACACCGCCGCCGCCGCCGCCGCGAACCTGCGAGCCGAGAAGCTCGTCTTCCTCTCCGACACGCCCGGCGTCCTCCGCGACCGCCGCGACGAGACGTCCCTGGTCACCAGCCTCGACGCCGCCGGCGTCCGCGACCTGATCGCCCGGGGCATCATCGACGCCGGCATGATCCCCAAGGTCGAGGCGTGCCTCGACAGCCTCCGCGCCGGCGTCAAGAAGACGCACATGATCGACGGGCGGCTGAGGCATTCGCTGCTCCTGGAGATCTACACCGACTGCGGCGTCGGCACGGAAATCGTCCTGGGCTCCTGAGTACTCGGTACTCAGTACTCAGTACTTCTCGGGTTCCTCCCATGACCAGTCAAGAGACCATTGACCTCTACAAGCAGTACGTCATCGGCAACTATACGCGCTACCCCGTCTGCCTCGTCCGCGGCGAGGGCTCGGCGGTGTGGGACGCCGAGGGCAACCGCTACCTCGACTTCTTCCCCGGCTGGGGCTGCGGCCTGCTCGGCCACTGCCCGCCGCGCATCGTCGCGGCGGTTCGCGAACAGGTCGGGCAACTCATTCACGTCCCGAACACCTGGTACACGGAGGCGCAAGGGCTGCTCGCCAAGGCGGTGAGCGAGCGCAGCGGCTTCGGCGGGCAGGCGTTCTTCTGCAACAGCGGCGCGGAGGCGAACGAGGCGGCGATCAAGATCGCCCGGCTCAGCGGCGGTCCGGGGCGCTACAAGATCGTGACGATGCTCAACGGCTTCCACGGCCGCACCTTCGGCGCCCTCAGCGCCACGGGCCAGCCGAAGTATCACCGGGGCGTCGAGCCGATGCTCGCCGGCTTCGGCTACGCCCCCTTCGGCGACGTCGCCGCCGTCGCCAAGCTCATCGACGGCGAGACGTGCGGCATCCTCGTCGAGCCGATCCAGGGCGAGGGCGGCATCAACCTGCCGCCGGACGGCTACCTCGAAGGGCTGCGCGAACTGGCCGACAAGCACAAACTCGTGCTGATTTTCGACGAGGTGCAGGCGGGCATGGGCCGCACAGGGCGCTGGTTCGGCTACCAGCACTGGCCGGTGAAGCCGGACGTCATGACACTGGCGAAGGCGCTCGGCGGCGGCGTCGCCGTCGGCGGACTGGTCGCCCGGCCGGAGTTCGCCGAGAAACTCAAGCCCGGCACGCACGCGGCCACCTTCGGAGGGAACCCGGTCGCCTGCCGCGCCGCCCTGGCGGCGATCGAGACGATCGAGGCCGATAACCTCCTGGCGCGGGCGGGGGAGATCGGCGCGGGGTTCAAAAAACGCTTCGAGGATCTGCAAACGCGCTGTCCGCTGGTCCGCGCGGTGCGCGTCCTGGGGGCGATGATCGGCGTCGAGCTGGCGGCCGACGCCGCCCCGGTCGTCAACGCCTGCCTGAAGCGACACCTGCTCGTCAACGCCACGCACGGGACGGTGCTGCGGCTGCTGCCGGCGCTGACGCTGACCGACGCGGAACTCGACGAAGGGTTCGCGGTCCTCGCGGACGTATTAGTATCCCATAAACCGCAATAACGTCCCGCCGCTCGCGGCTTCGCGGATTGCCAAACCGCAAGCGGCGGCGACGGGTCCGGATCTTTCCCATGCGCCACTTTTTGGACCTGATCGACCTGAGCGCGGACGAAATCACCGGCCTGCTGGACGAGGCGGCGCGCCTCAAGGCGGCCCGCCGGAGGCGCGAGCATACGCCGCTGCTGGCGGGCCTCGTCCTCGGCCTGATCTTCGAGAAGCCGTCGCTGCGCACGCGCGTCAGCTTCGAGACGGCGATGGCCCAGATGGGCGGCGCCAGCGTCTTCCTCGGCGGCAAGGACTGCGGCATGGGCTCGCGCGAGAGCGTCCCCGACTTCGCCCGCGTCATGAGCCAGTACGTCGACGGCGTGGTGCTGCGTACCTACCGGCACGGCACGGTCGAGGAGTTCGCGCGGCACTCGACCTGCCCGGTCATCAACGGCCTGTCGGACTACAGCCACCCGTGTCAGGCGCTGGGCGACCTGCTGACGATGCGCGAGCTGCTCGGCGGCGTGGCGGGGCGGACGATGGTGTTCGTCGGCGACGGCAACAACGTGGCGCGATCGCTGGCGGTCGGCTGCGGCAAGTTGGGGGCGCGCTTCGTCCTGGCGGCGCCGGACGGCTACGGCTTCGACGAGCCCTTTCTGGCGGCCTACAAGGTCAAGGTGCCGGGGGGAGAGCTGATGCGAGACGAGGACGCCCGCCGCGCGGCCGCCTCGGCCGACGTGATCTACACCGACGTCTGGACGAGCATGGGGCAGGAGGACGAGCGCGAGGAGCGGTGCGCCCGCTTCGCGCCGTACCAGGTGAACGAGGCTCTGCTGAGCCAGGCGCCAGCGCACGCGCGGGTGATGCACTGCCTGCCGGCGACCCGCGGCGAGGAGGTCACCGGCGGCGTCCTCGACGGGGAGCGCAGCGTGGTGTTCGCCCAGGCGGGCAACCGGCTCCACGCCCAAAAGGCCCTGCTGAAGTGGCTACTGGCCTGAGCGCCGGGCGTGGGAGTGCGAAGCCGCGAGCGGCGTTACGGCGTACTGGGCGGGGGGCGGCACCGGCATCTCGACGCCGTAGAGCGACCGGAACTCCTCCCCGAGGCGGGTGCCGAGGCGGCGCGTCTCGGGCATCCGGGCGCGGTCGCCCATCGTGTGGTGGATGATGTTCGCCACCAGGCAGGCGCGGGGGGTCAGGCCGGGGTAAAGGCGACACAGCATCTTTTGCCACTCCGGGTCGTTGGCTTTTTCCGTCCCCTCCAGCCGGGCCACGGCTTCGGTCAGGCCGTAACGGCTCGCCGCGAGGTCCGCGCCGATCCCCATGAGGGCGGTCCGGTACTCGGAGCCGCGGCGCAATTCCTCCTCGATGCGCCGGGACCGCTGTTTCATCGTCTCGAGGTCGGGGACGGCGTCCGCCGCCGGCCGGCGGTGCATCGCGCCGGCGAGCGAGGCGCTGTAGAGGACGACCGCCGCGACGGCGGTACAGGCGAAGGCCAGGACGCGGTGTCCCGTGCGCGGGCAGGAGGCGAAGAGGAGGACGCCGAGCCCGGCGGCCGACAGCATGGCCGCCCCCTTGAAACAGGCCAAACCCGTCCAGCCGTGACGCGCCAGCCACCACTGGGCCACCGGGTTGCTCTCGTAAACGCCCCCGCCGCTCAGCAGGTGCCACGTCAGCAGAAAATCGGCGGCACTCAGGAGCGCGAAAAGCGTCAGCTTGCGAGTCGGAAAGGGAAACATGTTCATCGGTGCGATGTTCCGTCCCGGTCCGGGGAGAGGAAGAGTCGTGGCGAGAGCGGACAGCAAGGCGGGGAACCGAGCCTCCTGCCTCCGTTCCGTTAAACCAATCCTAGCTCGACAAGTTTCGCGCGGGGACGGCGAGCCGCCGTTTTCTCGGCGCGGCCCGCCCGTTGACTGCGCCGGCGGCCTGACCTAGGGTTGAGCGGCCGCCCACCCCCGAACCCCGCGAAGCAACCATGTCCAACCCACTCAGCCTTCCTTCGACGAACGACACCCGCCAAGTCTGCTCCGACCGCCGCGTGGCGGTGCGCCACGACGCCAGCCCCGAGACGGCGTGTCAGGCCGTCGCCCCGTCGTGGGGCGTCGTCTACGCGGCCTGGGTGCGCGACCTGTCGGCCTCGGGCATCGGGCTCATCGTCGAATGCCTCCTGGAGGCGGGCACCTGGCTCACCGTCGAACTGGACAACGCCGGGCCAGGCGCGTCACTGCGGCTGCGCGCCCGCGTCATTCATGCAATGGAGATGCCGAACGAGCACTGGCTGCACGGCTGCGCCTTCGAGCGCGAGCTGACCGACGACGAGCTGCACGCCTTCGTCGCCTGAGTTGAGCGCTACTGCGCCGCCGGCGGCAGGTGGAAGAAGGCCAGGGCGAAGAGCAGGTAGACGCCGAGGAGCATGACCCCCTCGAACCAGTGGCACTCGCCGTCCTGGCTCACCAGCGCCAGCACGCCGACCGACAGGCCGACCGCCACGGTCTCCAGCGGCGAGAAGTGCAGGTCGAGCGGCCGCGCCGGGTTGAGGACCATGCTCGCGAAGACCAGCACCGGGGCGACGAACAGCGCGACCTGCAGGCTGCTGCCGACCGCGATGTTCACGGCCAGGTCCATCTTGTTCTTGACCGCCACCAGCACCGCCGTCGAGTGCTCGGCCGCGTTGCCGACCACCGCCAGCACGATCACGCCGAGGAAGACCTTGTTCAGTCCCATTGCCTCGCCGGCGCTCTTCACCGACCCCGACAGAAACTCGCTCATCAGCGCCACGCCCGCCGTCGCCGCCGCCAGCACGACCAGCGACGTGCGCCGGCTCCACTCCGGTTCCTCTTCTTCGTCTTTCGCCTTGCCGCCCGCGAACAGGTGTTCGTGCGTCCGCAGGGAAAAGAGCAGGCTCAGCCCGTAAAGCACCAGGAGGACGACCGCGATTTCCTCGCTGAGGAAGTCGATGTTGCGCCGCTCCGCCTCCGTCAGGACGCGGCCGGCGCGGAAGAGGTAGTAGTAGAGCGTCGGCATCAGCAGCCCGACCGCCGCCAGGGCGAGCAGCGTGGCGCCCATGCTTGCGGCGGTGCGGTTGAAGGTCTGCTTCTTGTAGAACAGGCCGCCCGCGACGACCGCCGCGCCGAGGACCAGCAGTAGGTTGCCGATGATCGAGCCGGTCAGCGTCGCCTTGACCATGTCGTACTGGTCCGGCCCGGCCCGGAGCAGGAACAGGGCGATAATCAGCTCGGCGGCGTTCCCCATCGTGGCGTTGAGCAGCCCGCCGACGCCGGCGCCCATCGTCGCGGCGAGGCTTTCGGTGGCGCGGCCCATCAGCCCGGCGAGCGGCACGACGGCGGCGCACGACGCGGCGAAGACCGCCACCGGGCCGGCGTGGGACCACTCCAGCGCCGCCGCGACCGGCACGGCGATCAGCAGCCAGTAAAGCGGCTCCCTCAGGAAGCGGCCCGCGAACGAACGAGGCGAGGCGGGGGGAGGAGGTATGCTCATGCCTGGACCGCCGAAGGTGACGAATACCGCTTGGGACTACCCAACTTCCCGCGCGGATTGCCCATCCCTCGCGCGGTCGTAGACATGGTATCACTGTCGCCCAAGATTGGAGCGGGCGGCGGAACGTGGCTTGGCTTCCCCGAATCTTCTCCCATTTTCCGCGTGCCTTCCGCCGCGCGCGCCGTTACCCTCCTCAATTGACACGTTGCCGTCACTCCGGGGGTTCCGCAATGAGACGTTTGCTTCTGGCCTTCCTTGCCTTCGGCCTGGTAGCCGCCGCCGTCGCGCTGTCGCGCGGCCAGCAGATCGCTTCGCCCGCCGCCGCTCCCGACCTGCAGGTCGCGGTCGAGGAGCGCAACCCGTGGACGCACCTGCGCCTGAACAACGACCCGGCCGAGTTCCGCTTCGCGATCGTCAGCGACCGCACCGGCGGCCACCGCGCCCGCGTCTTCTCGCAGGCTGTCGAGCAGCTCAACCTGCTCCAGCCCGAATTCGTCCTCTCGGTCGGCGACCTGATCGAGGGCTACAGCGACAAGCGCGAGCGCGTCGAGGCCGAGTGGCGCGAGTTCCAGGGCTACCTGAGCAAGCTGCGCATGCCCTTCTTCTACGTCCCCGGCAACCACGACCTCGCCAACCCCTTCGAGGAGCGTCTTTGGGAGGAAAAATTCGGCCGGCGCTACTACCACTTCGTCTACCGCAACGTCCTCTTCCTGATCCTCGACTCCGAAGACCCGCCCAGCAAGGAAGGGGGGATCAGCGAGGCCCAGCTGGCGGCGGTGCACAAGGCGCTGGCCGACAACAAGGGCGTGCGCTGGACCGTCGTCTCCGTCCACCGGCCGATGTGGACGCAGCCGAACCTCGCCACGAACGGCTGGCTCGAGGTCGAGAAGGCGCTGGCCGACCGCCCCTACACCGTCTTCGCCGGGCACATCCACGTCTTCCGCAAGTTCGTGCGCCAGGGCCGCAACTACTACCAGTTGGCGACGACCGGCGGGGCGAGCAAGATGCGCGGCGTCCGCTACGGCGAGTTCGACCAGATCGCCTGGGTGACGATGAAGAAGGACGGCCCGCTGATCGCCAACGTGCTGCTCGACGGCGTCTACGACGCGGACATGAAGCAGGCCGTGACCGCCGAGGCGGGCGTGGCGGTGAACCGCAAGCCGGTCCACCCGGTGCATGGCCAGGTCCACTGCGAGGGCTGCCCGGCGCCGGGCGCGGTGGTGACGTTCCACCTCGTCGAGGGCAAGCGCTTCGTCCACTCCGGCGACGCGATGGTCGAGGCGGACGGCACCTTCACGCTGAGCACCTACACGGCCAACGACGGCGCCCCGGCGGGCGAGTACGCGGTGACGGTGGTGTGGTGGAACCCGCTGGTCGGCGAGGACGGCCGTCCGGGGCCGAACGTGCTGGCCGAGCGCTACGCCAAGCCGGAGACGACGCCGCTGCGGGTCGTCGTCAAGCCGGGGGCGAACGAGTTCGCGCTGGAACTGAAGAAGTAAGAGTGCCGGGCAGGGCTTGTGTCGGTCCGGCCCGGTGGTACGATCGATGCGGAGGTGCGCCGATGACTGCCCTACTAGAACAAGCCTTCGCGGAGGCGGCGAAACTGCCCGCCGCGGAGCAAGAATTGCTGGCCCGCCGGCTGCTCGCCGAGTTGGCGGCGGAAGACGACTTCGATCGCGCGCTCGCCGCTTCCGGCGATAAGCTCGCGCGGCTCGCGGGGGAGGCGCTCGCCGAACACCGGGCCGGCCTGACCCAGGAGTTGGACCCGGAGGGCTAATGAACTCCCGTACGACTCGGCGATTCCGGGAGTTGCTCGCGGCCTTGCCGGCGCAGGTCCGGGAACAGGCGCGGGGAAGTGATCCGGGGCCGCGCGGCGAGGCCCGCTACGCCGGGTGGCGCACCGTGTCGCGGTAGGCGTGGCCTTCCACTTCGGCCAGTTCGGCGGCGCGGCGCTCCAGCGCCTCTTCGCCCCGGTGCAGTTCGCGCAGGCGCGCTTCCAACAACTGCCGCTGCGCGAGAAGATGAGCCTGTTGCTCGTCGAGGGAACGGATTCGGTCGGCGAGACTGTGGTCGAGGTGGGCGGCCTCGGCGCGGGCGACACGCAGTTCTTCGCGGGCCTGAGCGGTTTCGGCGCGCAGCTGGCCCAGGAGCAGCTTCTGGGCGTCGTTGTCCTGGCGCATGGCGTCGTTGAGTTGGCGCAGGTGCTGCAACTCCTGTTCGGCGCGCGTGACGCGGTCGAGGTGGACGGCGGCCGACGCCTCGCGGTCGGCCAGGTGGCGCTCGCGCGTATCCAGGGCGCCGTTGCGCGCCTCGATCAACTTCGTCTGCCGATTCAGTTCCTGGTGCTGCTGGATCAGTTCCTTGTCGATGGCGCCGCGCTGGCCGGCCAATTCCTCGCGCTGCTTCTGGATGGCCACGAACTGCGCCTGCGTGAACTCGTCGAGGCGCTGCCGCTCCTCGCCGAGCCACTCGCGCTCGGCGCGCACTTCGGCGGCGGCGAGCCACGGCGTCGACTCGGCCCCGACCGGCGCCGGCGGCAGCGCCGACGGGTCGGCCGCCAGGGCGAACATGGTGTCGAGCTGATGGAGGCGGGGCGTCGCGGACGAATTCGTCGTGGCCATAGGGAGAACTCGGAAACGTTCGTAGGCGGCGCGTCCCGCGCCGCGGACGCGGAGCCGGCGCCGCGACGGTCATTCTCGTCCGCCCAAAGGTAGGTCGCTCTCGGGGGATTGGCAAACGCGCCGCCGCTCCGTATACGCGAACGGCGCGGACGGTGTTCCGGCCGGGGCGCGGCGTCCGGGAGACTTGTGAGCCCGGCCCCTCCTTCCCGCGGGCGCCCTCGGAAAACGAAGAAGGCCGCCCCTTGGGGCGGCCTTCTCGTTCCTTGACGGCCGGAGGCGGCTCACGCGGCGGCTCTGCTCCCGTTCGGGTTAGGGCGCGGCGCGCTACCTCTTGGCCGGTGCGCGGTATCAAGGCCTGGTCTGCCGGATCGCATCGGCATTCTTCCGGAAGAAGTAGGCGACGGCATCCTTGATCCGCGTCTCGTCCCACCCGCTCACACCGGCCACATGCACCTTCCCGACGCGGAACGTGGCGGGCGACGGGTTGGACAGGTTCACCCACCCTTCCACCGTGGCGTTGATGGACCAGAGGGTCCTGCCGAAGACTTTCTGCTTGTAGTTGATCGTGACGCTGAAATCGACCCGGTCGGCCCTCGTGTCGTACGAGAACTGGTTGGTGGTAGTCGTGCGGCTGATGCCGAGCCATGACACGCCGCCGGGGGTGGCGCCGGCCAGGGCGCCTTCCAGGGCCGGCCCCCACCAACCCCTCAGATCCCGCACCGGGTCGTCGTGCGGGTGGTAGTTGGCCTTCGGGACGATGGAGACGAACATCGCCTCCACCCGCCGGCTCTGGCCGCGGGTGCCGAGGAACGCCCCGTTGATGCGCTCGCCCGTATCCCCGATGCCCTCCAAGTGAGCCCGGTAGACGACGACGTAGTTAGCGGCCTGCGAGCCGGTCAGCCGGATGGCGAACCCCTCGACCCTGCGGCTTTGGCCTCGGGTGCCGAGGAACTGGCCGTCGGCGACCCAGCTCGTGTCGCTGATGTCCTGGAGGTGCGCCATGTACTGCAGGCCCAGGCCCGGGATGGGGTGATCCAGGGTGAGCTGGAACCCCTCCAGCCGGCGGGACTGCCCTTTCGTGCCAGCCCACTCGTCGTTGCGGTACACGCGGTCGCCGATGTTCTGGAGGTGGAGGAGGACGGCGAACTTGACGTTGCTCTGGGCGTCGAGGACGCCATTCGGTGCGACGGCCGCGACCAGAGCGGTTGTTTGCGGAGGGCTGATCGGCGCGGCCAGCGCGGCCGTCGCCCCTCCCGGCGGCGGCGCGACGAGGGCGAGCGGCGCGGAGGCGGACATCAGATCCCTGGTTTCCAGCAGTTCGCAGCGCAGGTTGGCCTTGCGGCTCTCGGTACGCGGCATTGTCGATCTCCTTTGAAAAGAGTCAAAGCGTGGATGCGCCGGCCCGCGGCCGACGGCGTTCGTTGGCATCCTGTGGCTCGTGAATTGGCGACAACGGCCTTTCCTTCCTGCCGCCTTTGGCGAGGTGTTTTGCCTCGGGGCGGCGTTGGCCGGGCCAGTCGCCTTCTCTAATTAGGGGATGAGGATCGCGGCCCGCCGCGGAAGCGGAAATCGGGAAAAAAGGCGAGGCCGCCGTCCGAGGTGTCGGTCGCCCGCCGGCGCGGGCAGGGCGGGCGGCCGCGGAAAGAGGGCCGGGAACTTGCCTCGCGGCCGGGAGGGCCGTAGAATGCAGGGGCACTTTGGGGATCTGCTATTCTCTTCCTCTGTAGAGCGCGCCCCGCCCTCGTCCGTATTACGAAAGGGGTAAGGCAGTGGGGTCAACCAAGCCGAAAGACCTGCCCACCATCGCTTTGCTGGAACAGTACTTTGCCACGGGCGACCAGGACGCGGCCTGGGAGGTGTACCAGCGGTACGTGAGACGGTTAGTCGGCCTTGTGGGCAACCACCTTTCCCCGAAGCTGGCGAAGCGGGTCGGGGCCGAGGAAGTGGCCCAGTCAGCGCTGCGCACGTTCTTTATCCGCTACAGGGACGGCCGTCTCCGCCTCGAACAGGGGAAACTGTGGGCCCTGCTCTCCGCGATCGCGCTGAACAAACTCCGCCGGCAGGCCGATTACCACCAAGCCGGCCGGCGCTCGTTGGACCGCGAACTCCATCTGGAGGAGGAGGGGGTGTCCTTTTCCGTGGAGCAAGAGGTTATAGCGCGGGGGCCGACGCCGGAAGAAGAGTTGGCTCTGGAAGAGGAACTGGAGAAGGTCAAGGAGGAACTCGACCCTCAATCCCGCCTGGTCCTCGACCTCGCCCTGGCGGGCTGTCCGGTCCCTGAGATCGCCCGGGCGATCGGCCGCTCGGAGCGGCGCGTGAGGCAGGTGAAGGCGGAGATAATCCTGCCTGCCTTGAAAAAGCGACTAGACATGTAGTTATACGGTCAATGGCGCGGAAGGGCTTGCCCATGACTCCGACGAACGGCGACGGCGGCGGGTCCGGACCGGGTAGGGGAAGCGTCGCCAGCTTGATCGATAGCTTCGACAAAGCCTGGGGGGCCGGCGGGCACCCGCGCATCGAGGATTACTTGCACGGCCGGAACGGCAAAGGCGGCGAGGCGGCGGACCCGGAGCTGCTGATAAGCCAGATCGCCATCGACCTGGAATACCGCTGGAAGGAGGCCGACACCACTGGCACTTCGGGACCCCTGCTGGAGAAGTACTTTCACCTCTTCCCCGAGGGGTGGCCGCCGGACGCGCCGCCGGTAGCTCTGATCTGCGAGGAGTACCGGGACCGCCAACGGTGGGGCGACCGACCGGGACGCCAGGAGTACCTGGAGCGATTCCCCCGGCACGGACCGCAGCTGGCGGAAGCCCTAGCCCGTGCGGAGACCCGCCTTGTGGCCGACCTGGAAGGGCTCTCGACTGTAGCAGGTCCGGCGGGAAGTCACCTGTCAACGCTCCCAAAACACGTTGACAATTACGAGATCCTCGGTGTGTTGGGCCGCGGGGGCATGGGCGTCGTCTACAAGGCCCTACAGACGAATCTCAACCGTGTGGTGGCGCTCAAGATGATCCAGTCCGGCCCCCGCGCCAGCGCCCAAGAGCTGGCCCGCTTCCGGACGGAAGCGCAAGCCCTCGCGCGGCTACAGCACGCGAACATCGTGCAGATCCATGACACCGGCGAGCACGAAGACCGCCCTTACTTCTCGCTGGAGTTCTGTCCCGGCGATTCGCTCGAGAAGAAACTGAACGGCACGCCGCTGTCGCCTCGGCAAGCGGCAGAACTGGTGGCGGTGGTGGCGAGAGCCGTCCAGGCGGCCCACGCGAAAGGGATTGTCCATCGCGATCTGAAGCCCGCCAACATCCTGCTGGCCGAGGACGACGTCCCCAAGGTCGCCGACTTCGGCCTGGCGAAGTTGCTTGGGGGAGTGGACCAGACGGGCGACGCCGTTCTGGGCACGCCGAGCTACATGGCCCCGGAACAGGCCGCGGGCAAGGTCGGCGCCGTCGGCCCGGCGGCGGACATCTACGCCTTGGGCGCGATCCTGTATAAGCTGCTGACCGGGCGCCCCCCCTTCCAGGGTGATACGCACCGGGAAACATTGAACCAAGTCCTCACCCAGCCGCCGCAGCCCCCAAGCACCCTGCGGCCGGAGACGCCGAAAGACCTCGAGAGAATTTGTCTTCGCTGCCTGGAGAAAAAACCGCAGGACCGTTACCCGACCGCTGCGGATTTGGCCGGGGCCTTGCAGGAGTTTTTGGGGGTGGCAGTGGTCGGAGCGCCGGCAGACTCATCAGACCCGTCTTGGTTGTCCTGGATGTCCGTCGCGGTAGTGGCTCTTATGGGGATAGGGTTTGCGGCCTGGTACTTCTACTCACACTCTCCGAGTGCGCCGACGAATCCGGCCGTAGCCCTTCCCGCCATGCCGTCCGATTCAAACCAGCAGGTGCCTACCGAAGAACGCGGGCGTAAGCCTACCCGGAAGGCGATCCTGGCGCATAAATTCTACGTTTCCTATCTGAAAAAAGTAGGCGACCAAGACAAACCGGAGGGCAACCTGGGCGAGGGCGTCTTCACGACATCCTCGCGTGACGCCTTGACCATCTCCGCGGAGTTGTCCGAGCAGGCTTACTGCTTCCTGGTCGCCTACAGGCCCGACGGAACAGAACAGCTGTGCTTCCCCGAAGACGAGAGTAAGCCGCCGCTAACGGACCGGCCCGGTTATCCTTTCGGCAAGGCGCGTGTCACCTACGGGCTGACGGAAGGCAGCGGTCTGCAGGCGTTTTTCCTATTGGTATCTCGCCAACCGCTGCCGGCCTACACGAAATGGCGGGAGTCGCGCGGGAACTCTCCCTGGCAGAAGACGGCCGCGCTGGCGGAGGTCGTGTGGCACTACGCCGACTCCGACCTGCTGGCCTACACGCCAAAGAACCCTCGGGGCCAGCGCTTTGACCGCGGCAAGGGCCAGGAGTTGCAGGGCAGCGCTGGTGTCATGGCCAAGCTGGGCGACTGGCTGAGGCAGGCTCCGGAGATCGAAACGGTGACCGGCATCGGCTTCCCCGTGCTGGGGCCGTGAACCGCCGACCGAGGCCGCATCTGTTGCGTTCGTCATGAGGGAGGCTTCCGATGTTCGCGCCCCGACTTTACTTCGTTGGATTGCTCCTCACGGGGCTGCTGGTCAGCCGGGGCGGAGTACAGGCTGACCAGCAGCCAACGCCGAAAGCCGACATGAGGCCACCCTGGGAAAGGGTACTCCAGGGTGAGGACGCGCGGCGGGCGGATGAACTGCGACGGCGCATCGAGAGGTACATGCAGGACGACAAGTTCGCGGCGGCAATCGCCGCCGCGAAGGAATTGCTCGACCTGCGCAAAAAGGTGCAGGGCGCGGACCATTGGGAAACCATCGACGCCTCGTGGCAAGTGACGACGCTTGAACGAGTGGCCGGGCGCCCGGCGGGCGAGCGCGAACAGTTCCAGGGCATCCCCACGCTTCGCCGAAAGGCGCAGGCCAGCCGCGCGAACAGCCGGCTTCGCGAGCACCAGCAACTCCGGGAGGAGGTGCTAGGGATCTTCCAGAAATGCCTGGGGGACGAACACCCCTACACCGCCACCGCCTACGATGAACTGGCCTCCGCTTTGAACGACCAGGCGCGGTACGCGGACGCGGAACGGTATCACCTCAAGGCGCTACAGATCCGCCGCAGGACGTTGGGCGACGACCACCCAGGCACCGCCACGGGCTATGGCAATCTCGCCGGATGTCTCTCCAATCAGGGCAGGTTCGCGGGCGCGGAAACGGAGGTGCGCAAGGGGCTCGCCATCAGCCGCAAGCTCCGCGGTGAGGAAGACCGGGTTACCCTGATCATCCTGAACAATCTGGCTGGTTACCTGAGTGCGCAGGGCAAGCACGGGGAGGCGGTGGAGGGCCACCGCACTGTCCTGGCCGTTCGCCTCAGTGTGCTAGGGGAGGAGAACCTCGATACCGCCGTGAGCTACGGCAACCTCGCCGCTTCCTTGCACAAGCAGGGCAAATACGCCGAGGCGGAGGATACCCACCTCAAGGCCTTCGCCATCTTCCGCAAGCGCCTGCCCCAGAAGCATCGCTTCACCGCCACCTGCTACGAGAACTTGGCCTCCACCCAGGATATGGAACGGAAATACGCGGAGGCCGAGGTAAATCACCGCAAAGCGCTGAGTATCATCCGCGACCTTCTCACCGAGGATCACACGGTAACGGCCGCCTGTTACGATAACCTGGGCCTCTGCCTGTGCGCGCAGGGGAAATACGACGAGGCGGAGGAGATTCATGGCAAGGCTCTCGATATCCGCCGCAAGCTACTGAAGGAAGACCACGCCGACACGGCCCTGAGCCACCAAAACCTTGCGGCCAGCCTGCACGAGCAAGGCAAGTACGCCAACGCGGAGGAAGAGTTCCGCAAGTCCCTGGCGACGTTCCGCAAGCTCCTGGGTGAGGACCACCCCTACACGATCACCTGCTACGAGAACCTGGCCGCCTGTCTGCAGGCGCGGGGGGACTTTGCCGGTGCGGAAGAATACTTCACGCGGGCGGCCGACCGCTTCCAGATCCACCGGGTGAGCATCGCTCGCTTCGGGCTGGACCGGGTCAGCGGAACGACGTCGCGTTCCCCGTTACAGTCCCTCCCCCCCCTGCTGGCCCGTAACGGCAAGCTGACCCAGGCCTGGCAGCGCTTCGAGGAGGATCTCGGCCGGGGCACCTGGGACGAACTGAGCGCCCGCGTGAAGCGCTCCCCGGAAGACCAGGCCCGGCTGAGCCAACTCCAGACGCGGCTGGAGGAACTTGATCGCTTCCTGGAACAGGGCGCGGCCGGTAAGGACTCCTCTCCCCGGCAGGAGGAGGAGCGTCAGAAGCTCCTCACGCGGCGCCGCCAGTTTCAGGACGAACTCGATAAGTTCTACCTCCACCTGGAGAAGACTTACGGCGTCAGCGAAGGCATCGCCTTCCCCCTGGGGAGGATCCAGGCGGCCCTGCCTGCCGGCACCGCCTTCCTGAGCTGGGTCGATATCAAAGGTCGGCCCAAAGACAAGGATCCGAACGGCGAGCACTGGGTGGTGCTGCTGCGCGCCAAGGGGGCACCCGTCTGGGAGCCTCTGCCCGGCGGCGGGCGGGACCGCACCTGGACCGCGGAGGATAGCCGGTCCGCCTCATCCCTGCTGCAGGCCGTGGCGGCCCCGCTCGGCGCCTCGCGCCCCCACGGGCGGGAACTGGCGAAACGTCTGGCCGACCAGCGCGTCGGGCCTATCCGCAAGCACTTGGCGGCTGCGGACGGGCTGCCCGCCGTTCGTCACCTCGTCGTGCTTCCCTCCGCCTTCATGGACGGCGTTCCGGTCGAGCTGCTCGTCAATGACATCACGGTCAGTTACGCCCCGTCGGCGACCGTCTTCACCCATCTTCGGGGTCTTGCCCGGCCGAAGACCCAGGGCCTGCTCGCCCTCGGCGACCCCGCCTTCGACGTGCCCGCGGACAAGGAGAGGCCCCTCCCCGACAGCGGCGCCCTGCTGACCACAGTCGTCCCCGGCTCGAACGCCGCCCAGGCACTGCCGACGCCCCTCAAGCCCAATGACGTGCTCCTCAGCTACAACGAGACTCGCTTGCAGAAGCCTTCGGACTTGCGGGTGGTTCCTGAAGGCCCCGACGCGCCGAGGTTCGTCCGCGTGGAGGCCTGGCGCGAGGGCCGGCAGTTCGAGACCGACGTGCGGCCCGGGAAGTTGGGGGTGGTGCTGGCCGACGAGTCGGCCCCCCAGGCGCTGGCCGCTCTCCGCGAGTCCCGCCGCAAGCTGCGGGCCGGCGCGCGCGGGGACTACAAACCCTTGCCCGGTACGCGGGTCGAGGTCGAAACCTTGCGGCGGATGTTCGCCGCCCTCGGGCAGCCCGTGCGCGTCCTGACCGACTCGGACGCCAGCGAGCAAAAACTGCTGGAGCTGGCCCGGGGCGGCGAACTGGGCAAGGCCCGTTACCTGCACCTGGCCACGCACGGCGAATTCGACAACCGCCTGCCCTTGCAGTCGGCCATCATCCTCTCCCGCGACGCCCTCCCCGATCCCGGAAAGCAACTGCTGGAAGGCAAGCCGCTGTTCGACGGCCGACTGACCGCCGCAAAGATGTTGCAGCACTGGAAACTGGACGCAGACCTGGTGACGCTGTCGGCCTGCGAGTCTACCCTTGGCAAGCACGAGAACGGCGAGGGTTTCATGGGATTCGCTCAGGCGATCCTGTTGTCGGGCAGCCGGAGCGCCTGCCTGAGCCTGTGGAAAGTGGACGACACGGCCACGGCACTCCTGATGGATCGGTTTTATCAGAACTTGCTGGGGCAGCGCGAGGGACTGAAAAGCCCGATGGGGAAGGCGGCAGCCCTGGGAGAGGCGAAGGCGTGGCTGCAAACGTTACCGCGGGACGAGGCGTTGAAGCGAGCGGCGGCGCTGACGAAGGGAGTGGTGCGGGGGAAGGGCCGGCCGGCACAACCGCTGTTAGGCGATGTCCCGACCGCCGTGGCGGACAAAGACGGCACGCCGTACGCGCACCCGTACTACTGGGCCGCCTTCGTCCTCGTTGGCGACCCGGCGTGAACGACCGCGGAAGAGCAGCCAACAAACGAACCCTCCCGGAAGGGCCTCTCCGACACCGCGATCATGCGCCTCAAGCCCGGCGCCCTTTCACGCGAACGGCGCGTGCGCCGGCGCTTTCAGCAGGCGCAGCAGCAGCGCCGCCAGGAAGACCAGCGCCAGGCTCGCCGCCACGGTCAGCGGCATCAGCAGCGGATGAAACAGCACCGGCCGGGCCAGCGGACCCAGCCACGCCCAGCCCAGCCACGAAACAACGACGCCCCCCGTCACCCAGACGCCGAACGGCAAGCGTGCCCACCGCCCCGCGAGTGCCAGCACCGCCGCGACCGCGAGCGCCACGAGGACCGGCTGCCACCCCAGAAACGTGCCGGCGATCAGCAGCATCTCGCCGCCGGTCGCCGCGAGTGGCGGGCGTCCCAGCCCGAGCGCCGCCAGCCACGCCGCTACCCGCAACAGCCACGCCCCGACGATTCCGCCGACCAACCCCGTCACCAACCCGAGCCGCCCGCTTCCCGCCGGCAGTTCGTCCGGCGGCGGTCCCCACGCCGGCCACGGCAGGAAACCGGGCCGCGGACTCAACGGCCAGTCCGCCCACGACGCCTCTTCCGGCATCGGCCCGCGCCGAGGCGCCATAGGTCCGCCGTCGGCCTTCAGGCGCACCCAGCCGACGAGAGGTCGGTCCACACGCGCCAGCGCCTCGCGCGCCTCCGTCGGCCAGGGCCACGGGAAGAGCCAGGCGCCGGCCAGGCCGAGAAGGACGCCGACGACGGTCACGCCCCGCGGCACGCGCCCGAACTCCAGCAGGCCGCCGGCCGCCGCGATGAGTAGGCCGGCCAGCGCCGCGTGCCAGGCGAATAATTCCCACGCGTGCGGCGGGAATCGTCCCGACTCCAGGAAGGCGAGGCCGCCGCGCTCCCAGCCCGGCAGGCCGTGGACGTTGGCGCCGATTTCGGCGGCGTACAGGCCGACGAAAGCGAGGGCGGTGAACAGTTCGACCAGGAAGTAGCGTACCGAGAAGGTCGCGCCACAGTCGCGACAGCGTCCGCGGAGCCACCAGTAACTCACGAGGGGGATGTTGTGCCGCAGGCGCACCTCCTGGAAGCAGGCGCCGCAGCGCGAGCCGGGCCAGACCAGGCTCTTGCCGCGCCCCAGGCGGGCGATGCAGACGTTGAGAAAGCTGCCGACCGCCGCGCCCAGCACGAACAGCCAGGCCAGGAGAGGGACGAGCCAGAAATAGAGCATGACGTCGGCCGTCGCCGCCTGTTCCCCTCGCCCCGAAGGGGAGAGGGGAGAGAAAATGGGGAAATCCGCGCGCCGGGGGTCGCCCCCCGCCGCCGCGCGTGGCAGAATAGGGCACACGACCCGCCTCCGACTCGCGCGAGTTGTGCCACTGTAGCGGGGGCGGTGCGGGCGGGCAAGTCGCCGCGGGGACGACGATGATCCAGGTGGAACGACTGACGCGGCGCTTCGCGCTGCCGGGAGGCGGCGACGTCCTCGCCGTCGACGACCTCTCGTTCGCCGCCGGCGCCGGCGAAGTGTTCGGCCTGCTCGGCCCCAACGGCGCCGGCAAGACGACGACGCTGCGCATGCTCCTCGGCCTGCTGAAACCCACCTCCGGCCGCGCCACCGTCGCCGGCTACGACTCCGGCCGCCACCCCGACGAGGTCAAGCGCCGCGTCGGTTTGGTGTCGGCGAACGTCGGCGTCTACCCGCACCTGACCGTGCGCGAGATGCTGCTGTTCTTCGCCGACCTCTACGGCGTGGCGCCGGCCGCCGCCCGCGACGAACTGGGCCGCCTCAGCCGCCTGCTCGGCGTCGACGACCTGCTCAACCGCCGCTGCGCCACCCTCAGCACCGGGCAGCGGCAGCGCGTCAACCTGGCGCGGGCGCTCATCCACCGCCCGCCGGTGCTGCTGCTCGACGAGCCGACGCTCGGCCTCGACGTCCTCGGCAGCCAGGTCGTCACCGAATTCGTCGCCCACCTCCGGGCCGAAGGGAAAGCCGTCATCCTGACGACGCACCACCTGGACGAGGCCGAGCGCCTGTGCGACCGCTTCGGGCTGCTGCACCACGGGCGGCTCATCCAGTGCGGCACGCTGGCGCAGCTGCGCGCGGCGAGCGGCTGCACGAGCCTCGTCGAGATGTTCCTGAAATTGGCCCGCGCGGGGCCGGCGCTGGCACCCGCGGAGCCGCGCGCGGCTTCGCACCCGAACGGGCAACCCCATGACGACCCCTCCTGAGACTCCTCCGCTCGGCTTCCGCCTCGGCAGGCTCGGCCGCCTGGCGCGCAAGGAGTTGACGGAGATCTTGCGCGACCGGCGCACGATTTTCACGCTGGTGCTGATGCCGCTGCTGCTCTATCCCCTGCTGGTGCTCGCTTTCCGGGTGTTCGTGCTGAGCGCCGAGATCGACCGGTCGCCGCCGCCCGTCGTCATCGCCTTGCCGCCCGGCGACGCGGCCCGCGTCGTCGCCCACTACCTGGGCGAAGGGCTGCCGGAGCGGCGCATCGAATACAAGCCGGAGCGCGACGATCTCGAAGACGACGTGCGCGCGGGCCGCGTCGACCTGGCGCTGCGGCCGCGGCCAGGCGCCCCCTTGGCCTTCCAGCCTCGGCGGGAGTTCGCCTTCGACTGCGACCTGATCTACCGCGACGACTCGGCCTACGCCCGCGACGCCGTCGGCTACCTGCGGCGGGTGTGCGCCGCCGCCAACGGGCACGTGATGCAAGAACTGTTGCAGGCGCGCGGCCTGCGCCAGCGCCCCGACCCGCTGCGGCTCGCCGACGCGCCGCTGTCGGCCGACCGGGCCGCCGGCCTGTCGCTGGCGGTCTTCGTGCCGCTGGTGCTGATCCTGATGACGATCACCGGCGCCGTCTACCCGGCCATCGACCTGACCGCCGGCGAGCGCGAGCGCGGGACGCTGGAGATCCTCGTCGCCGCGCCGATCCCGCGCATGAGCGTGCTGTTCGGCAAGTACGTCGCCGTGCTGACGGTGGCCGTGCTGACGGCGCTGGTGAACCTGACGGCGATGACGATTTCGATCCTTTTGAGCGGGCAGACGGAGAAGGTGTTCGGCGCCGGCGGGCTGTCGGTGTTGACGCTGCTGGAGGTGTTCGCGCTGGTGCTGCTGTTCGCGGCGTTCTTCTCGGCGGTGCTGCTGGTGCTGACCAGCTTCGCGCGCAGCTTCAAGGAGGCGCAGGCGTACCTGATTCCGCTGATGCTGCTGTCGCTGGCGCCCGGGGTCGCCGGCCTGATGCCGGGCCTGGTGCTGGCGGGGCCGCTGGCGGTGGTGCCGCTGCTGAACATCGTGCTGCTGGCGCGCGACCTGCTCCTGGGGGTCGCTCATCCCGTCTCGGCGTGCGTGGTCGTCGCCTCGACGGCGGCCTACGCGGCGGCCGCGCTGTACCTCGCCGCCCGCCTCTTCGGCGCCGAGGCCGTTCTGTACACCGAGGCCGCGAGTTGGGGCGGGCTGTTTCGCCGGCGCGACCGTAGTTAAGAGTCTGTACTGTAGTCCCCCCTCGCCCCTGTAATCAGGGGAGAGGGGTCGGGGGTGAGGGGTCGGGGGTGAGGGGTTTTCGCCCCGGAAAGCCAGCCCCCTTACCCCAACC
>JBBROG010000128.1:0-23462 GCA_038229635.1 Gemmatales bacterium
AAGAAGGAAGCGTGAGCCCGGCCGCTCGCGGCTTCGCAAGTGCGAAGCCGCGAGCGGCGGGGGTTCACCGCCCCTTGACGACCGCCTTCTCGCGCAGCATGTCCTCGATCTCCTGCACCTTCTTGTTGATGAACAACACGTTCGGCATGTCGAAGTGGTGGACGCCGGCGCCGGACGTGTTGACGACGAGGTCGCCGCTCCCCAGGCCGAGGATCCAGTGGCGGAACAGGTCGCTGCGCTGTTTTTCGACGGTCATGCCGGCCGTGTCATACGCCTTCTCGCCGCCGCCGATCTCCGTGCGCACCTTCAGCTGGCCCGGCGTGAAGATGATGTACAGCTGGCGGTCGAAGAACACGATCGTCGCCAGCCAGATCAGGAACAGCGCCACCGAGACGAACAGGTAGCCCGCCATGTTGACGCGGATGTCCAACAGCATGATGGCGTTGATGAGCTTCTCCAGCATCGGCGTCAGGGCGAGAATGATCGTGCCGAGGATGACGACGACGATCACGACGACCGACCACATGCCGCGCAGCGGGACGTTGGTGATGATGATGACCAGCATCAGGGTGGCGCAGAAAATGACGCCGTAGGTCCCCGTGTGCGACATGTGCAGCTTCGCCGGGGTGGGGTCGGGCAGGCTGCCGCCTGCCTCGGCCTTGTCCGGCGCCAGGTGGTGCGTGTGCTTGCCGTCGCTCTTTTTCACCAGATACCCTTCGCGCGTCTCCGTCGTCCCCCCGGCGTCCGTGACGACCTGCCAGGTACGGCTCACGTCGGTGTCGGTCGGGACGACGACCATGCGCCCGCCGTCGAGCCACGTCAGCAGGCTCATGAGGAAGCCGACGGCCCAGACGGGCCACCAGTAAAACAGGTTGGAATGGCTGACGATCTTGAGTTCGCGATCGTTCGCGGAGAGCGACGGCGCGGGAATGGTGGACATCGTCTTTCTCGCATGACTCGGGAATCGGGGTCGCGCGGGGTACGACGCGCCCTCGGACGACCACGCTCTGCCTACTCTATGCTTCGTCGCACGCGGGCCGTTCTTGTCGAAATCCTGACCCGGGGCGGCGGAGAACACCGCGTCCCCAAAGCTATGAGGGCGCGCGCGCCTTGTCAAGCGCCCGTCGCCCGCGCGAAGGCAAAAAAGCCGGCGGCGGACGTCACGCGCGCCGGCGGTAAGCGTCCAGGGCACGCAGGCGAGCCGCCGCGGCGTGCCCACTTTCTGTAGGTTGATGGGAAAGCAGGAGAGAGCGTCATGATTACCAAACTTGTCGACACCAAAGGCCGCCTGTCGCTCGGCAACAAGTTCGCCGGACGGCTGGTCCTCGTGGACGACAGCGACTCCGACCGCATCGTCATCACGCCCGCCGTGGCGATCCCGGCGCGGGAGGCGTGGCTGTACGAGAACAAGACGGCCTTGGACTTGGTGCGGAAGGGCCTGGCGCAGGCCGCGGCTGGCCAGTTCAGCGCATCGCCTCCGGACCTGGGGGATATTTCCGGACTCGCTACTTTTTCGCCTCGACCAGTTCCTTGAAAGCCCGGCACAGGATCGGCGCCGTCTCCGGCCCGACGCTGTTGCCCTCGCCGTATTGCGCCTTCTTGCGGCCGTAGCAGAACGGCGGCTTCACGTCCCACTGCCGCTTCGGGATGATATAGCCGACCTCGTCGTTCGCCAACCCGACGATCATCTTGTGCCGCGCGCGCATCTGCCCGTAGATCGAGGGCTCGACGGGCGCGTCGGGGAAGTCGGCGCCGGCGTCGGGCGGATCCTGCACCTTGCCGAGGACCAATTCGGGGTAGATCTCGCCGGGGACGGCCGCCGCCTCCAGGTCGCCGAGGCGCAGCCAGCCGACTTCGGTCTTGAAGCAGAGCGGCTTACCCGCCTCCTTGATCGGCTCGGCGCGGTACGGGTCGCCGGCCCAGGCGTAGGCCGGGCGGTCCAATACGCCGACCTGCCGGGCCAGCCGGAAGCTCGCGTTGTCCAGCGGCAGGAACACGTCGCGCCGCCGCGCCTCGATGGGCGTCAGCCGCACCGGCTTCGCCGCCGCCAGCGCCTTGTCCGCCGCCTCGCCCAGAAGCTTCCCGTAGCGCTCCGTCTTCTCCCAGGAATCCTCCGGCAGCACGTTCCCCTTGTCGTCCTTGATTTTCACGCCGAGCGACGTCATCAGCCCGCCGACCGTCCCCGTCAGGTAGACGACCGGACAGCCGTGCTTCTTGGCGAGGTGCCCGACCGTGACGCCGACGTAGTCGGCGCTGACGCCGGTGTTCTTGCTGCCGAGCGTTTCGGGGTGGCAGTTCCACTGCACGACGAGGCCCGCCGCCGTCTCCGCCTTCGCCGACCGGAATTCGAGGGCAACCAACTCGTCGTGTAGGACGTAAGGCTCGCGGCCGTCGCGGAGCAGTTCGGGCACCGCCACGGTCCCCAGGCGGGCGCCGGCCGGCCGCGCGGCCTTGTCGGCGGCGCGCACGGCGTCGGCGATGCGGTCCTCGAGCATCTTCAGATATTCGGGGTCGATACCGCTCTTGAACGGCGTCGCGCCCCAGATGCCGAGGGTGTCCGGCCCCTCGTGGTTGTGCGTGCTGGAGACGAGGACGTAGGCGAAGCCGGGCAGCTTCGCCCGCACCCGCTCGACGACGGGGAGGAACAGGCCGACGACGTCGACCGAGGCGATTGCGACTTTCGTGTCGCCGTCGCGGAGGACGACGGCGCGGGCCTTGAGCGGGTCGTGGACCGACGTGGCGAGGCGGTTCTGGCCGAAGCCGGCGAGGTAGACGGGCTTGCCGGGGCCGACCTTCGGCGTGACGTCCGCCTCGCCGAAACCGGCCCGGAGGCCGTCGGCCGCGCGGGCCGGCGCCGCCGCCAGCAGGAGGATGAGGAGGTATCGTCGCATTGATGATCTCCACGATCTCTTTTTCACGCGGCGGGGCGCTCTCGCCTCAGCGTGCGCCGGCCCACGGCGTGGGCGCGGCCATCGGGGCGGAGCTGCTCGCCAGCTTGGCCAGGGCCTTGCCGGCGGCGCCCTGCACGCGCGGGTCCCGGTGCGACCGCAGCCCTTCCAGGGCGACCACCACCGGGATCGTGTCGACGCCCAGCGCCGACAGGCTGTTGATGCTCGCCACCTGGACCACCACCGCGCTGTCCTTTTCGGCGGCCGTCAGCAGCAGTTCGACCACCTGCGGGTTGGAGCGCCAATCGACGCCGCCGAGCTGCGTGGCCGCGGCCTCGCGCTGCGTCGGCTCGAACGCCGTCCGCAGCCGCAGCATCCATCCGGGGATCAGATGCGGCGGGGTCCGCGGCGCGGCAGCCGGGGCGTCGGCGTAGGCCGCGGGCGGAGGACTTACCGGAGCCGCCACGGCGGGCATCGGCGCCGCCGGCGTCGGAGCGGGCGGGACCGGCGGCGCGACGCTCGGCTCGACCGCGGGCAAGGTCAACGGCGGCGCGATCTTGGCAGGTGCGGCCGCAGGGAGGACAGGCGGCGGGACGGACGGGACGGCCTGCTTGATCGGAGCCCTGACCGGCGCCGAGACCGCCGGCAGCTCAGGGACTTTCGGCATCGGCATCGGCATCTCGGGCGGGGCGGCCTTCACGATCTGGGGCGTCGGCACGCGGTCGAAGGCCGGCACCACGACCTCCCGCTTCGCCGGAGCCTTGGCCGGTTCCGCCTGGGCGGACACGGGCACGATGACCGGAGCCTTCTCGGGCGTCTTCTGCGGGGCTTTCGGCGTCGCGGACTGGATCTCGATCGTCGGCAGAGGACTCTGGGCCACGGAAGTCGTCGCCTTCGGCGCGGACTTCTGAGGCGGCGCGACGGCGGCCTTGGCAGGCGCCGGGACCGGGACGGGTTGGGGCGCCGGCGGAGCGGTCATCGGCATCGGCACGGGTACGGGCACGATGGGGCGGTAGTCCGACGGCTTGACTTCGACGAGCGTCTCGTTGCCGCGCGGCGCCGACGCCTGGACGTAGTCGCCGCGACGGCTCTGACTGGCCACGGCAGGCTCGGGCACCACGGGGGCGGCGCCGGGCGACGGCGAGCCGGAGGAGCCCATCGAGGACATCACCAAGCCCACGACGCCGGAATGCCCCGCGCCGGGACCGTGGGCGACGGCTCCGCCGCCGGAGGTACTCTTCGCCAGCGTCCGCCGCGCCTTGTCGATGACCTGGCCGACCGGCATCTTCTCGACGCGCTTGTAGTAAGGCGTCGCGGTCTTTTGGAGCGACGCGCCGCTCTTGTCGTCGCCCTTCTCGGGGTCGGGCTTGGTCCCGTCGGGCTTCGTCCCCTCGGGCTTGGGACCTTCGGGCTTCGGGCCGAGAATCGGCTCGAGGGCGAGCGGCGGCTCAACGAGCGGCGCCTTGCATTCGAGGGCGGTCAGGCAGTGGGCGAGGGCGGCGTGGGCGGCGACCTTGACGCGCTCGGAACACTCGGCCGGGTTGCCGTCCTCCTCGCCGCCGGCAACGACGAGGCTCAGGGCGGTGACGGTCTTGGCATTGCAGCAGCAGCCGCTGCCGAGGGCCATCGCCGCCTCCCAGCGGACGCACTCGTTGCGGTCGGCGCGGAGCGCGTTGACGAGGGCGTCGGGAGCCTCGGGCCAGTAGCGGCAGTCGACGGTGCCGAGGTAGCGAACGTCGGCGCGGCGCTTGGCGGCGTCGGCCTCGTCGGCCTTGATGCGGGCGGCCAGGCCGGACGGGGTGTCGGCGGGCTTGGCGAGGTCGGCGGGGTTGACGGCGTTCGGCGGGCAGCACGAGCCGAGGGCGCCGCCGGAGAAGACGCTGACCGGCTTCAGCGAGTTGTTGATGAGTTGCCCCAGCGTCGAACTGCAGAACTTCGCCTTGCAGTACTCCTTGGCGAGGATCAGGTTACCGAGCTTGCCGCCCGGCAGCGGCGCCGGCACGCCGGCGACGCCCGGCGCGCCGGCCGGCAGGGCCGGGGCGGCCGGCGGCGCCGGGAGTTGCGCCCACGCAGGCTGGGCGAGGGCCGCGAACGCCAGCCCCAGCCATCGCTTCTTGAATGATTTCATGAATCCGTATCCTCCCTCAAGTCCGGGAGGCGCTGGCAGTCCGCACCTCACCGCGCACAAGGACGGGGCCGAAGGCTTCTGCAACTCCATCGGCCGGCGCCCGGAGAGGTCTTAAGGAATAGATGGGAAGTAACGATTGGTGTGGTTGCGACGAGTGCCCCGGCAGTCCCCTCAATCAATAGGATCGTTCTTCTCGTCACACTCGATGGAATGCTCAAAGAAGGCCGATCCGGAAGGCCGATAGGGAATGCAGACCGCGTCAACGATAACAAAACTCGCGTTTCCGGCGGGAGTGGGTTTGGCGACGGCCGCGGCAGCCGTTCGAGGAGGGGATGAGACATGAGCGCTAAGCGGATCCCGTGGCACCGGGGCGGCGAGAGGTGCGGGCTGGCCGGGGTGTTGCTGCTGGCCGCGGCTTGGCTCGCGGGCGCCGCCCGCGCCCAGGAGGCGGCGGTCCCCAACAAGCTCCCCATCGCCGCGCCGGCCGAGACGGCACCGGCGGGCGTCGTGCAAGCCGGCTGCTCGACCTGCGGCGCTGGCGCCCTGGGGGGCCTCAGCGCCCCGGCCGCGCCGAGCGGCGGCGGCGCGGGCTGCGGCTCGTGTTGCGGCGCCGGCTGCGTACCGGGCCACGACAGCCGCTTCTGCGGCGGCTGGTGCGCCGAGACGCCGGCGGGACGCTTCCTCAGCGGCTTCTACGAATGTCTCTGCTGCCCCGACCCGTGCTACGACCCGCACTGGCTGCCGGTCGCCGACTCCGCCTTCTTCGTCGACGCCGCCCGCCCGGTGTCGCAGATGCGCCTGCGCTGGGACACCGTCTGGAACTTCCGCAACCCCGACCGTGCCGAGTTCCTGTGGGCGCGCCAGAACACGGCGCCGAATCAGGTCGGTCCCCCCGGCAGCAAGGGCTTCGGCAAGGGACCGCGCGGCATCGCCGGCCGCACCGACTACTCGGAGTTGTCGCTGTACTCCGAAGGCGCCGCCGGGAAAATCGGCGTCTTCGTCGAGACGCCGTACCGCGACCTCGACCCCGACACGTCGGGCGTGGTCCAGAAGCTCAACCCGGTCGTTCCCAGTCAGCACGCCTCGGGCTTCGCCGACCTGACGCTCGGCACCAAGACGCTGCTGCTCGACTGCGAACTGTTGCAGATGGCCTTCCAGTTCAAGACGTTCCTGCCGGTCGGAGCCTTCACCAAGGGCCTCGGCACCGGGCACGTCTCGCTGGAGCCGTCGCTGCTGTTCGCCCTCCGCCTGACGCCCGAAGCCTACTTGCAGGCGCAACTCTCCTACTGGATCCCGATCGCCGGCGACCCGCTGTACCAGGGGGACGTCTTCCACTTCCACATGAGCTTGAACAAGGTGCTGTGGCAGCCGTGCGGCGGCATCCAGGTGGTAGGGACGTTCGAGTTGAACGAGTGGACGATCCTGGGCGGCGCCTACACGGTATCGAGCTTCCTGGTGCCGAACCCCACGGCCGGCGACCTGAACAACCCGCTGGCGCCGGTGTCGGCGAGCGCGTCGTCGAGCTTCCTGAGCCTGGGGCCGGGCGTGCGCCTGTTCATCTGCGACAAGTTCGACATCGGCGTCGGCAGCGCCTTCACCGTGACCGGGACGGGCTGGGCCGACGAGACGGTGCGGGCCGAGTTCCGCTGGCGATTTTGAGATGTCGGATGTGATCTTTACCGGCCCGAGCCGCTCGCGGCTTCGCACTTGCGAAGCCGCGAGCGGCTCACGCGCGCCGCCGAAACACGAGCCCGTACACGACCGCCCCGGCCAGGATGAAGCCCACGCCGGTCAGCGCCTCGGTCGGCTGGTTGCGGAACATGTTCACCACGATGAACGCCGGCAGGACGACGTACAGCGCCGGCGTCACCGGATATCCCCAGCAGCGGTACGGCCGCTCCGCGTGCGGGAAGCGCCGGCGGAACACGAAAATCGACAGAATCGCCATCGTCTCGAAGATCACCGCGCCGAACATCGCGAAGTCGGTCAGCACGTCGAAGTGCGATTTGCCCTTCTCCAACAAGTTGACCCACTCCAGGACCGCCACCCCGAGGACCAGCAGCGCCGACCAGGCCGACAGCACCAGGATCGCCAGCACCGGCGTTCGGTAGCGCGCGTGGACCGCGCCGAGGGCGCGCGGCGCCAGGCCGTCCTCGCCCATCGCGTACAGCAGGCGCGGCCCGACGAGCAGGTTGCCGTTCAGCGCCCCGAACACCGACGTCATCACCGCCGCCGACGCCAGGACGCCGCCGATCGGCCCCAGCAGGCGCAGGCCGAACTCGCCGACGACCGTCGTGTCCTTCAAGGCGGCCATGTCCGCGCGCGGGATGATGAGGGCGTAGGCCAGGTTGGCTCCGAGGTAGAGGAAGGCGATGATCCCCACGCCGCCGAGGAGGGCGAGCGGGATATTCCTCTGGGGTTGCGTGATTTCCTCGGCGACCGGGGCGACGTTCATCCAGCCGTGGTACGCCCACAGGACGCCGAGGAACGCCGTGCCGAGTCCGCCGACGTTCACGGCGGACCAAGTGTCGGGCCAGACCGGCGTCAGGTTGGCGGGGTTCGGGGAGGGCGGCGGCGCGCCGGAATGGCCTCGAAACAGGGCGGCGGCGACGAACGGCAGGACGAGAATCGCCAGCAGCGACCCGACCTTGACCCCCGTGATAAAAAGCTGTAAGAGCCCGCCCCATCGCACGCCGCGCACGTTGACCAGTCCGAGGCCGACGATCACGGCCACCGTCAGGCCGCGCAACTCCCAGTAGCCGAGCGGCGCCGGGCCGAGGTCGGCGTGAATCGCTTGCTGGAACGACGGGTTGCGCAGCACGTCGTTGAGCGACTCGGCGAAGATGGTCGCCAGGGCGGCGATGGAGGCGCTGCGGATGATCCAGAACTCGACCCAGCCCCAGAGGAAGCCGCCGAGCCGGCCATAGGCCTCACGCAGGTAGACGTAGTTGCCGCCGGCGCGCGGGTAGAGGACGGCGACCTCCGCCAGCGCCAGGGCGCCGAGGAAGGCGAGCAGTCCGCCCAGGACCCAGACGAGCGCCGTCGGGCCGAAGGTGTCGATCGACTTCGCCACCGACGACGGCTTCTTGAAGACGCCCGAGCCGATGACGGTGCCGACGACGACGGCCGTCGCCATCAGCGGGCCGAGGGCGCGGACGAGTTTCGGGGGGTCGGAAGGTTGCTGGTTCATGACGGCCAGTGTACGCGGCCGATAAGGAGAGGGGAAGCGCGCCGCCGGCCGGCAAGGGGGAAAACGGGGCGACCTTGACGGACCGCGCAAGCGCGAGGCGGGAATATTGACAAAAGCGTCCGCAACGGCCCCGGAAGCCCTTGTGTTTTATCTTCGCCGCGGTAACATTTTGCGATTAGCGGGACGTGTCCCCGCCGGGCGCGCGACGTCGCCACGTCGCACCCGGCGCCGGGCGAGGGACAACTGATATCTCTGTTCTTTTGGAGGTAGCGCGACGTTATGAGCGAAACCGAGGAGCGGACCGGGATCCGATCCACCCCGATCCCTCACCACACGGCCAACGGGATTGAGGAAGAAGAGCCTCCCGGTAAGCCGCGGCGCCACCCGCTCTGGCGCGACGTGCCCGACCACCTCTGGGACGACTGGCGCTGGCAGTCGCAAAACGCCATACGCTCCGTCCGTCAACTCCGCGAACTCCTGCCCTTCACGCCCGAGGAGCTGGAAGCGATCGGCTCCCTCGAAGCCGAGTACAAGCAGGCCATCCCGCCGTACTACTTCTCGCTGATCGACCCCGACGACCCGAACGACCCGATCCGCCTCCAGTCGGTGACTTCGCCGCTGGAGGCCGTCAACGAGTCGGGCTACGAGCTGGAAGACCCTCTCGAAGAAGACAAGGACTCCCCGGTCCCCGGCCTGACGCACCGCTACCCGGACCGGGCGCTGTTGGTGACGACGCACGTCTGCACCATGTACTGCCGCTTCTGCACGCGCAAGCGGGCGACGATGGTGCGCGGCGGCTGGGACGCCATCAGCCGCAACGACGAGCGGATGATCGAGTACGTCCGCAACCACCCCGAGATCCGCGACGTCATCGTCTCCGGCGGCGACCCGCTCACGCTGCCGCAGTCGAAGCTGCGCTTCTTCCTCGACAACCTGTCCGCGATCCCGCACGTCGACGTCATCCGCATCGGCACGCGGGTCCCCGTCACCCTACCGCAGAAGCTCTACGACGAGTCGCTGATCGAGCTGCTGGCGTCGGCGGAGAAGGTGTGGATCCAGACGCACTTCAACCACCCGCGCGAGATCACGCCGGAAGCGGCCCGCGTCTGCAAGGCGCTTCTGAAGGCCGGGATGCCGGTCAACAACCACTCGGTCTTGCTCAAGGGGGTCAACGACTCCCTGGAAACGATGCGCGAATTGATGCGCGGCCTGCTCCGCAT
This sequence comes from Gemmatales bacterium, assembly GCA_038229635.1. Classification (GTDB taxonomy): domain Bacteria; phylum Planctomycetota; class Planctomycetia; order Gemmatales; family Gemmataceae; genus DATFNV01. The sequence goes on from JBBROG010000128.1 coordinate 9,427, forward strand.
CAAGGTGCGCCCGTACTACCTGTTCCACTGCGACCCCGTGATCGGCGCCGGCCACTTCCGCACCTCCGTGTGGAAGGGCCTGGAGATCATGGAGGGTCTGCGCGGCCACCTGTCGGGACTGGGCATCCCGACCTACGTCGTGGACAGCCCCCACGGCGGCGGCAAGATCCCGCTGATGCCCAACTACCTCGTCTCGGCGTCCGACGACGCGGTCGTACTCCGGAACTTTGAAGGCATGCTGGTACGCTACCAGGCGGAGGACAAACCCAACACCGTGGAGCCCACCCGGACGCGCGGCGTTTCCGCGCTGCTGCAAGGGACCAAGTCGGTCCTGATGCCGCAGGACAGCGAACGCATGGCGCGCCGCCGACTCCACGACGAAGCCACCCACGAGCCCGTCACGAACGGGTCTCCCAACGGACACACGAACGGGCACCGCAACGGCAACGGCTGTGGCGGCGGCAACGGCTCCCAGGACGGCGGGCCGCTCGACGGACTGATCTCCCTCGGCGTGATGCGCAACGGCACCAACGGCCACGCCGAGGAGTTGGTCGCGCTCAACGGCCATTGAGAGCGTTCGCGCCGCTTGCGGCTTCGCACCCGCCAAGCCGCAAGCGGCAGGATAATTAGGATCACGGATGCGGATCGGTATCACTTACGACCTGAAGGTGGATCTGTCGGACCGGCCCGACCTGCCCGACGATTTCCAGGAAGAGTTCGACAGCCCGGCGACCGTGGAGGGCATCGCCGACGTCTTCCGCGGGCTGGGCCACAAGGTCGTGCTGCTCGGCGACGGCCGGGAGTTGCTGAAGCGCCTCCTGGCCGACCCGCCGGACTTCGTCTTCAATTTCGCCGAAGGCCAGGGCGTCGGCCGCTGCCGCGAGGCGCGCGTCCCCGCCGTCCTGGAGATGCTCGGCATCCCTTACAGCGGCTCCGACCCCCTGACCCTGGCCGCCACGCTCGACAAGGACGTCGCCAAGAGGCTGGTGCAGTCGGCCGGCGTCGTCGTGCCGCGCGGCTTCATCCTCGGCCCCGACGACGACCTGGATGACATCATTAACCGCACGTATCTGCCTTACACCGTCATCGTCAAGCCGGCGTGGGAGGGGTCGAGCAAGGGCATCCGCGGCAAGTGCGTCGTGGACACGCCCGACGACCTCGTCGCCGCCGTCGAGGCGCTGCGCCGCGACCACCGCCAGCCGGTCCTCGTCGAGGAGTACATCAGCGGCGACGAGTTGACAGTGGGCGTCGTCGGCAACGCCGCGCCGCGCGTCATCGGCGTCATGCGCGTCCTGCCTCAGCAGCCGGAGGAGCGCTTCGTCTACAGTTTGGAAGTAAAGCGCGACTGGCGCCGGCGGGTTCGCTACGAGTGCCCCGCGCGCCTGCCGCCGGGCCGATTGGAAGCGGTCGAGACGGCCGCCCTGAAAGCCTACCGTGCCCTCGACTGTCGCGACGTCGCCCGCATCGACTTCCGCCTCCACGACGGCACCCCGTACTTCCTGGAGGCCAACCCGCTGCCGGGCCTCAACGCGGAGTCGAGCGATCTGGTGATTCTGGCCCGCGGCGTGGGCTGGAGTTACGAGCGGCTGATCGAGACGATCGCGCGCGAGTCGCTCGAACGCCACGGCCTGGCAGTCACAACCGCGACGACCGGGCGCACCTGACCGCACGCCGCGCCGGCCGGCAGAGCCTCGCGTCAGCCGGTGTTGCGTTCGGCGGCCGCGCGGTCAAGATAGGAAATGTCGCCCTGACGACCGTACCCACCCACCCTCAACCCACACAGCCGAACATGCGGGTTCTCGTCCTGTACAACGAGCCGGTCCTGCCGGCCGACCACCCCGACGCCGAGTCCGAACACGAGATCCTCTACACGGTCGATCACGTCGCCAAGGAGTTGGCGGACGCCGGCCACGACGTGACCCGCCTCGGCGTGCAGCGCGACCCCGCGACGCTCGTCGCCGGCCTACGAAGCGCCGCCCCCGACGTGGTCTTCAACCTCTTCGAGGGTCTGGCCGACCACTACGGCACCGAGGCGCACGCCGCCGGCCTGCTCGAATGGCTGCGCATCCCCTACACCGGCTCCCCTTACGAGACGCTCAGCCTGGCCCGTAGCAAGCCGCGCACCAAGCACGTCCTGCGCGGCGCCGGGCTGCCGACGCCGGAATTCCTCGCCGTCGAGGAGGGGCCGCTCGACGAGTGTCCTCTGGAATGGCCGGTGTTCGTCAAGCCGGGCATGCAGGACGCCAGCGTCGGCATCGACCAGGGGAGCGTCGTCACCGACCTGGGGCGCCTCAACGAGCGTGTCGCCTACCTCCTGGAGAATTACGGCCCGCCGGTGTTGCTGGAGCAGTACGTCGACGGCCGCGAGTTCAACGTCGGTGTCATCGAGGCGCCCGACCTCCAGACGTTGCCGGTCGGCGAAATCCTCTTCGAGGACGCGACGCCGGGGAGTTGGCCCATCGTCACTTACGACTCGAAATGGCGGCCGGGGTCGCACGATTACGAGATGCAGCCGGTGGCGTATCCGGACAAACTGCCGGGCCGCTTGCGCGAGCGGCTGCAAGCGCTGGCGAAGCGGGCGTTCCGCCTGCTGGGCTGTCGCGACTACGCGCGCATCGACTTCCGCGTGCGCGCGGGACGGCCGTACATCCTGGAGGTGAACCCGAACCCCGACTACAGCCCGTTGGCGGGCCTGTCGGTCGCGCTGCAGCGCTTCGGCCTGCCGCACGCGCGGTTCACGGCGGACCTGGTGCAAATGGCGCTGGCTCGCGGCCACGGCGAGGGGAACCGAAAGCCGCTGAGCGTCGGCGGCTGACGGCCCGTTGTGGGATCGCCGCGCGACCGTTACAGTAACCTTCGGGAACTTTTCGCCGGGGGCCTGCCATGTCCATCACCTTCGAGGCGGTCTACGAGGACGGCGTCCTCAAGCCGGCCGCGCCGCTGCCGCTCAAGGAACACGACCGGGTGCGCGTGACGGTCGAGCCCTCCGAGAGTTGGGCGGACCGGACCTATGGGATGTGCGCCTGGGAGGGCGATCTTGAAGAGCTTCGCCGCCTCGCCGTCGAAGAAATCGACCAGGATGAGGAGCCATGACCTTCGCGGATTTGACGCGCGGAGACGCGATTTTTCTCGACGCGAACATCTTCGTCTATCATTTCACGCCGGACCCGGTACTCGGGCCGCCGTGTCGCCAATTGCTCGAGCGAATCGAAAGGGCGGAACTTCTCGGGTCCACCGCCGGCCATCTGATCGGCGAAGTCGCCCACAAGATGATGACAATCGAGGCCAACAGGATCTTCGGCTGGCCTTTTTCCGGCATGGCCAACCGCTTACGCCGGCACCCCGCCGACGTCCAACGGCTGACGGTTTTCCGCCAATCCGTCGAAGCCCTGGCCCAGAGTGCCGTGCAGGTACTCACCGTTCCCCTCCCTCTTCTGGTGACGGCGACGGCCGTGAGCCAGCAGTTAGGACTGCTCATGAACGACGCGCTGATCGTCGCGGTCATGCAGGCCCACGGCCTGACGAAACTCGCCAGCCATGACGCCGACTTCGACCGCGTCCCCGGCCTGACCCGTTACGCCCCCGTCTGAGCGCCGGTCGCCCGGGAATTGGCCGAAGGCGCTGGGCGTCGTGGGCTGACCCGCCGTTGTGCCCCCGCCGCGCGGGCGTTAGAGTGACCTGCGGGAACTTTTCGCCGGGGGCCTGCCATGTCCATTACCTTCGAGGCGGTCTACGAGGACGGCGTTCTCAAGCCGGCCGCGCCGCTGCCGCTGAAGGAACACGATAAGGTGCGTCTCATCCTGGAGAGGGAAGATGAGGCGGTGCGCCGGGTGCGCGAGAGTTATGGACGCCTTCGCTGGGTAGGCGACCCGGAGGTGTTGCGCCGTCTCGCGGAAGATCCCGAATTCGGTAGCCTGGAGTCGCGATGACCTTCGTCTGAGCGCCGGTCGCCCTAGAATCGTCCGCCTCGCCTCGGTAGCATGGCCGCAGCGACGTCGTCCCGTCCCGCAACCGCCCGAGGGCCTGTCATGGTCGGCAGCCTGCCGGTGATCAATCTTTCCGAGGCGAAGTACGAGTGCATCTACGGCCGCGGCTGCGACGGCATCTGCTGCCAGAACGGCCGACCGCCCGTCTACCCCGAGGAGGCCGCACGCATCGACGCCGTCCTCGGCGAGGTCCTGCCCCACCTCCGGCCCGAGGCCCGCGACCTCATCGCATCGCGAGGCTATCTGAGTAACCGCAGGAAGGACGGCCAGCCGATGCTCCGCGTGACCGGCGGCTGGTGTGTCTTCTTCAACCAGGGGTGCGTGCTGCACAAGGTCGGCGCCGCCGAGGGCGACTCGTACAAGTACAAGCCGTCGATGTGTGCCCTCTTCCCGCTGGCCAAAGACCCCAAGGGCGGCTGGTACGTCCGCCAGTGGGGCTATAAAGGCGAGGCGTGGGACCTGTTCTGTCTGAATCCGAAGGCGAGCGCCGTCCCCGCCGCCGAGGCGCTGGGCGCCGAGATCGAGTTGGCGCGGCGCCTCGGCGAGGAGCTGCCGCTCTAATAGTCCGGGATCACCTGGCCGTCGTTGCGCTGAGTCAGCAATCCGAGCGTGACCGGGTTGATCCCGTTCTTCAAGGAGCGCACGCCGCCGTCGCAGAAGACGAACTGGCAGAGGCCGGGGTGGGCGCTGCCGAACTTCCAGCCGTCGTCACGGGGGTCCTTGGCCAGCGGGAAACTCGGACCCCCGGAGCGGCAGTTGCACACCGGGTTATGGCCGTCGTAGATACTGCAATCCAGGGGGTACAGGCCCTCGCCGCCGCGCGGCACATGCTTCTCGCCGACCAGAATCGTATTGCTCAAGCCGTCCGTAATGTCGGCGAAGCGGAGGCCGGCGAGTGCCAGGAACGTCCCGTCCGAAGGCACGACCTGGCCGTTCGGGAGGTCCAGGCTGTAGTCGGCCCCTGTCGTGCCGATCGAGGCGGCGTAGTCTCCGGGCGCCCCGCGGATGCCGTCAGATAAAACGCAGGCGCTTCTCTGGGAGAAACCCCTGGTAATCGCCCCGGCGGGAGACCTGCGCGAGGGGCAAAAGTAGATCGGAACGGTAGCCCTCAGGGCCGGGTCCGACGCGCGGTAGAGAGGAAGATTCGCGTAGTCCCAAAGCCGGTACAGATTATCCTGTTCGAGGTTCGGCAGGATCAGCCACGCCCAGGAGGGGCCTTCCCCCTGAACGTGGCTCGGCGGCAGGCGCTGGTTCTGGTCGTGGTACAGGTGCAGCGCCAGGCCGATCTGCTTCAGGTTGTTGGCGCACTGCGTCCGCGACGCCGCCTCGCGCACCTGCTGCACGGCCGGCAGCAAGAGGCCGATGAGCGTCGCGATGATGGCGATCACCACCAACAGCTCGATCAAGGTGAAGCCGGGACGCGAACCCAGCCATCGTCTGTGCAACATCGCTTCCTCCGTCGGGCGAATGAGGGGACGGCGACACTCAGGGATTCCCCCGGAGGCCGGGCCGAATCATGGCCTTGAGGAGGGTGAACCGAAACGCGCCGCGGCCTACGGAGGCCGCGGCCGGCACTTCCAGCCGCAGGGACTCCACGCCGGGGGCCGGGACCTCGAACACGAAGACCTCGTCGGCCACTTCGACCGGAAAGACGCGCGAGGCGTGTGTCCCTCCATCCGTCAGCGGACCAAGGTCGACCGACAGCGGCGGGTAGACCTTGCCCTTGTCGTCCGTCAGCGTCGGCGACAGCTGCTCTTTCCGGACGGCCCGACCGCCTTGCTGTCCCGGAGCGAACTCGCCCCCGGCCCGTTGACTGCGCAGCCGAACGACGAGGTACGTCTCCGGCAGGCCCTTTTTCTTGCCGGAAGGAGCCCGGCTCGCCGCCGAACCGAGCGCGACGCTTACCACCGAGAGGCGCAGCTGATTCTGCTGCAAGTCGGCGCGGCTGGCGTCCACCCATTCGGGGTCGCGCAGGTCGGAGGCGCCGTGGTACTCGGGGTGAGGGATCACGCGGATCGTACTGTCCGGGCGCTCGCGCTGTCGGGACGCCTCGAAGGCCGGCCCGAGGACGTCGGGGGACAGCAGCGCCAGGACAAGGACCGCGCCGCTCATCGCCGACCCGAGAACGGAACAAAGGCGACGTCTCCGCAGCAGCCCCGCCAGGAGGACGGCCGCCAGCCCGAGGAGCAGGCCGAACGCACTCAGCGGAATCACGACGACGCACAGCGAGGCCGCCGACGCGCCGAAGAGGGCCAGAAGGCCGAGGGCGAAAGCGACCAGGCCGAGAGGGTCAATCGCGCCCAGGGAATTCGCCGGGTGGTGATGAGGAGCGACGTTGACCGGGAGAACCCTGGCACTTCCTCCCGGCGCGAGGAGAGGGGGTAGTCCGACGGCAGGCACAGCCTCCTCTGAGGGAGACGGCGCCCCAGGAGTGGTCCTCTGGGGTACGGACGTCGTCGGCGCCAACGTGAAGAACGAGGAACACTTCGGGCACGGCACGCACCCGCCGGACGCCTGGTCCGGCGCCTGGACGCGGTGTTCGCAGAACGGACACTCGGCGAGAAACGGCACGGCACGGCCTCCCTGTCGCCGCGGCTCGCGGCGGCCAGGGACTTACGTCGCGAGAGAGGCGGAACTGTACACGAAAAAGCGCGGCCCCTTCCGATTTATGAATCTGATCCCGACCTAGCTCAGAAAAAGGAATTCCTTGACGTTGAACAGTGTGTGCGCCAGGTCGGCCCACGCCTTGACGTCGTCACGCGCCACGCCCTGCCGTTCCAGGAACGCCAGGCACGCCGTCCGTTCCGACTCCGTCGGCTCCCGGCCGAAGGCGCTTAGGTACATGCCGCGCACGCGCCCCTCGGTCGTCCCCGGCCGGCCCAGCACGCGCCGCGCCCACGCCTCCGCCTGTTGGTGGACGAAGGGGTCGTTGAGCAGGATCAGCGCCTGCGCGGGCACGTTCGACACACTGCGGCGGCCGACCGTCGAGAACGGCGACGGCGTGTCGAAGGCGAGCAGCAGCGGCGACAGGAAGTTGCGCTTCACCGCCAGGTACAGGCTGCGCCGGCCGTTGCCGTCGAGCGGTCCGCTGCCGGGGCGGCCGCGGCCGTCGAGGAACGGCGTCAGGTGGATCGGCACCGGCGGGCCGTAGGTCGTCGTGTCGAGTCGCCCCGACACCGCCAGCAGCGCGTCGCGGATCGCCTCGCCTTCCAGCCGCCGCAGCCGCGCGCGGTGCAGCAGCAGATTTCGCGGGTCGGCTTCCTCCGCTTCCGGCGTCGGGTGCGACGACATCGCGTAGGCTCGCGACAGCACCAGCTCGCGGACGAGCCTCTTCAGCGACCAGCCCTCCGCGACGAAGCGGCTCGCCAGATGATCGAGCAGTTCCGGGTGCGTCGGCTCCTCGCCGAGGACGCCGAAGTTATCGACCGAGCCGACCAGACCGCGGCCGAACAGGTGGTGCCAGACGCGGTTCACCAGGACGCGCGGCAGGAACGGGTTGACGCGGGGGTCGGTCACTTGCCGCGCCAGTTCCAGGCGGCCGCTGCCGTGTGAGGACGGTAAAGGGCCGGGGCCGGCGAGGGCCTCCAGGAAGCGACGCGGCACCGCCTCGCCCAGGACGCGCGGCGAGCCGCGCACGAAGACGCGCTCGTCGACGCCGTTGCCGTCCAGCAGGGCCAAAGCCAACCGCGACTCGGGACGGATGCCGGCGACGATCTTCTTCTCCTCCGACAGAAGGGCCGACGCCGTCGCGGTCAACGCCCTGCCCTCCTCGCCCAGCAACTCCGGCCGCGCCGCGAACCAGTTGACGAGGCGAGCCGCGTCGGCGGCGTGAGGCGAGGCGGCAAAGGTCCCGTCGTCCAGCCGCCGCGCGGCCTCGTCGAGGAGGCGAACCCAGGCAGTTTCGTCCCCCACCGGCGCGTCGGCGAGGGTCGGCGGCGCGTCCGCCTGCACCACCTGAGCCACCGCGAAGTCCGACCCTGGCGCCGGCGTGAACTCGACGTGAGTCGAAAGCCCCTTGTAGCGCGTCAGGTCGTGCGCGACCCAGCGGAACTCGGGGCTCGGCGGCAGCGACAGGACGAGTTGGCCGTGCAGCGGGCCGGCGATCATCGTGTGGGCGCCGACCGAGGCGTAGACGCCGCCGGCGCCTTTGACGAGATAAAAGAGGCGGCCCGTCGTCAGCGGGAACGTCGGCGTCCGCAGCGTGCGGCCCGGACGGAACGGCAGCGAGGCGAGGGCGCTCGGCTCCTTCTCGGCGCCGGGCGCCGCGCGCAGCCCGTCCCAAGCGCGGTCGTACACGGCGGCCGTTCGCTCCGCCAGGCGGATCGAGGGGCTCGCCGGTTCGCCTTCCAGCGCCACGTCACCCGCCCGCGCCGGCCCTTCACCGAAGGCGAAGCCGTCCGGCAGCCAGGCGGCGGACGCGAAATCGACGACGACGTCTTCCGCGCGCGGAGCCGCCACGCGCTGGCACATCGCCTTCGCGAGGTCTTTCTTGTCGTCGTCCGTCAGTGCGGGGAGCCGGCGCGCCACCGCACGCACCGTCTTCGCGAGGGCGCGGCGAATCTCCTCCCGCCCCCGGCGCCGCGCCTGCCACAATTCGGCGGCGCCGCGGCGGTTGTGTTCGAGGGTGTCGAACGGCACCTGGCGGTAGCTGCTCCCTTCCAGGAGACCGAAGAGGGCGTAATAGTCTTTCTGCGAGACGGCGTCGAACTTGTGGTCGTGGCAGCGGGCGCAGGCGACGGTCAGGCCCAGGAACGTCTTGGCCATGACGTCGATGCGGTTGTCGAAGCGGTCGGCCTGGTCCTGCCGCACGTCGACGGGCGAATGCACCTCCTCGCCGAGGAACCAGAAGCCTGTGCCGAGGATCGACTCGTTGAAGCCCTCGGCCCGGTTCCGGCGCGGCGTCTCGAGCAGGTCGCCGGCGAGGTGTTCGAGCGCAAACTGGTCGTAGGGCACGTCGTCATTGAGCGCCCGGATGACGTAGTCGCGGTACTGCCAGGCGTTGGGGATGACCGGGTCGAACTCGTGGCCGCGCGTCTCGGCGTAGCGGACCAGGTCGAGCCAGTGCCGCGCCCAGCGCTCGCCGAACTGCCGGCGAGCGAGAAGGCGCTCGACGACTTTGGCGACCGCGTCCGGCGCCTGGTCCGCGAGAAAGGCGTCGATCTCTTCGGGGGAAGGCGGCAGGCCGACGAGGTCGAACGACAGGCGGCGCAGCAGCGTGCGGCGGTCGGCGGGCTCGGCGGGGCGCAGGCCCTTCGCTTCGAGCCGCGCCAACAGGAAGCGGTCGATAGCCCCGCGCGGCCAGGAGGCATCCCTGACGGCGGGCGGCGGTTTGTCGCGCACCGGAGCCCAGGACCAGTGTTCGCTCTTGCGCCGGGCGAGATCGAAGGCGTCCTTGTTCGCCGCCGCCTTCGGGGCGTCTTCCTTTGGCCAGGGGGCGCCCATTTTGACCCAGCGCTCCAGGTCGGCGAGGACGGCGTCGGGCAGCTTGGCCTTGGGCGGCATGAGCAGGTCCGCGTTCTGGTAGCGCACCGCCTCGACGAGCTTGCTCTTCTCGGGGTGGCCCGGCACCAATGCCGGTCCGCCGTCGCCGCCGGCCAGCAGCGCGGCGCGCGTGTCGACGCGCAGGCCCCCTTTCGGCGTCTTGGACGATGCCGAATGACATTTGTAGCAGTGTTCGACGAGGACGGGCCGGACCTTCTTCTCGAAGAACTCGACGTCCGCCGGCGCCGCGTCCCGGGCGCTCGCGGCGGCGGGGGCGAAGGCCAGGGTCAGCGCGACGAGTCCGGGGGAGAGGCGTCGGTTCATGGTCACTTGCGTCTCCAGGCGGCGGCACGGAGGGCGAGGAAGCGCGACGAAGGCGGGACTGTGTCAGTGTATCGCGTCGCGCGGGGGCGTGCGCTGGTATACTCCTCGGTTATGTCGATGAGCGAAGTCACCCGCCTTCTGTCCGACGTCGCGCGCGGCGACGCCCACGCCGCGCGGCAGCTGTTGCCGCTGGTCTACGACCAGCTGCGCCGCCTCGCCGCCGCGCGGATGGCCCGCGAGAAGCCGGGGCAGACGCTCGACGCCACGGCCCTGGTCCACGAAGCGTACCTGCGGTTAGTCGGCGAGAAAGCGCAAGCGGCGCCTTGGGACGGACGCGGCCACTTCTTCGCCGCCGCGGCCGAGGCGATGCGCCGCGTCCTCGTCGAAGCCGCCCGCCGCAAGCGTCGCCTGAAACACGGCGGAGGTTTGGAGCGACGGAGCCTCGACGCCTGTGAGATCGCCGCCCCGGAGGCGCTCGGCCCGCTCGACGTGCTGGCCCTCCACGAGGCCCTCGACCGTCTCGCGGCCAAGGCCCCGCGGCGGGCGGAGTTGGTCAAGCTGCGCTATTTCGCCGGCTGCACCATCCCCGAGGCCGCCGCCCACCTGGGTATCGCGACGTCCACCGCCGAGGACGACTGGGCCTACGCGAAAGCCTGGCTGTTGCGGGAGATGGCACGCGGCGACGCGGCCGATTCGTAAGAAATCCGGAAAAAGTTCCGGGGGCTCGCGGCGCCGACGTCGCATGACGGAGCAGGAGGAGACATTGGCTCCCGCCGCGTCGCCGCACGCGGCGCGTACACGGCCCTGTTCCCCGGAGTTCCGCCATGACCGAGAGTGGCATTTTCGTCGTCGCCGTCAAGTTACGCAGCCCCGAGGCCCGCGCCGCTTACCTCGACGAGGCGTGCGGCGACAACGCGGACTTGCGCCGGCAGGTGGAAGACCTCCTCCGTCTCCACGACGAAAAGGGCATTTGTCTCGAACAGCCGGCGGACGCGCCGGGGCAGACCGTGGACGACGTCCCCCCGGACGAAGCGGCGGACGCCGACCCGCTCGCGGCCGAGGACGTCGGCACCGTCGTCGCCGGCCGCTACAAGCTCCTTCAGCAGATCGGCGAAGGCGGCATGGGCCGCGTCTTCATGGCCGAGCAGACGCAGCCGGTCAAGCGCATGGTCGCCCTCAAGGTCATCAAGGCGGGCATGGACTCCAAGACCGTCCTGGCCCGCTTCGAGGCGGAGCGGCAGGCCCTCGCCCTGATGGACCACCCCAACATCGCCAAGGTCCTCGACGCCGGCATCACCGAACGCGGCCATCCCTTCTTCGTCATGGAGCTGGTCAAGGGCGTCCCGCTCACGCGGTTCTGCGACGACCGGCAGCTGAGCATAGGCGACCGGCTCCGCGTCTTCCAGCAGGTCTGCCACGCGGTGCAGCACGCCCACCAGAAGGGGATCATCCACCGCGACCTGAAGCCGACCAACATCCTCGTCGAGTCGCACGACGGCCGCCCGGTGCCGAAGGTCATCGACTTCGGCCTGGCCAAGGCGATGACCGCCCTGCCGCTGACGGAGCGCAGCCGGTTCACGAATTTCGGCACGGTCCTGGGCACGCCGCTGTACATGGCGCCGGAGCAGGCCGAGTTCAGCGCCCTCGACGTCGATACGCGGGCCGACATTTACGCCCTCGGCGTCATCCTCTACGAGTTGCTGACGGGGACGACGCCGCTGGAGAAGGAGCGTTTCGCCAAGGCGGCCTGGGACGAGATCCGCCGCGTCATCAAGGAGGAGGAGCCGCCGACCCCGAGCGCCCGGCTGAGCAGTTCCGCGGCCCGCGCGTCGATCGCGGCGCTGCGGCAGACGGAGCCGCACAAGCTCGGCAAGTTCGTCCGCGGCGACCTCGACTGGATGGTGATGAAGGCGCTGGCGAAGGAGCGCGACCGCCGCTACGACACGGCCAACGCTTTCGCGGCCGACGTCGAGCGGTTCCTGAAGGACGAGCCGGTGTCGGCCGGCCCGCCGACGGTGGGGTACACGCTGCGGAAGTTCGTGCGCCGCAACCGGGGCCGGGTCACGGCGGCTGTCGTCCTCCTGGCGACCCTGCTCGCCGGAGTCGCGGTGAGTACCTGGCAGGCGGTCCGAGCCACGCGCGCCGAAGGGCTCGCCCGCGACGAGCAGGGGAAGGCGGAGCGGAATCGGCAGGAAGCGGACGATCAGCGCAAGAAGGCCGAGACGCAGGCCGCGAGCCTCGCGGTGGACATCGATCTCAAATATTGTGAAGACGGCGACATCGCCCTCGGCCTGCTCCGCCTGGCACGAACCCAGCCGACCATTCCCGAACACGCCAAGGAATTGCGCGAGTGCGTCGCCCTGAACATCCTGGCCTGGGGACAGCGACTTCGCCCGGCGGTCCCCGCCTTGAACCACGACGGCTACGATGTCTTCCAAGCGATCCTGAGCCCGGACGGCCTCACGGTGTTGACCTCCGGCCAAGATGGGACCGCCCGACTCTGGGATTCCTTGACGGGCAAACAACGGGCGATCCTGGGAGACGGAAACCTCTGGCAGATGAGGGCAGTTCAACTCAGCGATGACGGACGGACCGCGTTGACCTTCAATAGAACACCCGTCGCTCGAGTCGGGCCGGACGGCCTCCAGGGCGCCGGGGAGCCCGAACAATTCGATCACGTCGTCCGCCTCTGGGACGTCGCCAGCGGACGACTCCGGGCGGAAACGGGAAAAGTCAAGGCGGCGGCTCAGTCTCGCGTTGAGCGGATGAGCCAAGACCAATCGCTCGTCGTGACTCGGGCGGTGGTCGGTCCTTCAAGTCAGACAATCTCTTTTTGGGACGCAGCGGACGGACGGCTGAGAAGGGCAGTAGAATTCGAGGGGGGTTGGATGAGCTGTGATGTTGCCGTCAGTCCCGATGGGAAAAATGTTTTGATCGGCCACTTCGGCAAGGTGGAGTTGATTTCCCTTGAAGAAGGCGGTCCGCCGAGACGACTCCCTGGCATGTCCCTGACTAGGGACCTCCGTCTGTTCGTGCAGGTCGCCTTTAGCCCCAGCGGTCGGTCTGCCGTCACGGTCTCGGAACGGGAGATGCAGTGGTGGAGTACGTCCGACTGGCGTTTGATTCAGGAAGTCAGTTCGCCGGAAGGTCCGAAGACTTGGGCGGCGGATGTCTGGTCCATCGCATTCCCTCGTGAAGACGTCCTCGTGTACGACGGGCACGATCCTCATAGTACCCTGTCCTGGATCCTCGTCAAAGGGCGTCAGGAGCCCATCGTCGGTAATATCGCGGGTCAGATGATCGTCTTGCCGGACGGGACTTTGGCGGCTCTGGACGCGGACTCTCTCTATGAGGCGCGGGGCGGACCACGGCTTCTCCTTCCCCAGGGGCGCAAATTCCATCCCGAGTTGCGTCGGTTCGCCGAAGACGGGCGCTATGCGGTCTTCCCGAAATTCGTCGCCGACCTCGCCACGGAGAAAAAAATCCGCTTCGAGGGGGACATCTCCCCTATTAAGAATCCAGACGGGTGGATCGCGGTCACTCCTAACAAAGAGATAAATTACCTCCGCAAATCGGACACCTCTCTTAGTGCCGATGTACTCGAGAGGTGGTGTCAGGTCATCGCGCGCGGCCGGCTCGACGTAGGCGAACGATTCAGCAAGTTCGACGAGACGACGTGGGAACGGTTGCGCCAGGAACTGGCCGCCTCATTAGAGACGATCCCGAACGCCCAGATCCTTCGCTCCGCCGTGACCGACCGCCTGTACTGGCTCCGGAGAGAAATCGAGGGTTCCTCGGACCCAATTCCTCTCCTCGACCGCCTGGTGGTCGCCGAGCCGACCTGGCCGAATTTCAAACGACGGGCGGATTGGCATGGCTACCAAAAGCACTGGGATTTGGCCGTCCGCGACCAACTCGAGGCTGCCCGGATGGCTGGCGGTCGGTATTGGCACTACGGCTCGCGCCACGAGTACTGGGAACTCGGCGCCAAGCTCGTTGAAACCCCTGGCCGACCGCTCGAGCAGTACGAACTTGCCCTGCGCTGGGCGGAGGCGACGAGCCGAGCAGGAGTCGACGAGGGACCGTACCAATTCGTTTTTATTAAGAGCCTGTTCCATAAGTATCAGGCTACGGCCTTTTGGGGCTTCCGCTTGTAACGATAGGGATATTTGCTCCTTACCCCTGTGGCCCTCCGTAGCAGGAAATGAATCGCGCTGATGCGGAGTTGGGTTTCACTGTTCTCCG
>JBBROG010000129.1:0-23416 GCA_038229635.1 Gemmatales bacterium
AAGGTTCGGGTCCCGGCGAAAGAGATGAAAGTCTATAACGCTCGCCTGGGGCGGTCGGCAACGCTACCGAAGTACGACATTACGATTAAGCCGAAGAAGCCAAGGGGCGGGTAAATTTCGTCCCGCCCCTCGCCTTATCGCAACCTCCTCATCACGATGACGCTCGGCGGGCTGTGGCACGGGGCCAGTTGGACCTTCGTCGTCTGGGGCGTCCTCCACGGCCTCCTCCTCATCGGCCAGCGGATCTTTCAGGGGTGGTGCGACGTCCTCCCCCGGTTGCGCCGGGCGGTCCATTCGGCTCCGGGGACGGTCGGTCGTATCGTATTGACCTTCCTTTTGGTGAGCCTGTGCTGGATCTTCTTCCGCGCCCAATCGTTCCACGACGCCGTGCTCATGTTCCGCGGCCTGTTCCGGACGCACGGCCTCGAACTACCGACGTCGTCCCGTGTCGTCGTGGCGACCCTCGTCGTGTTCCTGACCGCCTACGCCGCGGGACGGAGCGACCTGTTGCGGAAGACGGCCGCCCGGCTTCCCGCGCCGGTAGAAGGCGCGGCCTACGCCTTCCTGCTCGGGTTCTGCCTGCTCCTGGCGCCCCTCGCCAAGAAGTCGTTCATCTATTTCCAGTTCTGATGGGAGGCCCCCGGCCATGAGTCCCGCGACGCCCGCCACGGTCTCGGCGCCGGACCGCCCGGCAACGCACGGTGAGTCCGGAAGGCGCCGCGCCGCCGCACGCCGGGCACGCTCGGTCGTCCTGACGAGTCTGGCGATCTTCGCGCTGCTCGGCCTCGGTGCGGGCGTGCTGCTCGAACACTGGCTCCCCGAGGTCGTCGACCCGGACTACTACACCCGCGTCCGTTATTTCCGGCACGAGTCTCCCGCGCGCCACGGGGAGGTTCCCACCGTCCTGATGCTCGGAAGCTCCCGTTCGTATTCGGACCTCGACGGGGTCTTGCTCGAGCGTCTTCTGTCAGAAGAACTGGGCCGGCCGGTGTCCTTTGTCAACTTCGGGATTCCCGGCCGCGGCTTTGTTTACGAACTGTTGACATGGAAACGGCTCCGGCGGGACGGCATCTCCCCGGACCTTCTGCTGATCGAAGTCCTGCCCGCCCTTTTTCTAGGGGACCAGCCTTGGCAGTTGAGCGAAGAATTGTTGCCGGCGGGGCGCCTCACGTCGTCGGACCTGGAGGTCTTGGAACGGTATCGGGCGGACACCAGACCCCACCTGCGGCGCGACCTGGCTCTTTCCAAGGCGAATGCGCTGTACGACCGTCGTTCGGCCCTCCTCCATGCGGTCACACCCTGGCTCATGCCTCCCCGGGAGCCGGGTCGCGACCCGATCGTGTGGGAGTTGAACAGGAGCCTTTACCCGAGTGATGTGCCGTCGTCCGAACAGCGGGCGCGAGCCCTCGCCGTCGCTTACCGGGAATATGGGGACTACTTGCGACATCATGAGCCCCGCCGCTGCGAGGCGCTGGACGAACTCCTTCGGTCCAGTCGCGCGGCAGGCATTCCCGCCGTCCTGGTGGTGATGCCGGAAGGACCGGTCTACCGGAGCTGGTACGCGCCGGAAACCCGGGAGAAGATCCAGAACTGGCTGGACGCCACGAGCCGCGAAGCCGACGTGGAGGTGATCGACGCCCGCACGTGGATCGACGAAGACGATTTCTTCGACTCGCACCACATGCTGCCGTCGGGCGCCGCCAAGTTCTCCGAACGATTCGGCCGGGAGCAGCTCCTCCCGCGCCTCCAGCGCTTGGCGGAGCCACAGCAATTGCGCGCGTCCGCGCGGCCTTGAATGATGCTTGGGGTGAGACGAATCCGGCTGGCGGCGCGGGTCAGTCGTCGCCGGCCAGGGACAACGTCAGGTCGCGGTCGGCCCGGCGCACCGTCAAGGGCACGGCCCGGCCCTCGGCGACGGCGCCGCGGACCAACTTGCGGAACGCCTCGGCCGAGGCGACCTTCTTCGCGTCGGCCGTCAGCAGGACGTCGCCGGCTCGCAGGCCGGCGCGGGCCGCGCGGCTGCCCTTATCGACCGCCTTGACGCGCAGGCCGTCCTCGCCTGTCTCGGTGGCGAGTCCGACGTGCTTGAGGTCGAAGAACTTCACGAACCCGAGGGGGTTCACTTCTTTCTCCCGGACGGCGACCTGGGAATACCTATTGGCCTCGCCGTCGTTGACCCGGTCCGCAGAGATGAGCCGACAGTCCGCGACGCCACTCCGACAGCGGATGGCGCCGCGCGCGATCACGAGACAGCTACCCATCACATGATTTATCGTGAAGTCCCCGTCACAGACCACGAGGGTATCACTCATTGTCTCGACCTCAACCGAGCCGCCGGCAAAGATGAAGCTCAGACCGGCGTGATCGACGCCCACGTCACCCGAGGAGACAAGAAGGCTGCTCAGGATGCGCTTGTCCTTGGTTTCACTGCTAAAACTATCCACTTTGGCCACGAAACTTGCACTTCCACTGTTCTTCCACCGTACGCGCCGGGAGTCGTTGACGATGCCGGTGCCCCAATACGAGAGATACCGACGGAAGTCCCCCAGGGGGGCGCCCTCGTTTTCTGGGACACTCCTCTTGCCGAAAGTCCGTGCTTCCAGGGCGATCATCTTTTCGGCCAAGTTCACGACCGCCTGCCAGGCGTCCGCCTCGTCGTCCCACTGGGGCCACCGGACAAGGAGGTCAGTGACGAGATCGACCCGCCCCTCCTTGACGAACTTCCTCAGCCGCGCGAGCGCCGCCAGGTTTCGCCGACGCTCAATGACTTGCAGGGCGCGGGCGGCCCGGCGCCGGACTTCCGGGTCCGACGACTTGAGGGCCTCCGTCAAGGCCGGGGCGGCGTCGTCCGCCGAGCCGAGCAAGACTTCCGCCTTCTCCCGTTCCTCATGGACGGTGCTGCCGAGGTGGCGGACCCACACAGCGATTGCGGGGCGGTCGGACTTCGGCTCTTCGGCCGGAGCGGAACCGGCCACCGCGAAGAGAAGAGCGACGCTCGACGAAAGGGAGAACGACACGCGCGAGGACTTGGGGTACGGCATGGGAATGACTCGCCCGTTTTGGCAAAGGAAGCGACGATCAACGGGGTGACACCAAGGACGAATCCGCGTTTCCTGGCGTCCATAACTAGGACTCGGACTTCTGATTCACGCGCGTTGAGTCGCTCCGGTTCGTAGGTCAGGAGCGGAATCCTGACCTACGAACCGGACGGCGTAGGGCTCTTTGAGCCGAGGCACGGTCGGATCAGGGACCCTGGACGATGGGATCGAGAATGTTACAGTTGATGAGGGTGAGCGTACTCCCCGCCATCCAGACTCCGCCGGCGCCCCGGACCGTCGCGGTGTTGCCGCTGACGGTGCAGCCGTTTAGAGTCAGCGTCGCACCTCGGTCGAGGAAAAACCCGCCTCCCGTGCCGGACGAGTTCCCGGTGAGGCTCACGTCTTTCAGGGTAACAGATCCCAGGTCGTAAATGCCACCGCCGAAATTAGAACTCCCGTTATTGTTAATCCGGCCCGAGGACATGTTCAGACTTGCGCCGACTTGATTGCAAATGCCGCCCCCGGACCTACTCGCGGAATTGCTGTAGATCCGGGAATCGTCGATGATGCTCAAGGTTTTACTATTGCTGATGCCCCCGCCGAAGGCCGCGGTGTTGACGAAGATTTCCGTCCCGTTGGAGATCGTCGCCTGGCCGTAGTTGCTGAGTCCACCGCCCAGGTCGCTGGCTTGGTTCCACCAGATCGTGCAGGCTGAGACTGTGAGCGTGGAAGAGGAATCGTTGTAGATGCCCCCACCTGCCTGGGCGACGTTGTCGCGGATCGAGCAGCCGACGAGGGAGAGGGTTCCCCAATTGAGGACGCCGCCACCATTATCGGTCGGCATGCTTCCGTTCGCGATGTCCAGCCCGTTGATGGAACTGTGGGATGAGGCGGTGACTTCAAAGATCCTGAAGTTGCCGGCGGTTAAGTCGCGCTGGACCGTGATCGAACCTCCGCCAGCCCGCCCGCCGATGTCGATGTCCTTCTTAAGCGGGTCGAGGGCGGACGCCAAGGTGATGATGCCGCTGAGCATCGGCTGGAAGACGATCGAGGAATGAGTGTCCGGGGAGGCGTTAGCCCCCTGGATGGCCGCCCGCAGGGAGTCCACGCCCGCGTCGTTCAGGTTCCGCACGGTGAAGACCGTCGGCACCCAGCGGTCTTCCAGCAGTTCGACGCGGGGGACCGATTGAGGACATCGGGGGGGCTTTTGTCCGTCTCTCCCGGCCGAACAGCGACCGGAGGAGGGAGCGCGAAACGTCTTTCATGATCCCGGCCTTCCTCGCCTGGCGCGGTGACGGGTGAGCCCCGGACGGCCACGCCAGACGATGAGCGGCCATGCGGAGCGGCTGAGTCAACGACTCAATTTCTACACCTACGCCTGCCCGCTCGTCAAGGAGAAAAGCCACTCCCCCGCGGATTTCCGCGAATCTTCACATTCAGGGCAGGCACGTTCGACGTCGAGGCCGTGAAAGGTTCGAGTGCCTTACGGTTCTCCCGCCGCCGCGACGGCGGGCACCATCTCGTAGGTGCGGCCGTTCGTGCCGGAGTCGCCGCGCTTGCGCAGCGCGATCTGGTACAGACGCTCGCCCGTCGCGGTGGGATAGTCGCCCGTGAGGCAGGCGCGGCACAGCCGCGTTTCGGGAAGGTCGATGCAACGCGCGATGGCGTCGAGCGGCAAGTAGAAGAGACTGTCGGCCCCGAGTTCCTTCGCCATCGTCATCTGCTCGTCATACGTCGGACGCGCGCCCTTCATAAAGCGCGGCGCGAACAGTTCGCGGACCGTGCTCATGTCGATGCCGTAGAAGCACGGCGCCACGATCGGCGGGCAGGCGACGCGAACGTGGATCTCCTTCGCCCCGCCCCGCTCGCGCAGGTCGCGCAGCAGCGCCTTCATGGTCGTGCTGCGGACGATGGTGTCCTCGACGAGCAGCACGCGCTTGCCGGCCAGTACCTCACGCAGCGGGGTGTACTTCAGTTGCACGCGCTGGGCGCGGTTTTGCCCCTCGATAAAGGTGCGGCCGATGTAGCGGTTGCGGATCAGCCCCTCGACCGACGGCAGGCCCAACTCGAAGGCCATCGCGTCGGCCGCCGCCTTGCCGGTGTCGGGGACGGGCACGACGATGGTATCGCTGTCGAGCGGCACCAGGCCCAGCTGGCGCTCCTGGCGGGCCAACTCCTTGCCCAGCGCGGCGCGGGCCAGGTAGACGCTGCGGTCGTCGAGAGTGCTGGCCACGTTGGCGAAGTAAATCCACTCGAAGAAGCAGTGCGCGTGCCGCGCCGGCTCGGCGAAGCGGTGCAGACTCACCTTGCCGTCCTGGATCAGGATCATCTGGCCCGGCTCCAGCGAACGCACGTTCTTGAAGCCGAGGTTGAGCAGCGGCACGCTCTCGCTGGCGGCGGCGAAAAGGGCGCCGTCCTGGGCGTAGCACAGCGGACGAAACCCTTTCGGGTCGCGGACGATGGCCATGTCGCCCATCGCGTTCATGAAGACGATGTTGTAAGCGCCGTCGAAGCGCTCGCTCAGGTTGCGGAACACCTGCACCAGGTCGGGCTGCTCCTCGCCCCTCAGCTCGTGGCTGAGGTAGTGCATGATGATTTCGGTGTCGGTGTTGCGCGTGAGGTGGTAGTCGGCGAGGGTGAGGAGTTCGTCGCGCAGCTCGGAGTAGTTGGCGAGCTGGCCGTTGAAGGCGAAGGTGAACCACTTCCAGCGGCAGCCGTGCTGACGCTCGAACGGCTGGGCGTAGCTGCGGTCGGTGGCGCCGCAGGTGGCGTAGCGGACGTGGCCGATGGCGGCGCGGCCCGCGTACTCGCGCATGAGACTGTCGTACTTCGCCTGGTGGTTGAGGCGGAACGCCTCGATGACGGTGCCGATCTGCTTGTAAGTGTCGAGGAGCTTGTCGCGCTGGGGGTTGAAGGTCGAGAAGCCGGCGGCGAGTTGGCCGCGGTTCTGCAGGTCGAGCAGGATCCGCGGCATGAGCCGGGACACCTGCTCTTGTCCGGCGAGCGGGGCCAGCCGCGACGGCGTCGGGCTCGGCAGGTGGTAGATCGCGGCGACCCCGCATTCGTGGTGGAGTTCATCCATGCGAAGGCTCTCGGGTAGGAGGGGGACGTCGAGCGAGTCCGCGGTCCGGCACCGCGAGGGCACTGTCGTGATTATAGGAAAGGACTTTCTTCGGAGCAAGAAGGACGAAGGAAGGCGGGGCGTGAACGGCAAGATGGGCGGACGAACTCCGGGAATAAGTCGCGCCCTTGGCGCTTCGGGACGCGTCCGCCCGGTCCGGAGAGAATCGCCAAAGCGGACGACCCGGAATGACGTCGAGGGCGGGTTCGAGGGACGTGTTGTTCGTCGGAGCCGCGCACGCAGCGGAGTAAGTGGTCTTCGCGACGGCTTCGACGAACAACACGTCCCTCGAACCCACACTAACGGCCGGATCACTCGTCGCGCCGGAAGTATTCCGGCGTGCCGAGCATTGCCCCGATCAGGTCGTGCGGGGCCACGCCGCGGCCGAGGAGCGCGGCGAAATAGGCCCGCCCGCCCTCGTCCGCGCCGCGGCGCAGGTAGCTCTGGTAGAACCCGTCCACCGCCTGGAGACGGGCCTCCTCGCTGGTGAGGACGCCGAGCGCCACCTGGGACGCCGACGCCCCGTCCGCCAGACGCCCCGCCCACCAGGCCTCGCCGCCCGGGTCGGGCACGCGGCCCAGCACGTCGCGGAACAGCGACCGGACGAAGTCGACCCCTGAGCCGGCCCGCGCGACGTAGCCGGCGGAACTCAGGAGCGTCGCCTTCAGCCCGTTCGTGCCGTCGGGCAAACCGTCCGTGGCGGCGAGGGCGGCCTTCAACTCGTTGGCGTCGGCACTGCGGCCGAGATACTTGGTGTACAGCTGCTGAACCTGGTCGGTTCGATACTCCGGGCTCGCGGCGATGCCCGCCGACACCCGCTCGCGCGACACGCCGGCGTCCAGCAGGCCCCGCCAGTAGTGGAAGCCCTCCTCCTCCGGAGCGCGGCCGAGCAGGTCTTGGTATAAGTGCGTCAGGAACACGTCGTCCCGCGGCGCCACGGTCAAAGCCACCGCGGCCTCGGCGCTGGCCGCGTGCCCGTCGTCCGCCCGGTAGGTGAAGCGGTCGCTGCCCGCGAAGCTGGCGTCCGGCGTGTAGACGAACGAGCCGTCCGCGTTGAGCGTCAGCGTGCCGTGCGCCGGCGGCGTCCCCACCATGGCGGACAGGGTGTCGTGGTCGACGTCGGCGTCGTTGCCCAGGACACGGCCGCGGACCTCGCCGTCCTGCACGCCGCGAGCCGCGTCGTCGGCCGCCGTCGGGGCGTCGTTGACCGGAGTGACGCGGAACGTCACCGTCATCGGGGCGCCGGCCGCCGTGCCGTCGCCGGCGGTGTAGGTGAAGCTGTCCGTACCGTTGTAGTCGGCGTCCGGGGTGTAACGGAACGTGCCGTCGGCGTTGAGTGCCAGCGCCCCGTGCGCCGGGCCGCTCACCAGGGTCGCCGCGAGGGGGTCGGCCTCGGCGTCGCTGTCGTTGGCCAGCACCCCGGCGCCGGCGACCGTCAGGGGGGCGTCCTCGTTGATTTCGTAGCTGTCGCCCAAGGAGACGGGCGCGGTGTTGACCTCCGTGAGGTTCACGCCGGGCACGCCGCGGCCCTGCACCGCCGCGACGAACGGCCCGCCCAGCGCTTTCCAAATCTTGATGGGGATGACCGTCGTGCCGGGCGACTCGCGGACCGGGTTGTCGAGGAACGTGACGCTCAGCGACGCCCCCGCCGGGTCGTACGGGTCGTACAGGAGCTTGGACGCCGTGTTGAACAGGTTCATCCCCAGATAGCCGTCGGTCCCCTCCGGCAGGTCGAGTACCACCGTCGGCACATGGCGGAACAGCAGCGTGCGGCCCTCCGCGGTCGGCACCTCGAGCTGGTCGAGGAGGAAGTAGGGCACGTCCTCCACGACGCCGCCGATGCCGTCCACGGGGAAGCTGAAGTCCGGGTGGTCCAGGTCGAGCCCCAGCGCGAGGGCCGCGGAGCGCGACAGCACCGTGGCCTCCGCCCCCGTGTCGAACAGGAAATGCTGGCCGGACACGGACGCCGAGCCGTGCCCCACCCGGACGCCCGTCTGCATGGGCAGCGGGGCCTGGCTGACGCCGTGGCCGGGGTTGTCGATGTTGTCCCCGCCGACCAGGGTGAGCGGGATCCTCACGGGGGCCTTCGTCCCATCCCCGGCGGTGAGACGGATGCCGGGAGCCACGAACGTGAGGTCCGGGAACGCCAGGGGCGTCGAATCGGGGAACTCCGCGCGGAAGTCGAGGACCACGCCGCGCATGTCGACCAGAGCCGCCAGGCCGTCCGGGTGGACCGCGGAGGGGCGCAGGATCGGCGTGCCGGCTATGGTCGGCAGCAGCGGGCTCCCCCCCTCCGTGCCGAGGAAGCTCTGCAGCGGCGCCGTCACCAGGCTGTTCTTGTCGAGGTGGAACTGGACGGCGGGCAGGCCGTCCGGGCCGGTGCCGATGCCCGCGTGCAGGCCGTCGACGACGAGCGGGGCCGACTGCCCCACGTCGCCCGTGATGGTACCGCCGACCGCCCCGGCGACCGCCCCGCCCGCCAGGCGCACCGGAGTGTCGCCGCGGTCGTAGAAGGCGGACGACGTCATCGACGCCCCGGTGTCGAAGAAGCCGAACACCGGCGAGGACGGGTCGCCGTAGGACTGGACCGTCAGGATGCGCTCGCCGTAAAAGTCCCGGCCCTCGTCCAGGGAGACCAGGACGGAATCGATGATCGTCACGGTCGCGAGGTTGCCGTCGGCCAGCCCGTTGTTGGCCCGGTAGGTGAAGCCGTCGCGGCCGGCGTAGTCCGCCCCCGGCACGTAGGTGAACGAGCCGTCGGCCCGTAAGGTCAGCGTGCCGTGACTCGGCCCGTCGACGAGGGCGGCGGTCAGCGGACTGCTCTGACCGTCGGCGTCGTTGGCCAGGACGCCCTGGGCCGCCGGGACGTCCAGCGTGGAACCCGTCAGCACCTCGCCGTAGAGGTCGTCGTGGGAGGTCGGCGGCGGGACGACCAGGATGCTGACCGCCGCCCCGAACTGGCTTTCGTAAACACCATCGCTCACCTTGTAGGTGAAGAAGGTGGGGCCGACCTCGTCGGGCAGCGGCGTGTACGTGAACGAGCCGTCCGGGTTCAGCACCAGCTTGCCCGGCGCATAGTCGGCCTCGAGAGTCGCGACCAGCGGCCGGCCGTGGGGAGAGACGTCATTGGCAAGCACGCCCGGCGCCGACACCGTGAGCGTCGTCCCCCGCAGGATGCGGTAGGTGCCGTCGTCGACCGCCTTCGGCCGCGGGATGACGTGGACCGTCACGACGACCGGCTCGCTCGCGACGACCCCGTCGGACGCGGTATAGGTGAAGGCGTCCGTGCCGCTGAAGTCGTTGTTCGGGAAGTAGGTGAACGAGCCGTCGGCGTTCACGTCCACGAAGCCGTGGCTCGGCTCCGCCGTCACGGCGGGCCTCAGACGGTCGCCGTCCGCGTCGGTGTCGTTCGCCAGCAGGCCGTCGGCGGCGACGACCTCCAGCGTCTTGTACTGGAGCAGGCTGTACTCGTCCGCGACGGCCACCGGGCGGGTGTTGCGCGTCAGCGTGACCGTGGCGGCTTCGCTGTCGGCCTGGCCGTCCGTCACGAGGTACGTGAAGCGGTCGGAGCCGCCGAAATCGTCGCCGCCGGTGTAGGTGAACGACCCGTCGTCTCGCAGCGTCAGGGTGCCGTGGGTCGGGCCGTCGACGAGGACGGCCTTCAGCGGGTCGCCGTCCACGTCCGTGTCGTTGGCGAGGAGGCCCGCGAACGAGCCCACCTGCCGCTCGAAGCCAGGGGTGACGCGATACTGGTCGTCAGCCGCCCGCGGGGCGTGGTTGACGTGATGGACCGTGACCGTCACCACCGCGACGTTGCCGTCCGCGCTGCCGTCGTTCGCCGCGTAGGCGAAGCGGTCGGTGCCGTGGAACAGGGGATTCGGCGTGTAGACGAACGAGCCGTCGGCCTCGAGCGCCAGCGTGCCGTGGCTCGGGGCGAGGACCGGCGTGCCCGTCAGCGGGGCGCCGGAGCCGTCGCCGTCGTTAGCCAGCACGCCGCCGGGCGCGACGGCGAGTGTGCCGTCCTCGTCGACGCTGTAGGCGTCGTCGCGGGCGACCGGCTGGCCGCCGAGCGGCAGCCGCCACACCTCGCTGCCGGTGTGGCCGTTGTCCGCCACGAAGTAGAGGCTCCCGCCGGCCGCGGCCACGGAGTTGAGGCCGAAGAAGGGGTTCAGGCCGCCCGCCTCCCCCGGGGCGAGGTCCTGCACGGCGACGGTCCCGTCGGGCGTGCCGTCGCTCACCCACAGTTCCCGCCCGAACAGATCGTTCTGGGCGGAGAAGTAGAGGGCGCCACCCACGGCGGTGAGGCTCGTGGGGATCGACGAGGCCGGACCCGGCCAAATGTCCTTGACGAGGACGGTGCCCGCCTCCGTGCCGTCGCTCTTCCACAGCTCGACGTCGCCCGTGCCGAAACTGCCGCCGGACCCCGCGGCGAAGAAGAGCGTGTCCCCGACGGCCGTCAGTTCGCGCGGGTCGGAGAAGTCGGAGCCGGCCACGACGTCCTTGACGAGGGTGGTGCCGGCCCCGGTGCCGTCGGTCTTCCACAGCTCCCGCCCGTGGCCGCCGTCGTCGGCCACGAAGAACGCCGTGCCGCCGACGGCCGTCAGCCCCGGGTCGTAGGAGGAGGACAGGGAGCCCGCCTCGCCGGGGTTGATGTCCTTGACGAGGGCGGTCCCGTCGGCGGTCCCGTCGGTCCGCCACAGCTCGAAGCCGTGGGCGCCGTCGTCCGCGGCGAAATAGACCGTATTCCCGACGGCCCGCAGGGCCGCGAAGTAGGCGTCGAACGCCCCCACCGCCCCGGGGTTGATGTCCTTGACGAGGGCGGTGCCGTCGGCGGTGCCGTCGCTCTTCCACAGCTCGCGGCCGTGAACGCCGTCGTCGGCGACGAAATAAAGGGTGTCGCCGACGGCCGTCAGGCCGCGCGGGAAGCTGTCGGCGGCGCCCGGGTTGATGTCCTTGACCATCACGGTCCCGTCGGGCGTGCCGTCGGTCTTCCACAACTCGTAGCCGGTGTCGGCGACGAGGTCCTTGGCGATGAAGAAGAGGGAACCGCCGACGGGGGTGAGGAAGATCGGGCCGAGGCTCTGCCGGCCGTCGAACTCGCGGAGCAGCGTCGTGCCGGCGTCGGTGCCGTCGGTCTTCCACAGGCCGGTGACGTTCGCCCGCGTCCGGGCGTCGAAATAGAGGACGTCGCCGACCGCCGTTAGCTCGAAGGGGTTCGCGCCGCCCTCCCCCGGCACGATGTCCTTGACGAGCGCCGTCCCTTGCGGGGTGCCGTCGCTGCGCCACAGTTCCGTCCCGTGGACGCGGTCGTCGGCGGCGAAGTAGAGGGCGGCGCCGGCGGAGGTCAGGTTGTGCGGGTCGGCCGAGCCGCTGTCGCGGTTGATGTCCGCCACGAGGACCGTGCCCGCTTCCGTGCCGTCCGTCTTCCACAGCTCCTTGCCGAAGCGCGGGCTCTGCGGGGCGAAGAACAGCGTACCGTTGACGGCCACCAACTCCGGCGGCGCGGGGAAGAAGCCGCCGTCCGAGATGCCGGAGGCGGCGCCGGGGGCGACGTCCGCGACGAGAACGGTGCCCGCCTCGGTGCCGTCCGTCTTCCACAGCTCCTTGCCGTGGACCTGGTCGTCCGCCGCGAAGTACAGGACGCCGTCGCCCGCCGTTAACGTCGTCGTCAGAAGGCCGCTGGCGGTGCCGGGGGCGACGTCCTTGACGAGGACGGTGCCCGCCTCGGTGCCGTCGCTCTCCCACAACTCGTCGCCGTGGCTGCCGTCGTTGGCCACGAAGAAGAGGGTGCCGTTCAAGTTCCTCAAATCGTGCGGCGCCGACGACGCGGTGCCCGGGTTGATGTCCTTGACGAGGACGGTGCCCGCCTCGGTGCCGTCGCTCTTCCACAACTCGGGGCTGTTCCGGGTGAGGTAGGCGGTGAAGAAGAGGGTGCCGCCGACGTCCGTCAGGTTGCGGGGGCTGGGGGCGCCGGTGGTCACTTGCAGCGTCCCCGCCTCGGTGCCGTCGCTCTTCCACAGCCGGTCGTTGGCCGCGAAGAAAAGCGTGCCGCCAACGTTCGTCAGGCCGCGGACGTCCGCGGAGGCCTGCCCCGGGTTGATGTCCTTGACGAGGACGGTCCCCGCCTCGGTGCCGTCGCTCTTCCACAACTCGCGGCCGTGGGTGCCGTCCTCGGCGGTGAAGAAGAGGGTGTCACCGATGACCGTGGCGTCGCGGACGTCGGACCGCGTTCGCCCCGGATTGATGTCCTTGAGGAGGTACGTACCCGCCTCGGTGCCGTCGCTGCGCCAGAGCTCGAGCCCGTGGTCCGGATCGACCGCCGTGAAATAGAGGGTGTCGCCGGCGCCGACGAGCAACCCGCCCTGCCGCGTTTGCACGCCGCCGAAATCCGCGAGAAACGGGCTGTCGTTTCCGGGAACGATGTCCTTGACAAGGGACGTGCCCGCCCCCGTGCCGTCGCTCTTCCACAGTTCCAGGCCGTGGGTGCCATCGTCGGCGAGGAAGAAGAGGGTGCCGTTGACGTCGGTCAGGTCCGTGGGGGTAGACGACGCTTGCCCGGGGTTGATGTCCTTGACGAGGAGGGTGCCTTCGCCGGTGCCGTCGCTGCGCCAAAGTTCGCTACCGTGGCCGGCGTCGGCGACCCGGAAGAACAGGGTGTCGCCGGCCCGGACCAGGCCGGTAGGCGAGGAGCCGAGCGTGTCGGTGTTGAGGTCGCGTAGTAAGGTTGCCGAAAGCAGGCAACGGTCTTCCAGGACCTCGACGGCGTGGCTCCGATTGGCGGGCGTGCGACGGCCGTGCCGTCGGGTGCGATGCGTGGGGGCCAAGGCGGACGCGAGGGGACGGAGCCAGCGGGAGAGAGACATTACGCGACCTCGAGGAATTGATGAAACGCGGGGAGAGTCCGTCCTCCAGGACAGTCGGATCAAGGGCTCTCATCCGCCAAAACATTTCAGAGAGAAGCAACCGGCCGCCGACACGACGACGGTAACCGCGCCGCGACGGTCGGCCTCACGAAATTACGGGTTGATTTGGGGTCGCCGCCCCGAAGCGTCTAACAGAAATGATAAAGAGATAGTCCTGGGGGGGGTATCGGGGAAGGCACGCGCGTTTGTCAGGTTTGTCAGGAAATCCCCGACACGGCGTCAGGGCTTCCGCGGAGGCTCCTTGGCGTCTTCTTCCCCGACGGGGCTGAAAGTGAGCAGTCCGGTCTCCGCGGCGTAGCGGACGAAATCGGCCCGCGTCTTCAGGCCGAGCTTCTCGGCGATGCGGGCGCGGTACGTCTCGACCGTCTTGACGCTCAAAGACAGCCCGTCGGCGATCGCCTGACAGGTCTGCCCCTGGCCCAGCGACGCCAGCACCTGGCGCTCGCGCCGGCTTAGCCCTGCCGTCCCCGGCCGGTCGGACGAGTTGTTCAGGTCCGTCGGCAACTGGCCGCGTGTCAGGGAGAGGTCGACGAACGTGCGGCCCGCGGCGACCGCGCGGATGGCGGTCATCAGTTCGGTGTCGGCGGCCTTCTTCACCACGTAGCCCGCCCCTCCGGCCGCCAGCACGGCCCGCAGGTAAGCCAGGTCGTCGTGCATGGTGAGCACCAGCACCCGCGTTTGCGGACACTCCTGGCGCAGGCGCTCAATCTTCTTGATGCTGCCGCCGCCGGGCATGTTCAGGTCAAGGGTGATTACGTCGGGGCGCAAGTCGCGGGCCTTACACACGGCTTCCTGGCTGTCCCCGGCCTCGCCGACGACCTCCATGTCGGGCTGGGCGTTGAGCAGCAGGCGCAGCCCGGCCCGCAAGACGGCGTGGTCATCGGCGATCAGCACCCGGATCTTCCCCATCAGTCGCCTCCGCCACGGGAACGCTCACCTCGAGCCGGGTCCCTCGCCCCGGCCGCGAGGTAATCGCCACCGAACCGCCGAGCAGCGCGGCCCGCTCGCGGATGCCGGACAGCCCGACGCCGCCGGACCGCGGCAGCGCCTCGCCGTCGAAGCCGCGGCCGTCGTCTTCCACGACCGCCCGCACCGTACCGCCGTCCTGACTCAGTACGACGCGGACCTGGCGCGCCGCGGCATGCTTGGCGGTGTTCGTCAGTGCCTCTTGCAAGATACGGTAGAGGGCCGTCTCCACGGCTTCCGGCAGCCGGCCCGCGCCGAGCCCCGCGGGCCGGAAGTCCACCGCGAGGCCGTGGGCCTCCGCGTAATCCAGGATATATCGTTCCAGCGCCGGCACAAGGCCGAGGTCGTCCAGCATGGCCGGCCGCAGCCCGCGGGCCAGGCGGCGCACCTCGTCGTAAGTCGCCGCCGCGATGTCGCGCAGCGCGGCGGCTCCCTCGCACGCGAGCCCGGCCTCCGGCGCCTCCGTCAGGACCCGCAGTCCGACGATCAGCGACGTGAGCGACTGGCCGATCTCGTCGTGGAGGTCGCGCGCGATCCGCCGCCGTTCTTCTTCCTGCGCGGCCATGACACGGTGGAGGAAGCGCGTGCGGAACTCGGCCTCGCGCTCGCGCCGCTGGTGCGCTTCGGCCTGACGGCCGACGTGGCGGGCGTGAAGCAGGGCTCCGCCGACCATGAGCAGGATGAGCCCCGCGATGACGTACTCGCTCTTCTGCAACACGGCCGCGGCCGACGTCTGCTGGTCGAAGTGGGCCTTCTGCACGGCCGCGATCTGTTCGCGCAGGCCGGCGAGCGCGACGAGGGCTTGCCCGTACTGCCGGTCCATGGCCGCCATGCGCTTGCCGGCCTCGTCCACGCGGTTGGCGCGGAGGGAATCGAAGATCGAGGTAGCTTCGGCGGCGGCGCGGCCGACCGCGGCCCCGGCCCGGTCCAGGTCTTGAAGCAACGGCTCGGCCTGGTCCTCCGTCGTCAGTGCCAGGGTCGTTCGCCGCAGGTCCTGAAAGTGCTGGTTGAACTCCTGGCGGGCACGGCCCATTCTCTCCGCCTCGCGCGGAATGTCGTGGGACGCGAAGACGTCGTTCCCCGGCGCGTTGACGGCGGCCGCCAGCTGCCCCAGCTCCGACGCGCCGTGCTGTAATTCGGCCCAGGCCTGGCCCACAGCGACCGAGCGCGTGTAGATGGTCATAATGCGATGGTTGAGGTACAGGCTCATCGACACGGTGAAGACGTCGAAGGCCGCGAGCAGGAAGTAGACCTGGCGCCAGGGGTTGCTCGTCTCGGCGTCGGGGCGGCCGGCCCGCGCGGCTGTCATCGTCATCGGCGTCTCCGAGAACCCCGGCCGCGGTGTCCGGAAAACGCTTTGCGGTGGGTGAGCCGAACAATTCCGGCGGCGACGCGGGCCGCAAGCGGCCTGGTTGTGCCAGGCCGCTTGCGGCCGGGGATCTTCCCTTACGAGCCGACCGACTCCACCTTGGACGCGGCGGCGGCCCCCGCGGGGATGCGCGCCTGGCCGCGGTCGCCGACCCGCAGCGCCGACAGGGCCACGGGCACGCCGTTGCGCTCAATCTTTGTCGCGGCGTTGACCGCGACGACGGTCGTTTTGATCGTCACGCTGGCGGCGCCCACCGCCGTGATCGTTCCCTCGACCCGAATTTCCCGGGGGCCGCCGTTGCTGGGGCCGCCGGGGCCGCGGTCGGCCGGCGCGGGCGTCGCCGCGGGTCCGCAAACCACGGCCGCCGCCAGCGCCAACAGGGCGAGCCCGTACCCCAATTGCTTCGACATCTTTACCTCTCCTTGTCGCGGCAAATCGCCGCCCTCTCTCATTCCGGCGGGGAACCATCTCTCCCGCGTCCTCTGGGAGCAGTCACATCAACCGTCCTGGTCCGCCAGGAAAAGAAGTGTCGGAGCGGCATGGTGCTGACGTTCGTGGCCGGGGAGGCGGGCGGTAGCAGGGGGAAAAATCCGGAGGTGACGGCGGAGCATCGGCCCCAACCCCCTAATTCCGCGTTGAGGCTGTTGGCGATTCGGTGGGACTGTTTGAGGCAACTCCCCGGTCGTAACCCTCTTCGTAACAATACTCTACGGATTTCTAGCGTAGCTATTTCTGCAAGTTGTTTCTGGAAAAAGAATTAGGTGATTTTGTCAGGAAGGGATTCCGGAGAGATGTGGCCCGGAGTTTCGGGCGGTTTGTCACACGCGAGGCTCTCGGGCTCGCGCCGGGTTGTTAACCCGACTGTGGATTCTGTCACCCCGGCGAAACAAGAACACACCCGTTAACACGGACCCGAGCCGTTGAGCCTGTCGTAACTCGTCTCAGCACAACCGCCCGGCCTCTTCTCCCCTCGCCTGGGTGCCACAGGTTCTGTCCGCCTCGCCCGTCTTGACCCGAACTCGTCCCAGGACGACGACCTTGAGAGCCCCCCAAGTCTCAGTGCGGTTAGGGTTCGGCCATCAGGGCTTCGAGCCGGGCTGCGGTGAAGAAGAGCCTGTAAGGAGGGCCGGGGAGTTCGGTGAAGTCAACGTGTTGAGAGAACGCCTTGGAGGTGTCATCGACGCCGTCGCGGGCGGAGGCCTCCCCTCCCCCTTCAGCGGCGTCGTCGGCTCCTTCGCCGATGCCGACCCCGCCGGCGCCGTCGCCGACTACGCCGCCCTGATCGACTGGGGCGACGGCTCGATCGACCCCGGCGCCATCGCCCCCAACCCCGGTGGTGGCGTCCGCGACCTCAGCCCGGCACAACGCGCGGCACTGAAGCCGGGAGAAATCGCTTCGTGGTTGAGTTTGACCGGCAATTGCTGAAAGACCGACTGGAGCGTGTCAGTCCACGGTGCCGGATGCTCTTTGCCTTATCTTGCGCGGAGCGACTCTTCCCACTGTACCAGTCCTACAGCGAGAAGTCGGCGCGAGGTCGTCCGAACTGCTTGCGTTCGACGTTGGATCACTTGTGGGAACTGGCACTGCGAGGACAAACAGGTCATGAGGAACCATTCCTCAGCGATTATGAGCCCTTGATACCCGCAGGTGATTTGGTACCAGGAAATGAGGTTGATCGGCACCCTCTGAGTGGTCTTGCGGAATTCGCAATTTTGGCACTTGCATCCGCGTGTCAATGTCAGCTCACAGGAGACAGCCGAAGCAGAGGCAGCCATCCTCAAGAGAGAATACGTGCAGGCCGAACTCCAGCGGCAACTCCGCGATGTTGCTGAACTGGAGAATGTGGCTCGTGACGGATCAGGATTTGAGCATGTTGTGGAGACCTTCCGAAATCGAGCCAAGTCCGAAGGGGTGACGCTGGTGCCCGTTGTCTCCGCCCTCTGCAAATAGCTCGACGACGCTCAGCCAGCGTTACGGGCAACCGGGGAGGGACAGGGGAGGGACAGGGACAGTTCAAACAAGCCAAAGGGAACAAACGACTTGCGGGAAAACCACGACCGCTCCGCCCCGTGCGCCGATTCGTCGCCCGGCGTGTCACTCGTCTCATCCTGGGAGGAGGGATTCCGTGAGATGAATCCGGGACTTGCGACCGCCGCCGGCTACGACACCTGCCTGCTCGTCACCGACCCCAACCCCGCCGACCCCCTGGCCGCCTACGGGGCCACCGTCGCCTGGGGCGACGGCACCGCGCCGGCCGCCGCGACCCTCACCGGCTCGGCCGGCAGTTTCCGGATCACGGGGAGTCACACCTACGCGCTCCCCGGGTCGTTCCTCGCCAGCGTCACCCTCCACGAGGACGGCACCGCCCGGGTGGCGTTCACCGTCCCCGTCACCGTCACCGGACCCGCCCCCGGCGCGTTCCGCGTCGCCGCGACGCCCCTCAACGCCGTGGAAGGGGTCGCCCTGACCGACGCCCCGGTCGCCGTCCTGACCGACCTCAACCCGGCGCACCCCCTCTGCTGCCACGCCGCCACCATCGACTGGGGCGACGGCACCACCTCGGCCGGCACCCTGACCCCGCTCACCGCCACCACCGCCCGCGTGACCGGCACCCACACCTACGCCGAGGAAGGGAGTTTCCTCCTCACGGTCACCGGCACCTACGTGACCGGCCTGACCGCCGTCGGCTACGCCACCGCCCTGGTCGCCGACCCCTTCCTGACGATGCGCCGCTCACCCTCGTCACCGCGGCCGTCACCCAGTCCTTCGGGGCGAGCCTCCCGGCCGACGGCACGATCTCCTCGTTCATCTACGCCGGCGGCGGGCGTCCCTGGCAGTGGGGCGGCACCGGCGGCCTGTGGTACCCCGACGCCGCCGGCCTGTCCCACGCCGTCCTCGCCACCTTCGCCGACCCGAACGCCGCCGCCGCCGCCGCCGCCGCCGCCTTCGCCGCCACCATCGCCTGCCGCACCAGCGCCGGCACCGTCGTCGGCTCCCACGGCACCTACCGCGTCCTCGGCAGCCACGTCTACGGCACCCCCGGCACCTTCGCCGCCACCGTCGCCGTCACCGACGACGGCACCCTCGTCGGCCAGGTCACCGACACCGTCCGCGCCGTCCTCGCCGGCGTCGGCCAGCCGGCCTACCTGCCCGCCGAGCCCCTCCTCAACCCCAACGGCGGCGACCCGATCAAGGCGATCACGATCGATTGGGCCGACGGCAAGACGACCCCGTCGGGCCTCGGGGGCGCCTGGGACGGCTCCTACCCGCTGTCGCCTTATTGGAACTACTGGCCCCACCTCGCCGAGGTCGGCCACCCGTCCCTCCTCTCCGGCGGCCACGTCTACGCCGCCGAGGGCGCCTACGACGTCCGCGACACCCTCACCGACGACCCCGGCGTCACCGGCTCCGTCCACTGGCCCGTCACCGTCGCCGACGGCACCCTCGACCCCCGCCACTCTCGCCGTCTTCCAGGACGCCGACCCCTTCGGCGGCGCCGCCCCCGCCGCCCTCGTCGACTGGGGCGACGGCCAGACGCCCACTGCCGCCAAGGTCAGCCGCGTCGGCGGCCAGTGGGTCGTCGACGCCGTCCCCCTCTACCGCGAGGAGGGAACCTACGACGTCACCGTCGTCCTCACCGACGCCGGCGCCGACGACCTGACCGTCACCGTCGCCTGGGGCGACGGCCAGACCTCGACGGCCACCCTCTTCGACAATCACAACGGCACCTTCACCGTTGGCGCCGGCCACACCTACGCCGCCGTCGGCAGCTACCCCGTCACCCTCACCGCCGCCGACGACGGGCCCGCCGTCACCGCCACCGCGACCGCCACCGTCGTCGGCTGGACGCTCGGCCCCGGCCAGCACCGCGCCAACGACCCCGAGCGCGTCCTGCTGACGCCCCTCGGCGAGGCGACCGTTTCCCTCGGCACGGGCGGCCTGCGCCTGAGTCAGCCGCTCGACTTCAGCCAGAGCCCCGACAACGCCGTCGGCGGCCGCCCCGCCCTCGTCTACAACGCGGACACCGTTTCGGTCCGCCCCGTCGTCGAGTGGCCCTTCACCCCCGCCGCCGCCAGCGTGCCGACCCTGATCCAGGTCCAGCTCACCTGGGGCACCGACCCGCCCGACCCGCCGATGACCTTCGCCACCGCCGGCCACGCGGCGGGCGATAGCTACCTGCTCGCCGTGCAGAAGGTGACGCCCGTCGCCGCCAGCGGGAACTACAACTGGCAGGTCCGCGTCCACGCCACCTTCGCCGCCGGGCCGCCCGTCGACGCCGTCATCGGGGGCATGGCCCAGGTCGTGACGACCGACGCCCCCTTGGGGTCGGGCCAGGACGCCGACCCGCTCGGCCCCGGCTGGGGCATCGACCACGTCGGCCGTTTGCTGCTCGCCTGCGGCGGCGTGATCCGCGCCGAGGGCAACGGCGACTACCGCTTCTTCGCCGAGAGCCTCGACGGCACCTTCGCCGGCCCGGCCGAGGACTTCGGCACCCTGGTCCAGAATCCCGACTATTCGTTCCTCTATACGACCAAAAGTCAGATCAAGTACACGTACGACCCGCAAGGTCACCTGACGTCCGTCACCGACCCGCACGGCCTGACGCTGGCCTATACCTACGACGCGGCGGGCGAACTGACCGCCGTGGAGGCGCCCGACGGCGGCGCCACGACGCTCGCCTACCCCACCGGCCTGCTGAGCGGCATCGCCGAGCCGGGCGGGCGTTCGCTGTCGGTCGCTCACGCGGGCACGGACCTGACGGCCCTGGCCGACGCGGCGGGCTTCGGGCGCGCCTTCGCCTACGACAGCGGCCACCGCCTCGTCAGCGACCTGTGGGGTCCGCTCAACGCCCAGTTCGGCTACGACCCGGTGACGACGCGCCTGGCCGCCGTCGACCGCGGCCTTGGCGCCGTCTACCAGGTCGTGCCGGCGGCGGTGCGCGGGCTGGCCAGCCCGGCCGTGACGCCCGCGCTCCTGGGGCTGGCGGTGCTGACCGACCCGCTCGGCCACGCGACCGCCTACGCCTACGACCCCGCTACCGGCGACCTGCTCGTCACCGTGGACGCCCTCGCCAACCGCACGACCTACGCCTACGACGCCTTCGGCGATGTCCTGCAGGTCACCGACGCCCGCAACAACGTCACCGGCTTCGCCTGCGACGGTCCCCACCGCCGGACCCTCGCCGTCGACGCCCTCACCAACCCCACGCAAACGGGCTACGACGCCTACGGCGACGCCGCCGCCGTCACCGACGCGCGGACCAACACGACCTCGTACCTCTACGACGCCGACAAGCGGCCGACGGCCGTGGTCGACGCCCTGACGAACCGGACGACGACGCTCTACGACGCGCTGGGCAACGTGACCCTGGCGGTCGACGCGCGCGGCGACACGACGACCTACCTGTACGACGCCCTCGGCCGGCGCACGACCGCGATCGACGCGCTGATGAACCGGACGACCACGCTGTACGACGCGGCGAACAACCCGACCGGGACGGTCGACGCCCGTGGGAACCGGACGACGTACCTCTACGATGTCGTCAATCGGCGGACGGCGGTCGTCGACGCGCTGCTGAACCCGACGGCGACGGCCTACGACCTGGTCGGCAACGTCACCGCCGCGACGGACGCCGACGGCCACACGACCGCCTACGCCTACGACCTGCTGGACCGCAGAACGGTCACGGTCGACGCCCTGACGCACCGGACGACGACGGCCTACGACCCGGTCGGCAACGTGACCGGCACGACCGACGCCCGCGGCAATAGGACCGCTTACGCCTACGACGCCGTCAACCGCCGCACCGCGGTCACCGACGCGCTCGGCGGAGTGACGGCCACGCGCTACGACGCCGTCGGCAACGCCACCGCCGTCACCGACCCGAACAACCACACGACGACGTACCTGTACGACGCCGTCAACCGGCGGACGGCGGTCGTCGACCCGCTGGGCAACGCCACCCTCACGGCCTACGACGCGGCCGGCAACGCCACGTCCGTCACCGATGCCCAGCCGGCGACGACGACGTACCTCTACGACGCCCTCAACCGACGCACGGCGGCCGTCGACCCGCTGACGCGGCGGACGACGACGCTGTACGACGCCGTCGGCAACATCACCGCCGAGGTCGACGCCCTGAGTAAGACGACACAATACCTCTACGACGTCGTCAACCGGCGCAGCGAGTCCGTCGACCCGCTCGGCAGCCACGCGACGACGGTCTACGACCCGGCCGGCAACGTCACGGCGGCGACCGACGCCTACTTCAAGACGACGACGTACCTCTACGATGCGGTCAATCAGCGGACGGCCACCGTCGAGCCGCTGGGCGACACGGCGACGCTGCTGTACGACGCGGCGGGCCAGGTGACCGAGACGATTGACGCCGACAGCCATCCGGATTACCGGCAGTACGACCGGGACGGCCGGGTGACGAAGGTGATCGACGCCCTCGGCAAGTGGTCGAGCGCGCTGTTCGACGCGGTCGGCCGGGTGACGGGCACGCTCGACGCCAAGAACGCCCTCAGAAAGATGTTTTATGACCTCGACGGCGAGGTCACCGAGACCATCGACGCCGACAACGCCTCGTCGTACCAATACTTCGACAGGGACGGTCGGGTGACGGGCACGGCGGACGCCTATAACAAGCTGACGCAGACCTCCTATGACGCCGACAGCCGGGCGACCGCCGTCACCGACCCCAACGGCGTGTTGACGCGGACCCTGTACGACGCCGCCGACCTGGTCACCGAGACGCTCGACGGCCTGAGCCAGCCAACCTACACCGGGTACGACACGGACGGCCGGGTCACCGGCACCACCGACGCGCGCGGCAACCTCAGCCACACTTATTACGACGACGACGGGCAAGTGACCGGCACGACGGACGGCCTGGGCCGGCTGACGCAGACGGCCTACGACCCCGAGGGCCGCGTCACCGCCACCACCGACCCGCGCGGCAAGGTGACGCTCACGGCTTACGACCAGGACGGCCGCGTCACCGCCGTGACCGACCCCAACGGCAACGTCAGGCGGACCGCCTACGACCCGGACGGCCGCGTGACGCAGACGACCGACGGCAACGGCAACGCGACCAGTACCTACTACGACCGGGACGGCCGCGTGACGGGCACGCAGGACGCGCGGGGCGCCTGGGAGCGCCGCGCCTACGACCTCGACGGCCGGCTGACCGGCCTTACCGACCCGGATAGTAACCTGACCGGCTACGCCTACGACGACGCGGGCCGGCAGACGTCGACGACCGACCCGCTGAACCACGCGACGGCGACCGCCTACGACGCGGCGGGCAACGTGGCCTCCGTCACCGACCGCCTCGGCCGCCGCCGCGACCGCGCCTACGACAACGACAATCGACTAATATCCGAGAAGTGGTACGACGCCGGCGGCACGCTCGGCAACACGCTCTCCTACACCTACGACGACGGCGGCCGTCAGCTGTCGGCGGGGGACGCCCACGGCACCTACACCTACGACGCCGCCGACCGGGTGACGCGCCTGCAGGAGCCGTTCGGCCTGGCGCTGACCTTCGCCTGCGACGCGGTGGGCAACCGTACCCTCGTCCAGGACTCCCTCGGCGGCGCGACGGCGTCGGTTTACGACGCGGCCAACCAGCTTCAGTCGCGGCAGTTTACCGGCAGCGGGGCGCAGCTGCGCTTCGACACGGCGTGGTCGCCGACGGGGCAGATGCTCGGCGTGACGCGCTACAGCAACGTCGACGGCGCCGCCGGCCACAAGGTCGGTTCCTCGACGTACACCTACGACGACGGCGGCCGCCTGACGCACCTCCAGCACCAGAACGGCGCCGGCACGTCTCTCGACGACTTCGCCTTCACTTAGAGCCTGTTCCATAAGTATCAGGCTACGGCCTTTTGGGGCTTCCGCTTGTAACGATAGGGATATTTGCTCCTTACCCCTGTGGCCCTCCGTAGCAGGAAATGAATCGCGCTGATGCGGAGTTGGGTTTCACTGTTCTCCG
>JBBROG010000130.1:0-23332 GCA_038229635.1 Gemmatales bacterium
CGGCTTTGGGATATAACCCCTTCGGGGTAGGGTCGGGGGCATTTTACCCCGAAGGGGTTGTATCCCAAAGCCGGGGGTCGCGCAGCGCACCCCCGGATTCCCACGACGGCGCGTCTCCCTTCCGCTAGGATGATCCGTGGGGGAACCTGTTCACGGATCGACTCATGCGGAAACGCTCGCGAGCCCGCGAAATTACCTTGCAGCTGCTCTTCCAGCGCGACCACAACCCCGGCGTGGGCCGCGCCGACGTCGCGCGCTTCGCCCGCGAGCGCCTCGGCGACGAGTCGCTGGAGCCGTTCTGCCTGGCGCTCTACGACGGCGTCGTGGCGCACCTCGACGAGATCGACCGCCGCCTCGGCGCCGCCGCCGAGAACTGGCGCCTGCCGCGCATGGCCGCCGTCGACCGCAACGTCCTCCGCCTCGGCGCCTTCGAGCTGCTGTTCACGCCCGAGACGCCGCGCAACGTCGCCCTCGACGAGGCCATCGAATTGGCCCGCCGCTACGGCGCCAAGGACTCGCCCGGCTTCGTCAACGGCGTCCTCGACCGCCTCCGTCAGAACGCCCCCTCGCCCGCGTGAGCGCATGCCCCGACGCCAACCCTTCACCGCCCTCTGCCGCACCGCCTCGCGGGGGGCCTCCGCCGGCCGCGCCGACCTGCACCTGCACAGCACGCACAGCGACGGCACCTACACGCCGGCGCAGGTCGTCGACCTGGCGCGACGTTCGGGGCTGGCGGCCGTCGCGCTGACCGACCACGACACCGTCGCCGGCGTCGCCGAGGCGCGCGAGGCCGCCGCCGGCGCCCTGGAAGTCGTCGCCGGCGCCGAGATCACTTGCGCGTGGCGCGGCAAGGAACTGCACCTGCTGGCGCACTTCGTCCGCCTCGACGACGAGCCGCTGTGCGCCGCCCTCGACCGGCTGTGCGTACATCGACAACAGCGCTTCCGGGAGATGGTCGAGCGATTGCGCGGCGACGGCGTGTCCCTTGAAGAGGGAGAAGTCGGGGCGATGGCCGCTCAGGGGGCGATCGGGCGGCGCAACCTGGCCGAGTTGCTGGTGCGCTCGCGTCGGGCCGGCTCGGTGCGCGAGGCGTTCAGCCGTTACCTCGGCGAGAACGGCCGGATCGCGGTGCCGAAGTTGCGGCTGCCGGTGGCGGACGCCATCGCCCTGGTGCGCGGCGCCGGCGGCGTTGCGGGGTGGGCGCACCCCTCCTATGATTGCACACGAGAGGCGCTGGCCGAGTTGGCGCGCCTCGGGTTGGGCGCGGTCGAAGCCGAGTATCCGTCCACGAGGGCGTCGCGCGGCCGCGAGTTGCGCGACCTGGCGCGGGCGCTGGGGCTGGCCGTCACGGGCGGCAGCGACTGCCACGGGCCGGACCAGCCGCGCCGCGGCGTCGGCGCCTGCACGGTGTCGGGCGACGAGTTGGAGGCGCTGCGACGAGCCGCTTGCGGCTTCGCACTCCCCGCGAGCGGCATTAAGGGGTGAGGTAGTCATGGTGTTCCGTGCCCTTTTCGACAAGATCAAGCAGGGCCTCTCGAAGACGCGCGGCGTCTTCACGGGCATCGCCCAGCTCTTTCGTCTCAAGGGGCGCGTCGACAAGGATTTTCTCACCAAGCTGGAGGAGCGCCTTTACCTCGCCGACGTCGGCACCGCTGCCACCGCCGTCATCGTGGACGGCGTCCGCCGGTCGTTCCTCGACAAGGAGATCACCGGCGACGTCGAGGCGTTCGTCAAGGGACAGCTGAAGGAACTGCTCCTCGCCGACCAGAGCGGCCTGCGCTTCAACGCGACCGGGCCGACGGTCGTCATGGTGAGCGGCGTCAACGGCGCCGGCAAGACGACGTCGATCGCCAAACTCGCCAAACGCCTCAAGGACGACGGTAAGAAGGTGATGGTCGCCGCCTGCGACACCTTCCGCGCCGCCGCCGTGGAGCAACTGACCATCTGGAGCGAGCGCATCGGCTGCGACATCGTCAAGGGGCAGCAGGGGAGCGACCCGGCGGCGGTGGCGCACGACGCCTGCGAGAAGGCGAAGGCGCGCGGCTTCGACGTCCTGATCGTCGACACCGCCGGCCGCCTGCACACGCAGACGCACCTGATGAACGAGCTGGCGAAGATCCGCCGCATCGTCGCCAAGCTCATTGACGGCGCTCCCCACGAGGTGCTGCTCGTCCTCGACGCGACGACGGGGCAGAACGCCATCACGCAGGCGGAGCAGTTCAAGAAGACGATCGATTGTACCGGCATCATCCTCGCCAAGCTCGATGGCACGGCGAAGGGCGGCGCCATCTTCGGCATCAAGCAGAAGCTCGGCCTGCCCGTCAAGTTCATCGGCGTCGGCGAAAAGGTCGAGGACCTGGAGCCGTTCGACTCCGACACTTACGTCGAGGCGCTGTTCGAGTAACCCTTCATGAATCCCCTTTGTCTCGTGACCGGCGGCGCCGGCTTCATCGGCTCGCACCTCGTCGAGGCGCTGACGGCGTCCGGCCGGCGCGTGCGCGTCCTCGACGACTTCAGCAGCGGCCTCCGCGACAACCTCGCGCACGTCACGCCGGCGCCCGAGTTGGTCGCGGGCGACGTCGCCGACGCGGGCGCGGTCGAGGCGGCGGTCGAGGGCGCCGACGTCGTCTTCCACCTGGCGGCGCGGGCGTCGGTGCAGTACAGCGTCGAGAACCCCCTGGGCAGCCACCGCTCCATCGCCACCGGCACGCTCCAAATCCTTGACGCCGCGCGCAAGGCCGGCGTGCGCCGCGTCGTCTACGCCGGCAGCGCCAGCGCCTACGGCATCCCCGCCGGCGACGTGCAGACGGAAGCCGACCCGCCGCGCGCCCTTTCGCCCTACGCCGCCGCCAAGCTCGCCGGCGAGTTCTACGCGCAGGCGTTCGCCGCCAGCTTCGGCCTCGAAACCGTCACGACGCGCTTCTTCAACATCTTCGGCCCGCGCCAGCGCGCCGACAGTCCGTACTCCGGCGTCATCGCCCTCTTCGTCGGCGCCTTGACGGAGGGGCGCACGCCGAAAATCTTCGGCGACGGCCTCCAGTCGCGCGACTTCACCTACGTCGGCGACGTAGTCCAGGCGCTGACGAAGGCGGCGACGACGGCGGGCGTGTCGGGGCGCACCTTCAACGTCGGCACCGGGCGCGGCGTCACGCTGCTCGAACTGCTGGCGGCGCTGAGTCGTCTGATGGGGAAGGACGTGACGCCGGAACATCTGCCGGCGCGGCCCGGCGACATCAAGCACTCGTGCGCCGATATTTCGGCGGCGCGGCGCGAACTGGACTACGAGCCGGCGTTCTCCTTCGAGGAAGGATT
The DNA here is from genome assembly GCA_038229635.1 of Gemmatales bacterium. Lineage (GTDB taxonomy): Bacteria > Planctomycetota > Planctomycetia > Gemmatales > Gemmataceae > DATFNV01. The sequence continues at coordinate 3,313 of JBBROG010000130.1, forward strand.
ACGTCGGACCGTGGAGTGGTACAGGACGCAATAGAGAGAACCAGCCCCGAGCGCGAGCGCGGGGTTCTTTCTCCTCGCACTCGCGCTCGGGGGCCGGGCGGTCGGTCAGCGTGGCCCCGGCGGCACCTGCTTCTTCAGCCAGAAGAACACTTCGTTGTGCCAGTACTGGCTGTTCTTCGGCTTCAGCACCCAGTGCCCCTCGTCCGGGAAGTTGACGAAGCGCGACTCGACGCCCTGGCGCTTGAGCGACGTGAACAGCTCGTGCCCCTGGCCGACGGGGCAGCGGAAGTCGAGGTCGTTCTGAATGAGGAGCATCGGCGTCTTGAATTTGCCGAGGTTCGCCGCCTTGCGGTGCGGCGAGAACTTCTCGTAGCTCTCGCGGTTCTTGCCCCACGGCGGGCCGCCGTGCTCGTACTCGTCGAACCAGACTTCGTCGGTCGTCGCGTACATACTCTCGAAGTTCCAGACGCCGCAGTGGCAGATGAGCGTCTTGAAGCGCCCCGTGCTGACGGCGAACCAGTTCATCATGTAGCCGCCGAACGACGCCCCCGCCGCCGCCATCCGGTCTTTATCGACGTAGGGCAGCTTTTCGACGTAGTCGGCGCCCTTCATGAGGTCGTCGTAGCACTTGCCGCCCCAGTCGCCGCTGATCTCCTCGACGTACTTCTGGCCGAAGCCGGTGCTGCCGCGCGGGTTCGGCAGGGCGACGACGTAGCCCTGCGCCGCCCACGCCTGCGCGTTCCAGCGGTAGCTCCAGCCGTCCTCCCAGGCGCCCTGCGGCCCGCCGTGGACGAGGTAGACGACCGGCCATTTCTTGCTCGGGTCGAAGCCGGGCGGCTTGAGGAGCCACATCTGCATTGGCGTGTTGCCGGCGCCCTCGACGGTAACGGACTCGGGTTTCGGCAGATCGAGTTCGGCGAGGAGTCCGCGGTTGACCCGGCTGACGTTCGCGAAGGGCTCGCCGAAGCGGTCCGCCTTCGTCGCGCCGGCCTTGGCCCGGCTGACGTAAACCTCCGCCGGCGATCTCATACTCGCCCAGGTGAACCCGACGGCGGGGCCGTTCGTGGAGACGGTCAGCGACGAAATCGCCCCCCCCGAGGGCAAGGCCATCTCGGGGCAATACTCGCCGACGCCGCCGTCGCCGAAACCGCCGCAGCAGATCACCAGCGTCTTTCGCGCCTTGGCCTCGAAAACGTAAGCCAGGCTGTCGTCCGCCGGCCAGGCGTACTCGTCGATGGAGACGTCCAGGATCGACGTCACGCCGTCGGGCTTCCCTTGAAAGGCGCCGCCCGCGTCCGTCTTCACCACCATCAGGACCCACTTGTCCGCCTCGTACCCCGCCTTCTTCTGCGCCCGGAACGCCAGCTTCGTGCCGTCCGGCGAGAAGATCGGTCCGCTGTCGGCCGAGAGGTTGTCCTTCGTCAGGTTCTCCCACGCCGTCGTGCCGCCCGTCACCGGCACGCGACACAGGTCATAGTTCGTGCTCCACGCCTCATCCTTCTGCGGCACGGCCGTGAAAATCAGATATTTACCGTCGGGACTGAAGGAAAAATTATCGCCGGTGCTGAAGGTGTCCGAGGTCGGGAAGGCGTCACGGTCGCCGGGCGTGACGTCCTTCGGCTCGGCGGCGGCGCTACCGTGGAACGGCAGCACGAACAAGTGCTGCCGCTTGTCCTCGACGTAGCCGTCCCAGTGGCGGTAGAAGAGCCTCGTGAACACCTTCGCCTTGACGGGGCTCTTCTCGACTTCTTCCATCCGTTTTTTGTTAGCGGCGTCGCTCTCCTTGAACGGCCGCTCGGAGGTTTCGGGATAGACCGCCGAGACGAAGGCGATTTGCTTGCCGTCGCGCGACCAGACGGCGTCACTCGCGCCGGTGCTGATCGTCGTGAGCTGCCGCGCCTCGCCGCCGGCGATGTCGATCGCCCACAGCTGCGTCTCGCCGGAGCGGTTCGACTCGAACAGGAGCGTTTTGCCGTCGGGGCTCCAGCGCGGGTGGCGGTCCTTCTTGCCGGGGGCGTTGGTCAGCGGGCGCGGCTCGCCCTTGCCGTCGGCCGGGGCGAGCCAAAGGCTCGACGCGACCTTGTTCCCTTCCAGGTCGGGCGTGCCGACGACGTAGACGACTTGCTTGCCGTCGGGGCTGATTTGCGGGTCGGAAACGCGCTTGAAGCGGAACAGGTCGTCGACGGCCATCGGCCGCTTGCCGGCGGCGGTCGCGGGAGCCGCCAGCACGACGACGAGGAGGCCGGTCAGGAGTTTCGGCAGCACGCTCATGAGCAAGTCCCTCGGACAGGTCGGAGTCGTTCTCATCCACCGCACGTCGGTCATCTTATGCGGATTCCGGGCGAAGAGACGTCGCGCTGGCGTACCCGCGGGCGCCCTGCTATTCTGGTCTGACGCCTTCCCCGCCGTCCGACCTCCGCCCGCGACGAATCCTTCCCCCGGAGCGACTTCCCATGCGACCGACGGTCTTCTTGCTCCTCGCCGTGCTGGGAACGGCGGACGGCGCCCGCGCCGGCGACTGGCCCGGCTGGCGCGGCCCGCGCGGCGACGGCGTCAGCGACGAGACCAACGTCCCCGTCCGCTGGACCGGCACCGACAACGTCGCCTGGAAGACGCCCATCCCCGGCAAGGGCCACTCGTCGCCCATCGTCCACGGCGACCGCGTCTTCGTGACGACCTGCCTCGAAGAGAACGGCGAGCGCCGCCTCCTCTGCCTCGACCGGCGCAGCGGCAAGGTTCTCTGGAACCGCGTCGTCCTCACGTCGAAGTTGGAACACGTCCACCGGCTCAACAGCCGTGCCAGCTCGACGCCGGCGACCGACGGCACGCTCGTCTTCGTCGCCTTTCTCGACGGCGCGAGCGCCGCCGTCGCCGCCTACGATTTCGACGGCCAGGAGGCGTGGCGGACGTCGCCCGGCCCGTTCGCCTCCACGCACGGCTTTTGCAGTTCGCCGATCCTTTATAAGGACACCGTCATCGTCAACTGCGACCACGACGGCGACGGCTACGTCGTCGCACTGGAGCGGGCGACGGGCGCCCGACGCTGGAAGATCGACCGGCCCAACAAGACGCGCTCCTACTGCGCGCCGCTCATCGTCGGCGCGGCGGGCAAGACGCAGATGGTGCTGAGCGGCAGCAAGTGCGTCGCCAGCTACGACCCCGACACCGGCCGACAGCACTGGATCCTCGACGGCCCGACGGAGCAGTACGTCGCCAGCCTCGTCTACCTCGACGACCTCTTCTTTCTGACGACCGGCTTCCCCGAATTCCATTACATGGGCATCCGCCCCGACGGCGCGGGGAACGTGACGAAGTCGCACGTCCTCTGGCACCACGCGAAAGTGCCGGCGCGCGAGGGCTCCTACGTCCCGTCACCAGTCGCGCAAGGGCACTGGTTCTTCGTCGTGTCCGACCAGGGTTTGTGCAACTGCTTCGAGGCGAAGAGCGGCGCGCGGAAGTGGCTGAAACAACTCGGCAAACACCACAGCGCCTCGCCGGTCGCGGCAAACGGGCTGCTCTACTTCACGGCGGACGACGGCGTGACGTGGGTGCTGAGGGCGAGCGACACGTTCGAGGTGGTGAGCAAGAACCCGCTGGGCGAAGAAGTCTACGCCTCGCCGGCGGTGGCACGCGGGCAGATCTTCCTGCGTGGGGAGAAGCACTTGTTTTGCGTCGGGAAGTGAACGGACTCTGTTCGCCCGCCTTCGGGAACTCCCCGACACCGTCGTCCGTCGAAAGACGGGGCGCGCCTCGCGGCGCGCCGGCAAGAGTGTTTGACACGGCAGGAAAACGCCTTCTAAGATAGAGGCATCTCGGCCGGGGCGCACACCCGCGCCGGAGCCGACCTCGCCTACGACGCATCGGGTCTCAAAGGGGAACGAACGATGGCCCATCGATCTTTACGCGGCGGGCGCCTGGCGCGCCGCCTCGGCCTGGCCGTGGTGCTGGCGCTGACGGCCGCCGTCGCGGCGCCCCTCGACCGGGCGGCCAACGCGCAGACCAAGGCGCCCGCGACCGGCGGCGACACGGCCGACGTCGTCAAGCTCATCGACGAAAGCCTTGCCGCCTCCTGGAAGGAGAACAAGGTCACGCCCGCGCCGCGCAGCGACGACTACGAATTCCTCCGCCGCGCCTCCCTCGACGTCATCGGCCGCATCGCCACGACGAAGGAGATCGACGAGTTCTTCAAGGACCCGCCAGCCAACCGCCGGCCGCGCCTCGTCGAGCGCCTCCTCAAGAGCGAGGACTACGCCAAGAACTGGGCCAACCTCTGGGCCAACTGGCTGCTGACGCGCTCCGGCGCCTTCGGCCGCGGCAAGTACCACGACGAAACCGTCGTCTGGCTCGAGGAGCAGTTCTCCCTCAACAAGCCGCTCAACCAGATCACGACCGAGTTGATTACGGCGTCCGGCAAGAGCAGCGAGAACGGGGCGGTCAACTTCATCCTCGCCCACGTCGGCGACGCGGTGCCGGGGCCGGAAGTGTCGAAGAACGGCCATTTCGAGATGGTGCCGCTCACCTCGCGCGTCAGCCGCCTGTTCCTCGGCATCCAGACGCAATGCACGCAGTGCCACGACCACCCGTTCGACGCCAAGCTGAAGCAGAACCACTTCTGGGGCATCAATGCCTTCCTGCGCCAGGTCCAGCGCGACGGCCAGCCGCCGGCGATGCAGGGCAACCGCATGATGACCTACCCCGTCCTGACGCTGCGCGACGACGCCGGGGTCAACGCCGACGCCACCGTCTACTTCGAGAAGCGCAACGGCGTCATCCTCCCGGCCAAGGCGCAGTTCCTCGACGGCACCAAGCTGTCGAACGAGGAAGGAGCCAAGACGCCGGTGAAGGGGAAGGGGCGGCGCGAGGAGTTGGCCCGGCTCATCGTCGAGCACGCGAACTACCCCAAGGCGCTCGTCAACCGCATGTGGGGCCACTTCTTCGGCCGCGGCATCGTCCACCCGATCGACGACTTCAACGACCAGAATCAGGCGTCGCACCCCGAGTTGCTGGAAGAGCTGGGCAAGCGTTACCGCCACTACGGCTTCGACCAGAAGAACCTGATCCGCTGGATCTGCAACAGCCAGGCGTACAACCTTGCCGGCACGGCCAACAAGACGAACGAGAAGCCGGAGCAGGACGCCCTGTTCGCCCACATGCTGCTCAAGGCGATGGCGCCGGAGCAACTCTTCGAGTCGCTGTCGGTGGCGACGCAGCAGTCGCAGAGCAAGGACGCCAAGAAGAAGGCGCGCGACACCTGGCTCGACAGCCTCATCAGCAACTTCGGCGACGACGAGGGGAACGAGGTCAGCTTCAACGGCACCATCGTGCAGGCGCTGCAGATGATGAACGGCGGCGATCTGAACGGCGCCGTGACCGCCGGCGATGGCGCCGTGGCGGCGGTGGTGAAGAAGCGCGGCGCCGGCAATCACCGGGCGGTCATCGACGACCTGTTCCTGCTGGCGCTGAACCGGAAACCGACGCCGAAGGAGTCGGGGGCGATCCTCGCCGCCCTCCCGCTCAACGCCCGCGTCCGCGACAACGCCCTGGCACCGTACCAGGACCTCCTGTGGGCGCTGCTCAACAGCAACGAGTTCATGCTGAACCATTAGTTTAGCCGCCCGCCCGCAGGGCGGCGGGCCGGCCGCGCCGCTGCGTGGATAACCCCACGCCCTCGGGGCGACGCTGTCTGCCCGCCGCCCTGCGGGCGGGCGGCTAAACGAAGGCTTGCAATGACGCGCGCCCCCGGCGATCATACTCTGATCGGACCCTCCGCCATCCCGAAGGAGTACTCGTCGTGCATCGCGTGCTCGTTGCCTGCCTCCTCGCCGCCTTCCCCTTCCTGCCCTCCCTCGCCGACGACAAGCCCGCCCCGCCGCGGAAAGCCAGGACGGTCGTCCCTGCCGCCACCGCCGCCGACACGCTCAAGGTCGCCAAGGGCTTCAAGGCCGAACTGCTCTACTCCGTGCCCAAGGACACGCAAGGCTCCTGGGTCAACATGTGCGTCGACCCCAAGGGGCGGTTGATCGTCTCCGACCAGTACGGCGGACTGTTCCGCGTCACGCCGCCGGCCGTCGGCGGGCCGGCGGGCGACACCAAGGTCGAGCCCATCGCCGTCCCGCTCGGCGAAGCGCAGGGCCTTTTGTGGGCGTTTGACAGTCTCTATGTCGTCGTCAACCGCGGGCAAAAGTACCAAAGCGGCCTTTACCGCGTCCGTTCGAAGGACGGCGGCGACACCTTCGAGAAGGTCGAGACGCTGAAGAAGATCAACGGCGACGGCGAACACGGGCCGCACGCGGTCCTCCTGTCGCCGGACCGCACGTCGCTGTACGTCGTCTGCGGCGACGGCGCCCAGATGATGAAGCCGCTGGCCGGCTCGCGCGTGCCGAAGCTGTGGGGCGAGGACCACCTGCTGCCGCGCCTGCCCGACGGCAACGGCTTCATGCGCGGCGTCCTCGGGCCGGGCGGCTGTATCTACCGCGTCGACCCCGACGGCAAGGCGTGGGAGCTGGTCAGCACCGGCTACCGCAACCAGTTCGACGCCGCCTTCAATCGCCACGGCGACCTGTTCACCTATGACGCGGACATGGAATGGGACATGAACACGCCCTGGTACCGGCCGACGCGCGTCTGCCTGGCGGCGAGCGGCAGCGAGTTCGGCTGGCGCAACGGCGCCGGCAAGTGGCCCGCCTACTACCCCGACAGCCTGCCGGCGGTCCTCAACATCGGCCCCGGCTCGCCCACCGGCGTCTGCTTCGGCTATGGCGCCAAATTCCCGGCGAAGTACCAGGAAGCGTTCTTCATGTGCGACTGGAGCTACGGCAAGCTCTACGCCACGCACCTGACGCCGGACGGTGCCGCCTACAAGGCCGAGGCCGAGGAGTTCGTCAGCGGCACGCCGCTGCCGCTCACCGACGTCGTCGTCAACCCGAAGGACGGGGCGCTCTACTTCGCCATCGGCGGGCGGAAGACGACGTCGGGCCTGTACCGCGTCCACTACGTCGGCACCGAGTCGACAGCTCCCGTGACCGACGCGGCGCCGCTCGGCCCCCTTCATGCGTTGCGCCGGCAGTTGGAGCAGTTTCACGGCCGGCACGACGCGAAGGCCGTCGAAGCCGCCTGGCCGCACCTCGGACACAGTGACCGCTACGTCCGCTTCGCCGCCCGCGTCGCCGTGGAACACCAGGACCCGAAGACGTGGCAAGACCGGGCCGTGAGCGAAACCGATCCGGCGAAGGCTCTCGGCGCCCTGCTCGCCCTGGTGCGGGCGACGGGCAAGGACCCGCTCCACCACCCGAAGCAACCGCCGGCCGACGCGACCCTCAAGGGGCAGATTCTCGACGCCCTCGGCCGCGTCGCCTGGGACGGGCTGAGTACGGAACAGCGCCTCGACCTGCTGCGTGTTTACGCGATCTTCTTCAACCGCTTCGGCCCGCCGGACGCCGAGTCGCGGTCGAAGGCGATCGCCCGCTTCGACACGAAGTACCCGGCGAAGGCGCGCGAACTGAACGCCGACCTGTGCCAGCTACTCGTCTACCTGGAGGCGCCGGGCACCGCCGCGAAGACGCTGAAGCTGATCGCCGAGGCGCCGACGCAGGAAGAACAAATGGAGTACGCCAAGTCGCTGCGGATGCTCAAGACCGGCTGGACGCCGGCGGGGCGCAAGGAGTACTTCTCCTGGTATCTCAAAGCGGCGAATTACAAGGGCGGCAGCAGCTTCCGCGGCTTCCTGCGGATGATGAAGGACGACGCCGTTACGACGCTGTCCGCGGCGGAGAAGGCGGAGTTGAAACCGATCCTGGAGGCGAACCCCGAGACGGCGACGGTCGCCGTCAAGCCGCGGCCGTTCGTCAAGAAGTGGAAGCTGGACGAGGTCGTCGCCCTGACCGGCAGGGGGCTGACGGGGCGCGACTTCGACCGGGGCCGCACGCTGTTCGGCCAGGCGCAGTGCTTCGCCTGCCACCGCTACGACAACGAGGGCGGCTCGCAGGGGCCGGACCTGACGAGCGCCGCCGGCCGCTTCAGCGTCCGCGACCTGCTCGAGTCGGTCGTCGAGCCGAGCAAGGTCATCAGCGACCAGTACGCCGCCGTCAACATCGAGACGACCGACGGCAGGCTCGTCAGCGGCCGCGTCGTCAACCACTCGGGCGACGACATCATCGTAAACACCAACATGCTCGACCCGAACGCGCTGACGCACGTCAACCGCAAGCGCGTGGAGAGAATGGAGACGTCGAAGGTGTCGATGATGCCGGAAGCGCTGCTCGACACGTTCAAGGAGGACGAGATCCTGGATTTGGTCGCGTACCTGCTGTCGCGCGGCGAGCGGGGGAACAAGATGTTCAAGAAGGAGTGACCGCGGCCGCTCGCGGCTTCGCAACAGTGCGAAGCCGCGAGCGGCTCACTTTACCGCGTCTCGTAGCGCTTCGGCTTCCCCGTGCTCCCGACCGTCACGGTGTAGCTCTTCCCGTCCGCCGCCACCGACAGCTTGATCGACTCGCCCCGACACTTCTCGTCCGGGTTGGCGATGTACTCCGGGTCGGTATTCTCCTGCGCCCCGACGGCGACGTTGCGGTGCAGCTGGTAAATCGCCCGCACGTCGGGGATGCGGCGCAGGGCGGCGGTGACGCTCGGGTGACAGCCCTTGCGCGCCCCGTTGTTGAAGACGACGACGCGCGGCCGCACCGTCTTCATCAGCACCGGGTTGTTGCTGATCTCCAGCCCGTGGTGCGTCGCCTGGTAGACGTCGACGAGCCCGATCTTGTCCGTCGGCGCCACGAGCTTGTACTCAATATTCCATGTGAGGTCGCCGAGGTCGAGGAAGCGGAAGCCGCCGTAGCCGACGAGGTAGCCGACGCTCTTGGCGTTGTCGCTCGGGTCGGCTGGCTGCGGCTTGTGTTCCTTGGCGATAGGGTTTTCCGGCGCGCCGGCTTTGTCGGGCAGCACCTCGCCGGAGGCGCACAGGCAGCGCACGCTCAGCGCCGGCGTGCCGTCTTTCTGCTTCAGCGCGATCTCGCTCCCCGGCGTCATCGTCTTCGACTTCCCTTGCGACGCGGCCCGGTACGCCTGGATCAGGATGGGAAAATTCTTCGGATCCTCGGCGAGCGTCTCGGGGATGCCGCGGTCGTAGAAGTTGCGGACCGGGATCAGCTTACTCAGGCGCTCGACGCTGCCGTAGTGGTCGAGGTGCCAGTGAGTGATGGCGAGGTGGTCGATAGCCTTGAGTCCGGCCTGTTCGGTGGCGACTTTGTGGATGCGCTCGGCGTCGCGCGTGCCGGGGTTGCCGCAGTCGATCAGCAGCGACTCGCCGGCCGGCGTGACGAGGAGCGTCGCCGCCCCGCCCTCGGTGTCGATGAAATAAATGTCCAGGCCGCGCGCCTTGTCGGCCGCCGGCGTCCGGCCGGTCAATCCCAGGAGCAGTGTCGCCGCCAGTGCCGCGTAACGCATGTCTCACCTCGCTCGTTTGGTCTTCGTTGTCACGTCCGAGATGATGATGCGGCGGCGGGCGGCGGACGGCAAGGGAAAACGGCGAGCGAGACGGATGGACGCCGCCCGCTCTCGCGTTATGATGGCGGCTTCAACACCGTTATGACCACCCCCGACCCCAACGACGAGATCCGCCATGTCGAAGTTCCCCGCCGTCCCCGCTGCCGACCTGGAACTGCTGCGCAAATTTGACACGCCGACGGTCTGCAACGTCATCGAGCTGTTCGCCGTGCGGCCGCGCACCGCCGGCTACATGGGCGCCGGCATTCAAGCCTGCTTCCCGAAGATGCCGCCGATGGTCGGCTACGCCAGCACGGCGACGTTCCGCTCCGCCTTCGCGCCGCGCGCCGGCAACGTCTACTCCGGCCTCGGCGAGCAGGTCGCCGCCTTCGCCGAACTGCCCGGCCCGGCCGTCGTCGTCTTTCAGGACCTCGATTCGCCGGTCGCGTCGGCCACGTTCGGCGAGGTCATGTGTTCGACCTACAAAGGCTTCGGCGCCGCCGGCCTGATTACCAGCGGCGCCGGCCGCGACCTCGACCAGGTCGAGGCGATCGGCTTCCCGTGCTTCACGTCGGGCACCATTTGCAGCCACGGCGACTGCCACATCGTCCAGGTCGGCGTTCCCGTCCACGTCGGCGGCATCGCCGTCCACCCCGGCGACCTGTTGCACGGCGACCGCAACGGCGTCACGACCCTTCCCGCCGAGATCGCGTCGGCCGTCGCCCACGCCTGCCCCGAGTTCATGGCGGCGGAGGCCGTCGTCCTCGACTCCGTCCGGGGAGGTAAGGTCGATCCGACGGGCTTCGCCGCCGCATTCAAGGAATGCAAGGCGCGAATCGAGGCGCTGGCGCGAAAATTGCGTCACAAGTAAGACACGCCCCGCTCGGCAGGATGGTATAATGTCAGAAGAGGGCACGGCCTAACCACACGCGGAAAGAGAAGGGTTCGGCGCCTTCACGTCACGCTGTCTCGAACCGTTTCGACGGACCGACTTCCCTTTCCGGCGGCGCGCGTCCCTCACTCGTGCCCGGCCCCGTGCGGCCGACGGGAGGACATCATGGTCGCCATCACCGCCTTCGTCTGCGCTTTCGTGTTCGGCACCGTCCTCGAGTACGGCGTCCACCGCCTGATGCACCGCGGCTACCTGTTCCCGTCGCAGCACTGGGAACACCACAAAACGCGCGGCGCCCGCGGCTGGTTCTGGGAGTTCGGCGAGTTTTTTTTGTGGATGCTGCCGGTAATGTGTCTCGGCTTCCTGCACTCGCGCCAGGCCGGCGTCGGCTTCTTCCTCGGCGGTTTCGTCTACGCCGTGCTCGTGGCCTACAGCCACCAGTTGCAGCACGACCACCCGGAGCGCGCCTTTTGGCTGAAGTCGCCGGTCCACTACCTGCACCACCGGCACGAGAAGGGGAACTATAACTACGGCGTCCTGGTCGACGTGTGGGACCGGGCCTTGGGGACGTACAAGTCCTACGACTGGCGCCGGCCGGAGGACTATCGGTTCTCGGTCCGGGGGCTGTTCGACATCAAGTGGTACTGAGCGCTCGGGGCGGCTTTGCCACGCCTTGACGAATCGTCCCCGCTTCGTCCGGGTCGTCACGGTGTCGGTCCGGTTCGCCCCCGCGAAACGGGAATGCGTGGCAAAGCCCCCCCCACCTTCATGCTTGTGGTCGGCGTCATCGAAATTGCCGCCGGGGTTCTGGTCGCTCTGCGACCCCGGATCGGTGCCTACGTCGTCGCTCTGTGGCTCTGGGGCATCATCGTGAACCTGCTGCTCGTTCCTGGCTTCTATGACGTTGCTTTGCGTGACTTCGGCCTGTTGCTCGGCGCATTGGCGTTGGCGAGGCTCAGTCATGAGTTCGGCGGCGTCCTTCGTCTCGGTCATGAGCGGCGCTGACCTACTCGGGAGGACTCACCGATGAAAACGCATCTTCCGAAGCCCGCCGTCGTCGTGTTCCTGTCCGCCCTGGCGGTCGTCACCGCCTTCGCCCTGGGGAGCGGGAAGGGGGAGCAGCCCGTCAAGGAGGGTGAGGCTCGTCTGTCCGGCCCGGAACAGGACGCCTTGCGGATGATTAAGGAAGGGCGGCAGACCTTCCGTTTTGATACGTTCGGGGATGAGGAGTTTTGGGGCAATGCCCTGAAACTCCACCACGCCATCGCCGGCAAGAAGCTCGGCGGCGTCGGACCTGGCGTCAGTCCGAAGACCGCCCTGGCCGTGGGCCTCAAGGTGGACAGGGACGCACTCCCGAAGGACTTGGTTCAGCAACTCAAAGAGAAGAAGGTCGATCTGGATGACCCGGCCACCACGGTTGCCCTGCTCAAACTGGATGCGGTCGTGGGCGTCAAGGGCTTTATGGGAAAAGACGACAAGGTGCGGTCGTTCGGCATTACCTGCGCCATCTGCCATTCGACCGTGGATGACGCCTTCGCTCCCGGCATTGGCCGCCGGCGGGACGGCTGGCCCAACCGTGACCTGAACATCGGCAAGATCATCACGCTGGCCCCGAACCTCAAGCCGCTGACCGACCGCCTCGACATCGGGGAGGACGACTTGAAGAAGGCGCTGCTCGCCTGGGGGCCGGGTAAGTATGACGCCGAACTCATGCACGATGGCAAAGCCGCTCGCCCGGACGGGAAGACCGCCGCCACGCTGCTCCCTGCCGCCTTCGGCCTGGCGGGCGTGAACAATCACACTTACACCGGATGGGGTTCCGTCACCCACTGGAACGCCTACGTCGCCAACACGCAGATGCGTGGCAAAGGGACGTTCTTCGACCCCCGGCTCAACGACAAGGAACGGTTCCCCATCGCCGTCAAGACCGGGGACTGGAACATTCGCAACGACCCCGATCTCATCACCGCCAAGTTACCGGCCCTGCACTTCTACCAACTGTCCCTCGTCGCCCCCCAGCCCCCCGAAGGCAACTTCGACAAGGCGACGGCGGCTCGTGGGCGGGCCATTTTCAACGGCAAAGCGGACTGCAAGCGCTGCCATGTGCCGCCCCTGTTCACGGAACCGGGCTGGCCGATGCACACCGCCGCCGAGATCGGCATAGACGACTTCCAGGCGAAGCGTTCGCCCGACCAGCACTACCGGACATCGCCGCTCAGGGGATTGTGGGCGCACGCGAAGGGCGGCTTCTACCATGACGGTCGGTTTGCGACCCTACAGGACGTGATCGACCACTACAACACCCATTTCAAGTTGGGCCTCTCGGAGAAGGAGAGAAAAGACCTCGCTGAATACTTGAAGTCGCTGTAGGCGCTCCTCGGACCCGGCACCTACTACTACTACCGCCACCACCACAAAGGAATGCAGGGCGCGATTGTCGTGGGCGGCTCTTCCTCCGGTGGGTATTCCGGCTCGTCCGGCTACTGACGCGGCAGGCGCGGCACGGGGCAAGCGTTCGCAGCGCTCGCCCCGTTCTTCTTGAGGATTTCCGTGTCCTCCCCTGCGAAGGACATGACGCCCGCTGATTACAAGCGAGTAAGCCGCGAGCGGCGGGCGGCGCTCACTGATCGCCGCCGAGTAGTTTCAGCAGCGGCGGCACGTTCAGCCCGCGCTTCGGCTTCAACTCCCACGCCGTCTGCCACTCCTCCTTGTCCTTCTTCAGGCCGTACTCGTCGCGCAGCCGCTGCTCGAAGTCGGGCATGTGGGCGGCGCCGTAGAAGATGCCAATTTTCTTCTTCCCCTTGGCCATCTCCTTGCCGAGGACCTTCATGCATGCCTTATTGCGGTCGGCGACCAGGATGTTGTTCAACGTCGGCCCCAGGCCGGCCTCGCCTTCCGACTCGAACTGCTCCGCCATGAGGCGCTTCAGCTTGACCGCCGCGTTCGGGTCGAGCAGCAGGCCCATCAGGTCGATCTCCTCGTCGTCCTCGCGCCCCTTCGCCGCCTTGGCCTTGTCGGCCTTCTTCTGCTCCTGCACGTTCGCCCGGCGCATGAAGTCGGCGACCACGCTCAGGGCCACCGTCAAGGCGTCCTCGCCGCGCTCGCGCATCGCCTCGGCCATCTTCTCCGGCGACAGGTCGGCGTGGACGAAGTTCTTCTTCGTGTAGTCGATGTGTTCCAACTGCAGTTCCAGGTCCAGCACGCTCTTCATCAGGCCCTGGAGCAGCGACAGCGGGTTGCCGCCCTCGCGCTTGCCGCCCTTCGGGACGCGCGTCCCCTCGGGAGCCACCAGTTCATAGAGCAGCACGTCGTACTGCTCCATCTTCTTGTTGAGCGCGTCGTAGTAGGCTTTCTCGCCGATGTGGACGACGCCGATCAGATCGACGGTGACGCCCTCGCCGGTCGCGGGGACGTAGCGGACCGTCGCCGTCTCCAGGGCGAGCGGGTTATCCTTGGCGTCGCGCTTGACGCGCAGGAACTTGGTGGCGTCTTTTTTCTTCGCCTCGGGCAGGCGAGCCTTGGCGGGAGCGTCGTCGGCCGGCGCCCGGCCGGTCCACACGAGACAGGCGACGCCGAGGGCGAGGACGGCGAACTTGCGGGAAGGGGGCATGAGTTACACCTCGATGGGTACGAATAGGAGCGACCGGCCTTGCCCCATTGTACGCGCGCCGGGGCACAAGGAGGTCTCCTTCGTAATTCGATGGGGGGCGGCGAATCTTTAAGGGCCGCTCGCGGCTTCGCACTTGCGAAGCCGCAAGCGGCTCCTTCGTTACCCGCCCGCGTCCCCGGCGCGGCGGTCGATCTTCTTGGTCACGTCCGCGTCGAGGACGTAGAAGCCGTTATCATCGACCGGCGCCTTCGCCTCGGCGCGAAGTTGCTTGAGCATGTCGGCCAGGAACTTTTCCTGGCGGTCGCGCTCGAAGCGGTTCCAGAGCAGGTCGCGCCCGAACAGGCCGCGCGTCCGCTCGTAGACGCTGTAGAACTTGTCCGGCGTCGGCTCGCTGCGGTCGATCAGCACCGCCACGTAGTAGTTGCGGTCCGGCCGGTCGCGCAGCACCGTCGCGTCGCCGGGCTTCTTCAGCGCCTTGAGCAGCTCGTCGAGAGTGTCGGGGCGCGGGAAGGCGATCTGCGACTCGGGGAAGCGGTACGAGTCGTAGTCGGTGTCGACGCCGGCGCGTGAGAAGAGCTGCGGCACCAGCTTGGCGACCGGCCCCGGCAGGTCGAAGACGGTCAAGCCGCGCCGCACCTGCTCGTCGCGCAGGAAGCGCTCGGCGTTGCCGCCCTCGTCGCGCTTCTTCGACGCGGCGGCGGCGACGGCCTGGGCCTCCTGCTTCGCCAGCTCGCGCGCCTTGTCGAAGCGCCACGCCGCATCGACCTTCGGCCGGGCGTCGGCGAACGACGGCACATATGCCTTGCGGTCCTCGGTCTTCCACACCAGGAGGAGGTTACGCTGCGGGGCGAACATCATGTCTTCGCTCAGCGACTCCGGCTTGTAGAGCTTCTGATCCTCGCCGAAGAATGCGGCGCTGAACGGCGGCATGCGATCGGGCTGGAAGGAGAACATGTTGACGAAGGCCCTCTTCAGAGGAGCCAATTCCGTCGCCTTGTCGAACTCGTAGCGGTCGAGGGCAGCCGGCATCTGGGCGTGCCGCGTCAGGCCCTGCTCCGGGACGGCGTTCGCCTTGACGTACTCGGCGGCGTCCTTGGTGGACTTGCCCTCCAGCGCCTTGCGGAACTCATCCCTGCGGCCGGCGACGAGGTCGTCGGCGTAGCGGCCCGAACTCATCTCGGCCAGGCGGTCCTTCACCTCGGCGCGGGTCTTCACTGGCCGATAAAGGACGGCGGCCTGTTCCGTGACGGCGGTCAGCGGCAGCGTGCCGGCCGGGAAACTTGTGGCGGCGAGGACCGACGTGGCGGCGCGGCGCGACAGGTCGTTCTGGCGCTCTTGCGTCGCGGCCCGCATGGCCTGGGAGAGGGAGAAGTCGATTGCCGGCGCCGCGAACTGCGTCCCGGCGGAGGCCATCACCTGGCCGACGGCGGCGGCGAAGTTCTCCGGCAGGTGCAGACGGCCGACGTCGGACGGGTGCGTCCCATCGTACTGAACGCGATCCTCAAGCCAGTTCTTGGCGGCCCCGGAGTACGCCTCGTACTCGGCGGCCAGGCGCAGCCCGGCGGGGTCTTTGCGAAGGACGGCCAGCGTCTGCAGCGTCGCGACCGGCACGGCGCCCGACGCCTCGACGGCGCCGAGGCCGGAGAGTTGGCGGACGACGTCGAGTTGCGGCATCACTTCCGCCGACTTCTTGGCGTAGTACGGGGCGTCGGCGTTAGCGGCGACCCACTCCAGGCGGACGCGGCGCGGCTCCTTGAACGCCGGCTTCTCGCGGTCGGGCGTCGGCTCGATTTCCTTGTAGCGGTTGTAGAGCGTCCGCGCCTCCTCGTCGGACGGCGCCGCCGTCACCTTGCCGACGAACTTCTCGACCGGCAGCGCCATCATGACGACGTTCAACTCGGTGCGGTTGTCCTTGTACGCCTCGTAGAACTGTTCCGGCGTCTGGTGCGAAGGCGAGTCGTTGCTGGCGCTGCCCATGCCGGCGTAGGCCCGCGCCCCCGGCTGGACGCCGGTCAGGGCTTCGTGGGCGAGCCGCACGCGGAACTCGTCGGCGAGGGCCTGGTAGATGCTGTCGGCGGTCGTCGTCATCGCGTCGCGCTGGCCGCTCAGGGCGAGCGCCTTAGCGGCGTCCTTGCTGGGCTCGCCGTCGAAGACCTCCGTCATCGCCTCCTCGTTGACCTGCTTGCGGACGTCGGCCGGCGTGAGGACGATGCCGAGCTTGTCCGCCTGCCGCTTCCAGAGGAGGAAGTCGAGCAGGCCCTCGGTCGTGAGCGGCCCGCCGAAATAGCTGTCGTTGCTGCGAGCGCTGTGCCGCCACAGGTCGAATTCGAGGACGCGGACGAACTTGGCGACGACGCGCGCCGTCTCGTCCTTGTTCTGGCGCAGCAGCCCCATGCGGACGCGGCCGAGGTTGCGCAGGTCGCGGACGATCTCGTCGCGGCCGCGGTCGAGGGGGGTGCGGCCGGCCATGCGCATGGTCCACCCGTTAAGGGCCTCGCCGAGCTGCCGTCCGTCCAGCCCGTCCGCCTTGGCGAAGGCGCCGCGCGCGTCCTTCATGAAATCGACCTGCCCCTCGCCGAGGGCACGCTGCATGACGTCGCGGGCCAACTCGCGCGCCCGGAGCAGATCCTGCAATTCGCCGACGGTCACTTGCTTGCCGTATAATGTGGCGACCTCGGTGGGGTCCTTGCGGTTGCGGCCGCCGAAGTAGCCGAGCATGGTTTCGACGGCGTCGCCGCGGCCGAACTGGAGGACGAAGATGAACATCGTGAAGATCGCCAGGCCCGCCAGCATCGTCTTCTGACGTTTCCGGAACCAGTGGAAGGGATTGAAAGCCATTGACCATCCTCGACTTACGGCGACCCGGCCGGCCCGCCTGGCCGGCGCCGGCCTTGACACCCGGCGCAAGGGTATAGTATGGGTGAGAAGCGGACTTGGCCCAAAATGACGATTGTAGCGAGTCCCGATCGTAACACAACCGCAACCAGGAATAGCACCGTGCCCGCACGCAAGAAGCCAGCCGCCGACGCCGATGCCCCCGTCTCCACGGGGCGCAGGAAGAAGAAGACGCCGGCTCCCGACGCCGTCACGACCGACGCCCCGGTCACGCCCCGGAAGCGCCCGACCCGCGCCGCGTCTCCCGCCACGGGGGCGGCGGCCTACGACCTCGTCATCGTCGAGTCGCCGGCGAAGGCCAAGACCATCAACAAATACCTCGGCTCCGGCTTCCGCGTCCTGGCCAGCTACGGCCACGTCCGCGACCTGCCCAAGCGGCGGCGCAAGGGCGAGGCGGTCGCCGGCATCGACATCGACTCCGGCTGGGTGCCCACCTACGTCGTGGAAGACCGCGCCGAGGAGAAGGACGGCCGCGCCAGCCGGCGGCGCACGCCGAAGGACATCCTCGCCGAGCTGAAGAAAGAGGCGAACAAGGCCGGCCGCGTCTTCCTGGCGACCGACCCCGACCGCGAGGGCGAGGCCATCGCCTGGCACATCGAAGACGCCCTCGGCCTCGACGACGCGACGACGTTTCGCGTCGCCTTCAACGAGATCACCCGCGGCGCCGTCCTGAACGCAATGGCCCATCCGGGCAAGATCGACATGGACCGCGTCCGGGCCCAGGAAGCGCGGCGCATCCTCGACCGGGTGGTGGGCTACCCGCTCAGCAACCTGCTGAGCCGCAAAGTGACCCGCGCCCTCAGCGCCGGCCGCGTGCAGTCGGTGGCGCTGCGGCTGGTGGTGGACCGCGAGCGCGAGATCGAGGCGTTCAAGACCGAGGAATACTGGAAGATCACCGCCCTGTTGGCGCCCGAGGGCAAGGTGCCGTTCACCTTCCAGCCGTTCTCCGTCGTCGAGGCGAAGAAGAAGCCGGGCGAGAACGGCGCGCCGCCGAAGGAAGAGAAGGCCGAAAAGGCCGCGCCGGCGCCGGAAATCCCGGCCGGCTCGTTCCTCGCGGAGTTGGCCGAGTGGGCCGGCAAGAAGTTCGAGAGCGCCAGCGCCGACGCGGCCCGGAGCATCGCCGGGGCGCTCGACACGGCGACGTATCTCGTCACCAAGGTCGAGCAGAAGGACCGCTCCGAGAAGGCGCCGCCGCCGTTCACGACGAGCACGCTCCAGCAGCAAGCGAGTCTGCGGCTGCACTACACCGCCAGCCGGACGATGCAGGTCGCCCAAAGGCTGTACGAAGGCGTTGACCTCGGCAGCGAGGGCTCGGTAGCCCTCATTACTTATATGCGTACCGACAGCACGCGCGTCTCCAACGACGCGCTCCAGGCGGTGCGCGGCCACATCGGCAGCGTCTACGGCCCGCCGTACCTGCCGGCGCAGCCGAATCTGTTCGCCTCGGGTAAGAGTGCCCAGGAGGCTCATGAGGCGATCCGCCCGACCGACGTGACGATGACGCCGCAGCGCGCCGCGGCGCTGGGCCTGAGCGGCGACCTGTGGAAGCTGTACAAGCTGATCTACGACCGCTTCGTCGCCAGCCAGATGACGCCGGCGATCTTCGCCATCACCAACGTCGAAGTCACGGCGACGCCGGCGACCGGCGCCGCCGAGGCGGGCGCGACCGGTCTGTTCAAGGCCCAGGGTAAGGTGCTGAAGTTCGACGGCTACCGCCGCGTGCTGACGGCGGCGGGCAAGCAGGAGGACGCGACGCTGCCGGCGGTCGCCGAGAAGCAAAAGCTCGACCGCCTCGACCTGACCGCGAGCCAGCACTTCACGCAGCCGCCGCCGCGCTACAACGAGGCGTCGCTGGTCAAGGCGCTGGAGAAGGAAGGCATCGGCCGGCCGAGCACTTACGCGAGCATCATCGGCAAGATCACCTCGGACAAGCGCGGTTACGTCGAGGTGAAGGAGCGGCGCTTCTTCGCGACGGAGATCGGCAAGGTCGTGACCGACCTGTTGGTGCAGCACTTCCCGAAGGTCATGGACCTGCAGTTCACCAGCCACTTCGAGGAGGAGCTGGACGAGATCGAGACGGGCAAGTGCCAGTACGCCCAGGTGCTGGACGAGTTCTGGGGTCCGTTCAAGGAGGCGCTGGACAAGGCCGAAGCGGAGATGCCGAGCAAGCGCGGCCAGGAGACGGGCGAGATGTGCCCGAAGTGCGGCCGTCCGCTCGTGGTCAACTACAGCAAGAAGACGCGCCGCGAGTTCGTCGGCTGCTCGGGCTTCAAGGAGGGCTGCAAGTACATCAAGCCGGGCGAGGGCGAGGACGCCCTTCCGGAGCCGGAGTTGACCGACATCGCCTGCCCGACGTGCGGCAAGCCGATGCTGAAGAAGGCGGGCCGCTTCGGCACGTTCCTGGCGTGCAGCGACGACGACTGCAAGACGAAGATGAACTTCGACGCCGCCGGCAAGCCGGTGCTGGCGTCGAAGCCGACGGGCCACGTCTGCGAGAAGTGCGGCAAGCCGATGGTGATCCGCGAGGGGAAGCGCGGCCCGTTCCTGGCCTGCACCGGGTATCCGAAGTGCAAGAACGCCAAGGACGTCGACGCGCAGGGCAACCCGCTGAAGCCGATCGACACGGGCGTGGCGTGCGAGAAGTGCGGCAGCCCGATGGCGGTGCGCAAGGGGCCGCGCGGCCCGTTCCTGGGCTGCACCGCCTACCCGAAGTGCCGCAGTACCAAGCCGGTGCCGGAGGACCTGAAGGAGAAGCTGAAGGACCTGCTGCCGCCGGCGACGAAGAAGGCGATGCCGGAAGTGGCGATCAGCGAGACGTGTCCGGAGTGCGGCGGGCCGATGAAGCTGCGCACGGCCCGCTTCGGCAAGGGCTACTTCCTGGGGTGTGCGGCGTACCCGAAGTGCAAGGGGACGCGGCCGGCGCCGCCGGAATTGCTGGAGCAGTTGCAGGCGCCCGCGGCTTCGTGACCGCGAAGCCGCGGGCGGCCTTACAGGTCCCGGAGACGAATGGCACTTCCCTCCTGAAGTTCCATGCTGACAACCACTTATGCTACTGAGTTTTTCACCCGTTGGCCACGCGGCTACCGGCCTCCCCGCGCGCCCCGCTTCCCCCACGGCGGAAGACCCGACACCGTCGGCGGCGC
>JBBROG010000131.1:0-23176 GCA_038229635.1 Gemmatales bacterium
CCGCTCGCGGCTTCGCACGCGCGAAGCCGCGAGCGGCGCGCCTTTCTTCAAAACGTTCGCGCCGGCCCGACGACGTCCAGAATCTTCCGGACCACGAAGTCCTGTACGGCGGCGCTGTCGGTGAACGTGACGTGGCAAAGCTACCCCGCGGTGATCGGCGAAATCCCCGGCCGAGCCGCCGTCCCCGACGCCCCCGGCGTGCTATCATAGCCTCCGCCCGCACGTTCGCCCTGCGCAGGAGACCCGTACCTTGCCTCTGGTCGTACAGAAGTTCGGCGGTTCCAGCGTGGCCACCGCCGAGCGCATCATGGCGGCGGCGCGCCGCGCCATCCGCGCCAAGCAGGCCGGCAACCAGGTCATCGTCGTCGTCAGCGCCCGCGGCGACACCACCGACGACCTCATCGACCTCGCCAAGGAGATCAGCCCGCGCCCGCCCGCCCGCGAGATGGACATGCTCCTGGCCACCGGCGAGCAAATCTCCATCGCGCTGATGGCGATGGCCGTCCAGGAACTCGGCGAGAAGGCCGTCAGCTTCACCGGCGCCCAGGTCGGCATCGTCACCGACAGCTTCCATACCAAGGCGCGCATCAAGAACATTTCCACCGACCGCATGCGCCAGGCGCTCGGCGAGGGGCACATCGTCATCGTCGCCGGCTTCCAGGGCGTCGACGAGAATTACAACATCACGACCCTCGGCCGCGGCGGCTCCGACACCACCGCCGTCGCCCTCGCCGCCGTCATGAAGCACGACGCCGCCGCGAAGAACGGCGAAGTCGGCTGCGAGATTTACACCGACGTCGACGGCGTCTACACCACCGACCCGCGCGTCGTCCCCGAGGCGCGCAAGATGGACGCCATCAGCTACGACGAGATGCTCGAGCTGGCCTCGGTCGGCGCCGGCGTCATGAACTCGCGCTCCATCGAGTTCGCCAAGAAGTTCGACGTGCCGCTCATGGTGCGCTCGTCGCTCAGCGACGCCGAGGGGACGTGGATCGTGCCCGAGGCCGACTGGATGCGCGACGTCGCGGTCTGCGGCGCCGCCCTGGTGCGCGACGAGGCGCGCGTCATCCTCGACGGCGTCCCCGACCGGCCCGGCGTCAGCCACCGCGTCTTCACGGTCATCGCGGAGAAAAACCTCGTCGTCGACATGATCGCCCAGAACGTCGGCACGGCCGGCAAGGCGTCGATCGGCTTCACCGTCCTCGCCAACGACCTGCCGGCCGTGCTCGCCGTCCTCGCGCCGCTGGCCGCCGAGCTGGGCGCCGCCGTCACGGCGGAGGAGGGCGTCAGCAAGGTGTCGGTCGTCGGCACCGGCATGAGGACGCACACCGGCGTCGCCGAGCGCATGTTCGCCGCCCTCGCCGCCGCCGGCGTCAATCTGAAGATGATTACGACCGGCGACATCAAGATTTCCGTCCTCGTCGACCGGGCCGACGCGCTCAAGGCGCTGCGGGCGGTCCACCAGGCGTTCGCCCTGCCAGACCCGCGCCCGGGCGCCGGGCTGCCGGGCACGGCCGGGCAGCCGACCGCCTTCAAGCGCCGGCCGGCGGAGTCGGTCCAGGAAGAGCCGGCCCGCGACCTGGCCGCCCTCACCCGTCAGCTCTCCGGCATGGAGGACATCGTCGTCAGCGGCGTGCTGCTGAACACCGACCAGGGGCGCATCACGATCTTCGGCGTGCCCGACCAGCCCGGCAGTTGCTCGCGCGTCTTCCAGGCGGTGGCGGCCGGCGGCATCGTCGTCGACATGATCGTGCTCAACGTCGGCAAGGGCGGCCGCGCCGAGCTGTCGTTCAGCGTGCCGCGCGGCGAACTGGCCCGGGCGCGGGCGCTGACGGAGGAGGCGGCGCGGCGGATCGACGCGGTGACGCGCGTGGCTGCCGACGACGACATCGCCAAGCTGATCGTGCTGGGGGTGGGGATGCGCACGCACACCGGCGTCGCCCGGCGCATGTTCGGGGCGCTGGCGGAGCGCGGCATCAACATCGGCATGATTAACACGAGCGAGGTGCGCGTCGGCGTCGTGGTCGAGCGGGCGCGCGGCGAGGAGGCGCTGGCGGCGCTGCGGCAGGCGTTCAACGTGGGCTGAAGCCGCGGCCCGTGCCTGAGCGGCCTACCGCGCCCAGAGCTTGCGGTCGAGGCTGCGGTAGTTGATCGCCTCGACGACGTGGGCCTGCTGGATGTCGCCGCCGCCCTCCAGGTCGGCGATGGTCCGGGCCACGCGCAGGATGCGGTCGTGCGCCCGCGCCGACAGGCCCAGGTCCTCCATCGCCTGCTTCAGCAGGGCGCGCCCCGCCTCGTCGAGCACGCAGAACTTACGCATCTGCCGGCTGTTCATCCCCGCGTTGAGCCGCTGGCCGTCGCCGCCGAAGCGCGCCCGCTGCACCCGCCGCGCCGCGTCGACCTGCTCGCGCATCCGGGCGCTCGACGTGCCGTCGGCCGACGCCGACAGCTCCTGGAACGGCACCGCCGGCACTTCGATGTGGAGGTCGATGCGGTCCAACAGGGGTCCGCTCACCCGCCCCATGTAGCGGTCGATCTGCTGCGGCGAACACTTGCAGGCGTGGCGGCTGTCGCCGAGGTAGCCGCACGGGCACGGGTTCATCGACGCCACCAGGAGGAAGCGGGCCGGGAACGTCGTCGACCTCAGCGCCCGCGAGATCGTCACGGCGCCGTGCTCCAGCGGCTGGCGCAGCACCTCCAAACTTCGCCGGTGGAACTCCGGCAACTCGTCGAGGAACAGGACGCCGTGGTGGGCGAGGCTGATCTCGCCGGGCGCCGGCGGGTTGCCGCCGCCGACCATGCCGGCATCGCTTATGGTGTGGTGCGGGTCGCGGAACGGCCGCGTCGCCAGCAGCGGCTCGTCGGGCTTCAGCCGGCCCAGGGCGCTGTAGATGCGCGTCGTTTCCAGGCTCTCCGCCGGCGTCAGCGGCGGCATGATCGTCGGCAGGCGGCGGGCCAGCATCGTCTTACCCGTGCCGGGGCTGCCGATCATCAACACGTTATGCGATCCACTGGCGGCGACGACGAGGGCGCGCTTGGCGAACTCCTGGCCGCGCACGTCGGAGAAGTCGACTTCGTAGGTGTTCAGGCGGCGGAATAGCTCCTCGATGTTCGACGCGACCGGCTCGGCGGGGAGTTGTCCGGAGAGGAGTCCGACCGCCTCGCCGAGGCCGGCGACGCCGAAGACCGCGACGTCGCTGACGACGGCGGCCTCGCGGGCGTTGGCGGCGGGGACGAGCAGTTTCGGGATCCCCGCCCGCGCCGCGGCCAGCGCCATCGATAGGACGCCCTTGACGGGGCGCACGCTGCCGTCGAGGGCCAACTCGCCGACGGTGGCGAAGTCCTTCAGCTGCTCGGGGAGGAGTTGCCCCGTGGCGACGAGGGTGCCGAGGGCGATGGGCAGGTCGAAGCCGCCGGCGTCCTTGCGGAGGTCGGCGGGGGCCAAATTGATTACGAGACGTCCCGGATGGCGCTGGTAGCCGAGGTTGGCCAGGGCGCGCTCGATGCGGTGGACGCTCTCCTTGACGGCCATTTCGGGCAGGCCGACGAGGACCGTCTTGGGCAGGCCGGCCGCCGCGTCGACTTCGGCCTCGACGGGGACGGCGTCGATGCCCAGCAGCGCGAACGTGTTCAGCTTGGCGAGCATGGCGATCCACCCCTGAGACGCGGCTTCGGCCTTCACGAGAATTCTCCGTCCCGTTGTAACGCAACGCGAGCGCCGTCGCAATCTCCCGGCGGACATTCTTCAGGAAGCTCCGAATCCCCCGCCTATCCTTCCGCGGGCGGGCGCTGTATGCTGGTGCCCTTCCGGCGTTCCCTGCTCCCCGGAGGACCTCATGACTTTGTCCTACGCCGACGCGATTATCCGCCACTTTCGCGAGAACGGCCTCAAGCTGCTCCTCCAGCACCCCGCCCACGCCCGGGACTTGCTGACGCTGGGTCGTTACGACCATGTCGGAGCCATCGACTTTCGGCGCATGACGGTGGATCCGACGACTTACGTCGCCGCCGACTACCGCCACGTCAGCGCCGACCTCGTCCTCAAGGCGCCCTTCCGCGGCCGACAGGGCCGACGACGCCGGACCATCACCCTGTACATTCTGATCGAGCACCAGTCGGAGCCGGACGCGATCATGCTGCTCCGCGTGCTCGAATACCTCGTGCAGGTCTACAAGGCCCAGCTGCGCGCCTGGGAACGGCGGCACGGGTCGGCGGCCGGCTTTCGGTTGGAGCCGGTGCTGCCGGTGGTGCTCTACACGGGGACGACGGCGTGGGAGAGTCTGGGGCGGCTGATCGATCTGATGGACCTGGGCGAACTCTTCGCGGACGTGACGCCGGCGTTCCGGCCGCTGTTCGTCGCTCTGCCCGCCCTGTCGGGTGCGGAATTGGAGTCGGCGGGTGGGGAGTTGGGTTGGATTCTGGAACTGATGAAGCAACGACGGGAGCGACCGGAGGACTTTCGGACGTTGGTGACGCGGGTGGTGGCGCACCTGGAGGGGCTGTCGGCGGCGGAGTGGGGCCGGTGGCGCGACCTGTTGTCCTACCTGCTGGCACTGGTTTATCATGACCGGGCAGCGTCCGAGCACGAGGGGCTGCGGGAACTGATTGCGGCGTCGGTGCGCTCGGACGACCGCCAACGGGAGGTACAAGTCATGGGCAAGACGATGGCCGAGGTGGTGCGGGAAGAAGGCCGCAAGGAGGAGGCCGTGCGCTCCCGCCAGGACATACTCCTGCGTCTGCTGCGGGGCCGCTTCCGCAAGGTGCCGAAGGAGGTGGAGCGCGTCATCCGCGCGACTGGGGATGTCGCGCGGCTCGACGGCTGGCTCGACGTCATCTTGACCGTCGACTCCCTGAGTGACATGGCCATTGTCCCGGCGGAATAGGGGCCGTTAACTCCTAATCCTTTCCCGGGATGAGATCAACCGCCCAGCGGCCGCGGATGTGCGGCTCATCAATCCGACAGTGGGCGTTCCTCCAGGGATCACGGCGACTATTCCTCGCGCCTCTCTGCCTCCCCCTTCTTGGGACTCAACGTGGCGTCCCGGTTGAGGCCGAGGTCCTGCTGCGCGCGCGGGGATGAGCCGGCGGGCGGTATCCCCAACCCCATCCGGAGATCGCGCCACTTCAGCTTCAGGTCCGCAAGGCGATGCCCGGGCGACTGGTAGCCGTAGGCCCGGTATCTGCCCGGCTCGACCTTGCCCTTGCCCGCCACGAAGGCGGCGAAGACGGCGGTCCAGGCGTCGAACGCGGCGAAGACGTCGGCCTCCGCGGCCATGTGCTCGGCCTGGTTGTCGCTGTACTTCTTCCCGCGGCCGAACTCGACGTGACGCCAAAGCTCGTCGGGCACCTCGACGCCCCCGTAACGGCACTGCCAGACGAGCGGGGCGTAGGCGTCCCGCTCGTCCGTGAAAGGCTCCTGATCGGGGTCGAAATACTGCTTGTGCCGGAGCAACCGCGGGCGGCCGGTGTCGTCCAGTTCGTCGCCCCCGCCGTCGCCGTAGCAGAAGAAAGCGGCGGTCCGCCCCTCCAGGTGGTTCAGGCTCAGCCCCTCCCACTCGGGCGAGTGCTCCAGCTTCATCGCCACTTCGGGGTTCTTGTGCCCGATCAAGTCCTCGCGGGGGTTGCCGCCGTTGGCGCACACGAGCCGGTCGAACATCAGCTTCACGTTGCTCGGTGGCGCGTACCAGTTGACCGGGCCGATGACCGCCCAGGCGTCGGCGAGGTCGAGCCGGGCGTAGAGGTCCAGATCCCACATGAGATCCGGCTCGTCGGCGTTGTCGGCCTCGTAGCAGTTGCACGGCCAGCAGCAGAGCGCCATCGAGGTCGAGACGCAGGCGTTGCAGGACTGGATGCGGGGCCGACCGTAGACATTGCCGAGATCCTCCAGGTCGATCTCCCAGTCCTGCGGCAGGCGGTCGGCCATGCGGAACATCAGCGCCCGGGACTTGGAATCGACGCCGGGGCAGTTGTACTGCCGGCGGTCCGAGCCCGAGAGTACGAGTACCCGGAAGGGACGCTGTGCGGTCGGCAAGCTGCCGTTTTCGTCGTTCGGCTTCATTCCTGACACCCCCGGATGTGTCTGCCAGTTCACTCGAGCGGGCGGCAGTCCCGAAGATAAGCTCTTCGACGAACACCGGCAACCCTTTCCGAACATTCGTCATCGAGCACGTTTTCGGCATCCTGTTTGCGGCAAAAAAACGCTCGGGTCCGGCCGGGCCGAATCGGACACGAATAAACCCTCTCGTCCTCTACGAGGCATGACGGATGAATACCGAGAGTCGCGGGACGGAAAGAGAGGGGAGGAGTCCGGGCGGCCCGAATTCCGAGGACAATGCCGACGGCCTGTCACGCCGGGAGTTCCTCAACCAGGCCGCCGCCGGAGGGCTTACGCTTGCGGCCGGTGCGGCCACGCTCGCGCCCTCTTACGGGGCGGACGCGGAGCCCGCCCGTCCAGGGCGGACGGCCGAAGTCCCCGTCACCCTCGAGGTCAACGGCAAGAAGCACGAGTTGAAGCTCGAGCCGCGGGTGACGTTGCTCGACGCGCTGCGCGAGTACCTCGGCCAGACCGGCACCAAGAAAGGCTGCGACCACGGCCAGTGTGGCGCCTGCACCGTCCTCGTGGACGGGAGGCGTGTCTACTCCTGTCTCACCCTCGCCGTCATGCACGTCGGGGCCAAGGTCACGACCGTCGAGGGCCTCGCCGACGGCGAGAAACTTCACCCCCTACAGGCCGCTTTCCTCAAGCACGACGCCTTCCAGTGCGGTTACTGCACCTCCGGCCAGATCTGCTCCGCCGTCGGACTCCTCGCGGAGGGCCACGCCCGCACCGACGCCGACGTCCGCGAGCAGATGAGCGGCAACATCTGCCGCTGCGGGGCCTACCCCAACATCGTCGCCGCCATCCGCGAGGCGCGGGGCAAGACGCCGTGAGCGGCCCGCGGGAAGAGAAGGTTTCGAGCGAGGCACCGAACGGGAGGCGTTATGGAGTTGTTCTCGTACACGCGGGCGGAGGAGCCGGCAACGGCCGTCACCCAGGTGGGCGGCGACCCGCACGCGGAGTTCCTCGCCGGCGGGACCACGCTGCTGGACCTGATGAAGTTGAACGTGCAGTCCCCCGCGCGGCTCGTGGACATCAACCACCTGCCCCTGTCCAAAATCGAGGTCACCGACGCGGGCGTGCGGGTCGGCGCGCTCGTGCGGAACAGCGACCTCGCCTACCATGAGGCCGTGCGCACGCGCTACCCGGTACTCAGCGAGGCGCTGCTCTCCGGGGCCACGCCGCAGATACGCAACGTGGCCACCGTCGGCGGCAACCTCTTGCAACGCACGCGCTGCCCGTACTTCCGCGACACCGCCTGGGCGTGCAACAAGCGCGAGCCCGGCTCGGGCTGCTCGGCGCTCGAGGGCTACAACCGCGGCCACGCCGTCCTGGGCACCAGCGAGAAGTGCATCGCGACTCACCCCTCGGACATGTGCGTCGCCCTCGCGGCCCTGGACGCGGTCGTCCACACTCAGGGCGCCAAGGGCGGGCGGAAGATCCCCCTTGCCGACTTCTACGTCGCCTACGGCGAGGACCCCGCACGGGAAACCGTACTCGAACACGGGGAACTCATCGTCGCGGTGGAGTTGCCGAACAGGGCGTGGTTCCGGCGCTCGCACTACCTGAAGGTCCGGGACCGCGCCGCGTTCGAGTTTGCCCTGGCCTCGGTCGCCGCGGCCCTGGAGGTCAAGGACGGGAAGATCACCGCGGCCCGCCTGGCCCTCGGCGGAGTGGCGACAAAGCCCTGGCGGGCGCTCCAGGCGGAGAAGGCCCTGCTCGGCGCCAGGCCGGGAGAGGCGGCTTACGCCGAGGCGGCCAAAGCCGCGCTGGCCGGGGCCAAGCCGCGGAAGCTCAACGCCTTCAAGGTCGAACTCGCCCGGAGAGCCGTCGTGCGCGCGCTCACCGTGGTGGGGGGCATGGCATGAGCTTGCCAGGTACGACACGCTGATTCCGGAGGAGAGCCGCATCATGGCAGAGAAGGCAATCGGCAAGCCCCTCGACCGCGTCGACGGGCGTCTCAAGGTGACGGGCGGGGCGCGGTACGCCGCCGAGGCCCGGGTGGCGGACCCCGCCCACGGCGTCCTCGTCCTGAGTACCGTCGCCAAGGGCACGGTGACGGGCATCGACGCGGCCGCCGCCGAGAAGGCGCCCGGCGTCCTGGCCGTCATCACTTACCGCAACGCGCCGAGGGCGTCGCTGCCGGAGAAGGCCAAGGCCTCCGTGGACCCGACTGTCGGCCGGCCCCTCCAACCGCTCCAGGACGACCGGGTGCATTACCACGGCCAGCCGGTCGCCGTCGTCGTCGCGGAAACCCTCGAGCGGGCCACGCAGGCCGCCGCGCTGGTCCGCGTCTCGTACCGGGAGGAGCGGGCGGTGACGGACTTCGACGCCGCCGCGGCCCGCTCGTTCCCGCCGACCGAGTCGAAGAGCAGCGACCGCGGCACGAAGAAGCCCGCGGACTACCGCCGCGGCGGGCCGGACGAGGCGCTCGCCGCGGCCGAGGCGCGGGTCGAGGAAACTTACACGATCCCCGCCGAGTACCACAACCCGATGGAGCCGCACGCAACTCTCGCCGCCTGGGACGGGGGCAAGCTGACCCTGTACGACAAGACCCAGTGGGTCGATAACGTGCAGAAGCAGGTGGCCGCGGCGTTCGGCATCCCCGAGGAAGACGTCCGCGTACTCTCGCCGTTCGTCGGCGGCGCGTTCGGCTCGGCGCTCCGCGCCTGGGTCCACGTCTTCATCGCCGCCCTCGCGGCGAAGCACGTCCGCCGGCCCGTCAAGCTCGTCCTGACGCGGGCGCAGATGTACACGGTCCCCGGCTACCGGCCGCACACGGTCCAGAAGGTCGCGCTCGGCGCGACGCGGGAGGGGAAGCTGACCGCCATCCGGCACGAGGGGACGGCGCAGACCTCGGCCCACGAGGAGTACACGGAGAGCCTACTAAACGCCACCCGCTACCTCTACGCTTGCCCGAACGTGAGTACGCGCTACCGCCTGGCCGCCATGAACGTCAACACGCCCGCGTCCATGCGCGGCCCCGGCGAGGCTTCCGGCGTCTACGCCCTGGAGTCGGCCCTGGACGAACTCGCCTACGCGCTCAAGATGGACCCCGTCGAACTCCGCCTCCGCAACCACGCCGACACGGACCCCGAAAGCGGCCTCCCCTGGTCGAGCAAGTCGCTCAAGGCGTGTTACCGCGAGGGGGCGGAGCGGTTCGGCTGGTCCCGGCGGAAGCCGGCGCCGCGGTCGATGCGGGACGGCCGATTGCTCGTCGGCTACGGGATGGCGACCGCGACTTGGCCGACCATCCGCCGGCCCGCGACCGCGCTCGTCCGCGTCCTCGCCGACGGGACCGCCGTGGTGCGGACCGCAACCAGCGACATCGGGCCGGGCACGTACACGGCGATGACCCAGGTCGCCGCCGACGCGCTGGGCCTCCCCCCGGCGAGCGTGCGCTTCGAACTCGGCGACTCGAGGATGCCGCCGGCGCCGGTCCACGGCGGCTCGATGACGGTCGCGAGCGTCGGCTCGGCCGTGCATGAGGCGGCTCTGGCGGCGCGAGCGAAGGTGCTCGGCCTTGCGAGTGGCGACGCCGACTCCCCCCTCCACGGCGCGGCGGCCGACAAGGTGAGTGCCGACGGCGGGCGGCTCTTTTTGACGGGCGAGCCGTCGCGCGGGGAGACCTACGCCGCCGTCCTCAAGCGCCACCGCCAGGACGCGGTCGAGGTGACCCACGAGTCGAAGCCGGGGGAGGAAGCGAAGAAGTTCTCGATGCACGCCTTCGGCGCCCATTTCGTCGAGGTGCGCGTCGACCCCGACCTGGCGACCGTTCGCGTCGCCCGGGTCGTCAGCGCCCTCGCCGCGGGGCGCATCATCAACCCCAAGACGGCGCGCAGCCAGGGCATCGGCGGCGTCGTGGGCGGCCTCGGCATGGCCCTCCTGGAGGAGGCGGTCCGCGACCCGCGGAACGGCCGCGTCGTCAACGCGAACCTCGCGGACTACCTCGTCCCGGTTAACGCCGACGTCCCCGACCTCGACGCCTTCTACGTCGAGGAAGAGGACGCCCACGCGAACCCCCTCGGCGCGAAGGGGCTGGCCGAGTTGTCCCTCGTCGGCGTGGCGGCGGCGGTCGCGAACGCGGTCTACCACGCGACCGGCAAGAGGGTTCGCGAACTGCCCATCACGCCCGAAAAGCTGCTCTGATATGAGAGCGGTTAGGCCCGCGCTTCCAAGGCTTTGACGATGGCGTCCACGTCGTAGACGCAGCCGCCCCACGTCCCGCCGCTGACGCGCTGCAGCGCTGCCCACAGCCGCGTGTCCGCCGGCAAGTCCGGGTCCGGCGCCAGGTCCGGCCGCGCCGACCGCCGCGCCAGCACCTTCGCCCCCTCCTCCGGGCCGAACGTCACACCCTCCTCGCCGACGAGGTCGACGCTCCCCACCAGGCGGACGCGGTCGACGACGACGCGGACGCGGTCGCCGTCGCGCACTTTGCCGACCGGCCCGCCCGCCAGCGCCTCCGGGCCGACGTGGCCGACGCACGCCCCCGTCGACACGCCGCTGAAGCGCGCGTCGGTGACCACCGCGACGTGCTTGCCGAAGCTCAGGTGCTTCAGCGCCGACGTGATTTGGTAGATCTCTTCCATCCCCGATCCCATCGGCCCGCGGCAGATCAGCACCAGGACGTCGCCCGGCTCGATCGCGCCCGGCCCGCGGCTCTTGATCGCCCGGACGGCGGCGCGCTCGCTGGTGAAGACCCGCGCCGGACCCTCCTTGCGGTAGACGCCGTCGGCGTCGACGACGTCCGGGTCGATGGCCGTGCTCTTGATGACCGACCCCTCGGGGGCGAGATTGCCGCGCGGGAACGTCACCGTCGAAGTCAGGCCGCGCGCCTTCGCCCGTTCCGGACTCATGATGACGTCGTCGGGGTCGATGCCGTCCTTCTCCGCCAGCACCTTGCGAAGCCGCGAGCGGCGTTCGGACTGCTCCCACC
Source organism: Gemmatales bacterium (assembly GCA_038229635.1). Lineage (GTDB taxonomy): Bacteria > Planctomycetota > Planctomycetia > Gemmatales > Gemmataceae > DATFNV01. The sequence goes on from JBBROG010000131.1 coordinate 11,034, forward strand.
AGTCGAGGGCGCGGCCGAGCGGCTCGCCGGTCACCGTCAGACACGTCTCGTCGAGCAAGCCGAGGCGGCGCAGGTGCAGCATCACCTCGGGGACGCCGCCGGCGAGGAAGACGCGCACCGTCGGGTGGCCGACCGGCCCGTTCGGCAGGGCGTCGACGAGGCGCGGCACGCGGCGGTTGATGGCGCTCCAATCCTCGACCGTCGGCCGTTTCAGACCGGCGGCGTAGGCGATGGCGGGGACGTGCAGCAGCAGGTTCGTCGAGCCGCCGAAGGCCGCGTGGACGGTCATGGCGTTGCGGACGGCGGCGTCGGTGAGGACGTGGCGCGTCGTCAACTTCCGTCGCGCCATCTGCACCAGCGCCTTCGCGGATCGCCGGGCGAGGTCGAGCCAGATGGGCTGCCCCGACGGCGCGAGGGCGGCGTGCGGCAGAGCCAGGCCGAGCGCCTCGGCGACGACCTGCGCCGTCGCCGCCGTGCCGAGGAACTGGCAGCCGCCGCCGGGACTGCCGCAGGCGCGACAGCCCAGCTCCGCCGCCTGTTCGAGGGTCAACTGTCCGTGGGCGAAGCGGGCGCCGATGGTCTGCACCTTGCCGGCGTCTTCGCCGTCGCTCGGCGGCAGCGTCACGCCGCCGGGGACGAGGACGGTCGGCAGGTCGCGCGCCGCCGCCAGCGCCATCATCATCGCCGGCAGCCCCTTGTCGCAGGTGGCGACTCCCATAACTCCCTTGCGCGTCGGCAGCGAGCGGATCAGCCGCCCCAGGACCAGCGCCGCGTCGTTGCGGTACGGCAGGCTGTCCATCATGCCGGTGGTGCCCTGCGTGCGGCCGTCGCACGGGTCGGTGACGAAGCCGGCGAAGGGGACGCTTTGGAGAGCTTTCAACTCTTCGGCGGCGGCCTTCATGAGCAGGCCGACTTCCCAGTGCCCGGTGTGGTAGCCGAGCGCGATCGGGGTGCCGTCGGGGGCGCGGATGCCGCCCTGCGTGCTGAGGATGAGGAACTCGGGCCGCGTCAGCTCAGCGGGGCTCCAGCCCATGCCGACGTCCTGCGTCAGGCCGAAGATGTCGCCGCTCGGGGCGTTGAGCAGTAGATCCTCGGTCAAAGGCAAACTGCCGGCCGGGCCGGCGGCGCTGGTCCGGACGTCGTAGAGCGACGGGTCGGCGTCGAGGAGGGCGGCGAGTGCGGCGGAACTCATGGAGAAATCCCATACAAAAACAAAAGAACTAACCACAGAGGCACAGAGACACAGAGAGGAAGAAAACGAGAGCGAAGTCTATACTTCTTTTTCCTCTTCTCTGTGTCTCTGTGCCTCTGTGGTCAGTTCTTTTCATCTCTCAAAGGGTGGGTCGATCAGCGCCCCGTCTGCATGTGGGCGGCGCGGACGGTGTTGTGCAGGAGCATCGTGATCGTCATCGGGCCGACGCCGCCCGGGACCGGCGTAATGGCGCCGGCGACCTCCTTAACGGCGTCGAAGTCGACGTCGCCGGCGAGGCCGCCGTCGGGCAGGCGGTTGATGCCGACGTCGACCACCGCCGCCCCCGGCCGCACCATGTCCGCCTTCAGAAAGCGGGCCTGGCCGATGGCGACCACGACGACGTCGGCCTGGCGCGTCAGCGAACCGATGTCGCGCGTGCCGCTGTGGCAGACGGTGACGGTCGCGTTGCCGCCGGGCGCCTTTTGCATCAGGATCAGCGCCAGCGGCTTGCCGACGATGGTACTGCGGCCGACGATGACGACGTGCTTGCCCGCCGGGTCGACGCCGTTGCGCACAAGCAGTTGCTGCACCCCGTAAGGCGTGCAAGGCAGCAGGCGCGGGACGCCGGCGGCGAGCAGGCCAAGGTTCTCCGGGCCGAAGCCGTCCACGTCCTTCAGCGGCGCGACGGCGCGGATGACGGCCTCTTCCTTGATCTGCTTCGGCAGCGGCAACTGCACCAGGATGCCGTGGACCGCCGGGTCGGCGTTCAGCCGCGCGACGAGGTCAAGAAGCTGTTCCTGCGTCGTCTCCTTCGGCAGTTCGTGCAGCCAACTCGCCACGCCGACGCGCTCGCACGCCTTGCGCTTGCTGCGGACGTAGCGCTGGCTGGCGTCGTTGTCGCCGGTCAAGACGGCGGCGAGGCCGGGGCGCGTGCCGGCGGCGGCGACGAACGCCCGGACTTCGGCGGCGATCTCCGCCTCCATCGCCTGGGCCAGGGACTTGCCGTCGAGCAGTCGCGCGGGCATGGGTCGGACTCCTCCTGGGCCGCTCGCGGCTTCGCAAGTGCGAAGCCGCGAGCGGCTCACAAGTTCTGGACCGGCCGATCCGCCGGCTCGGCGAAGGCGTCGGCGACCGCCGGCGATTGCAGCACAAGGAGCGTTATCACCCCGTGGAGCGTCACCACCAGGGCGACCGTCAGCAGCGCGACCGGCATCAGCCAGAGATAAGAGATCTGGGACACGTTGCCGTTGTACCCCCTCTGTGCGCTGCTCCGCCAGTCCTCCAGCGCGGGCAGCACATAGCCGATCTCGTAGAGGAATGTGCCGACGTTGAAGGCGACGCACAGGCCGGCGAGGACGAGCGCCGCCCGCCGGGCGCGCCGGCCGCTTCGGAGCAGAGCCGCCCCGGCCCCGATCAGGGCCGCGCCCAGCAGCGCCAGCGCCGCCGGCCGGGCGACCTCGTAGGCGCCGTAGGCCGCCACGCTGGTGCGCAGGAAGAGGACGGAATCTTCCGCCTTCCCCTTGACCGGCAGCGCGACGATGGGCTCGGGCCACCCGCCCGCCGCCAGGCACGCGGCGCCGCCGCCGACGGCCATCGCCAGCCCGCCGACGAGGACGCCGAGGACGGCGACGACGAGGACGGGGGCGGGACGTTCCTGCTTCATGGGCGGGGCCTCCCCGTGATGCCGGTTTCCCTCTCGTCGGGCTCCGCCGGCAGCGCTTCGAGCACCTCGCCGCGGGCGAACGCCGCGACGATGGGCCGGCGCGTCAGCACAATCAGAAGGGTGATCGGGTAGACGAGCAAGACGACCGCCCACAGAACGGCGCTGATCGGCCCGACCGTATTGTAAAGCGTCTCCGTGAAGCCCAGATTCACCGGCGGCTGACCGGGGGCCTTGTTCATCTGATTGACTTTCTCCGTGTATTCCACAACCGCGCGGCTCACGGCCGGGTTGAGGACGGCGATCTCGTAGACGGTGGCGGCGAGGGTTTGGACGATTGTGACGACGGCGTAGACGAGACAGAGGGTTCGACTCCAGCGCCGTACCTTGAGGAGGCCGAAGCCGGCGACGAGGAGGAGCGTGCTCGTAACCGCATTCAGGCCCGTCTTGCCGAGCATGAAGGCATTGTAGCCAGGGATACTCTCCATCATTTCGCTCATCATCGTGAACGGGTTCGGCCCCTGGCCGGGGGGCATGAAAGAGGCCATGAGGCGGGGAAAGACCAAGATCGAGAGGAGAGTCCCGCACACCCCAAAAAGCAAGACGAGCCCCGCGAGGACGAAGTTGATGACGGCCAGGACGATCACGGCGGTGGGGCGGTGCTGAGGCTTCATGGCGAAACATCCTCCGGGACAGCGGGCGGGGCGGCGCGCCGCGGAAGCCGCGACCGCCAGAATACCCGAAGGCCGGCCGCGCTACAAGGAAGTCGCCGCGGCGGGCGCGCCGGTCAACCTTGGCCGGCCGCCTTCTGCTTCTCGGGCGCCTGGCACCCTTCCTTGCCGCCCTGTTTCGCGCCCCACCGGCACATCGCCGCGACGACGGGCTTCAGCGTCTCGCCGAGTGGCGTCAGGCGATACTCCACCTTCGGCGGCACCTGCGGGTAGACGGTCCGCCCCACGATGCCGTCGCGCTCCAATTCGCGCAGCTGCTGCGTCAGCATCTTCTGCGTCACCTGCGGCACGGCGCGCTCCAACTCCGAGAAGCGCTTCACCGCCCCGAAGAGGTGGTACAGGATCAGCACCTTCCAGCGCCCGCCGATGACCGCCAACGTCACCTCGGCCGGACAGGCCGCCTCGCGCCGCTTCATCCGCCGACCCTCCCAGGTATCCTTCCGGTAAGTACCCCACTTTGCGGTGGGTACTTTTCCCCGCCGCGGGCGCGGCCGTAGGATTCAGCAGTAACACTCTTTCATCCCGTGTCCCGAGGAGGACTGCGCCGTGACCGCGCCGTTCGTTCCCGTGTCGCATGAGGGTTCCGTCGCCGGCTCGCCGGCCCCCGACCCCGCCGTCCGTTCCGACGCCCCGCTCTTCGACGCCTACTCCGAGGCCGTCGTGCGCGCCGCCGAGCGCGTCAGCCCGGCCGTCGTCAACCTGGAGGTCCGCCACCGCCCCGGCCCGCGCGGCCGGCGCCAGGCGTTCCGCGGCGACGGCCGCGGCAACGGCTCCGGCTTCCTGTTCACGCCGGACGGCTTCCTGCTGACCAACAGCCACGTCGTCCACCGCGCCGCCGAGATCGAAGTCACCCTCGCCGACGGCCGCAAGTACCCCGCCGAGCGCGTCGGCGACGACCCCGACACCGACCTCGCCGTGGTGCGTATCCGCGCCGACAACCTGACGGCGGCGCCTTTGGGCGACTCACAGGCGCTGCGGCCGGGGCAGCTCGTCGTCGCCATCGGCAACCCCTACGGCTTCCAGTTTACGGTGACGGCGGGCGTTGTCAGCGCCCTGGGCCGTTCGCTGCGGGCGCGCAGCGGCCGGCTGATCGACAACGTCATCCAGACCGACGCCGCCCTCAACCCCGGCAACTCGGGCGGGCCGCTGGTCAACTCGCGCGGCGAGGTCGTCGGCGTCAACACGGCGATGATCCTGCCGGCGCAGGGGCTCTGTTTCGCGCTGGCGGTCAACACGGCGAAGTTCGTCGCCGGCCGGCTGATGAGCGACGGCTTCATCCGCCGCGGCCGCCTCGGCATCGCGGGGCAGAACGTGCCGCTGCAGCGCAACCTGATCCGCTTCTTCAACCTGCCGACGACGAGCGGCGTGCTGGTGGCGTCGGTCGAGGCGGACAGTCCGGCCGACCGCGCCGGCGTGCAGGAGGGGGACGTCGTCATCGGCTTCGCCGAGCAGGACGTGACCGACATCGACGTGCTGCACCGCCTGCTGGCGGACCGGCCCGTCGGTGTGGCCGCTCCCCTGACGGTGCTGCGCTACCCCCAGAAGCTGACGCTCGCCGTGGTGCCGGAGGAGGCGCCGCGCGGCGAGGGCTGATGTGACAGGCCGGGCCGGTTCGCACAGTTGACCTACCGCGGCCGTGAGGAGAGCGGACGCTTTTCTACTCCCTCACGGTCGCGGCGCGGACGGACGTTTACTTCTTCGCCGGCTTGGCCTCCTTTTGCCCTTCGGTCAGCACCCAGTACTGATCGACCGCGAGCCCTTCCCAGGTTTGTTCCTCGCCGGTCGGCCACACCACCGTCACGCGGTCGATTTTGTCGCCCTTACCCAACCCGAAGACGTGCCGCGGGTCGCTCGCCGAGGCGTAACTGCCGCCGCCCTTGGCGAAGCGCGCCTGCTTGCGCCCGCCGGCCTCCAGGATCACCCGCGCCCCGACCGAATCGCGGTTCTCCTTGCGCTTCAGTGCCACGCCCAGCCAGTGGTGCCCCTCGCCGCCGACGCCGCGCACGACCGCCGTCGGCTCGTTCAGGTTCGCCATCACCATGTCGACGCGGCCGTCGTTGTCCAGGTCGCCGAAGGCGACGCCGCGGCCGACGTGCCCCGTCGTGAAGTACGAGCCGCCGCGCGGCGTCTCGTCGCGGAACTTGCGCCGCCCCTTGTCCTCGTAGTTCATCAGCAGCACCGGCTTCTCCGCGCGCTGGGCGGCCGTCTTCGGCGGGAAGCGGATCGCGTGGCCGTTCGACACGACCAGATCCTGCCAGCCGTCGAGGTCGAGGTCGAGGAAGTGCGTCCCCCAGCCGACGTAGGACTGGCCGATGGCGGCGATGCCCGTCAGCTGCGTGCCGTAGCGGAAGATGACGCGGCCGTCCTTGCAGTCGTTCAAATAAAGCGCGTGCAGCTCGTTCTCGTAGTTCGTCACCCAGACGGAAGGCCGCCCCGTGCCGAGCGGGTCGCCGACGTCGCAGCCCATGCTGCCGTTGGCCTGGCCGCGCTCGTCGCGGGCCACGCCGGCGCCGAGGCCCACTTCCTCGAACAGGATCTTGCCGGGCCGGCTGCGGTTGATGTAGAGGAAGTTATCCACCGTGTCGTTGCAGACGTAGACGTCCGGCTTGCCGTCGAGGTTGACGTCGGCGACGACGACGCCGAGTCCCTTGCCGTAACTCACTTCCTTCGGGTCCTCGGCGGCTTTGAGGACAGCGACGGCGTTTTTGGCTTGCTCCTCCGCGTCCTTCTCCGGCATTCGGGCCGACGCTTCCTCCTTGAAGTCTTTTTTGAGGGAATCGTACTCGGCCTCGGTGCGCGGCACGCGCAGGCCGCACGACTTGCTCACGTCGCTGAAGGTGCCGTTGCCGTTGTTGCGATAAACGACGTGCGGCAGCGGCTTGAACTGCTTCGGCGGGCAGACGTCGGGCGTCTTGCCGTCGTAGGTGCAGTTCGGGTGCGTCTCCTTACTGCCGAAGCGCCAGGTGACGTACTGGCAGGCGTACAGGTCGACGTGGCCATCGCCGTCGAAGTCGGCGAAGCCGGCGCTGGTCGTCCACAATCCCTCGGCGAGGCCGGCCTTCTTGGTGACGTCGACGAACCGGCGGCCGCCCTTGCCGTCGGACTCGTTGTGGTACAGGGCGAGGCGTCCCCAGCCGGTGACGAGCAGGTCGGGCCAGCCGTCGCGGTCGTAGTCGGCGACGGCGCCGCCGTGCGTGTAGAAGGAGATAGCGTCGAGGCCGACCTCGGCGGTCACGTCCTTGAACTTGAAGCCGCCGAGGTTCTTGTACAGCTTGCAGGGACGGCCCGTGATGTCCTGCTTGTCGGGTCCGCCGTACATGCCGCCGCCGGGGAGGAAGACGTCGAGCAGGCCGTCGCCGTCGAAGTCGATCAGGAGGGCGCCGCCGCCGAGCGATTCGAGGATGGCGAGGTGGCCGGCCTCCTCGCCGTTCTTGTAAGTGTGGACGATGCCGCTGGCGGCGGTCACGTCGTCGAAGTAAGGCGGGCCTTTCGGCGTTTCGTCGGCCTTGGCGGCGGACGGCGGCGTATCGACCTTGTTATTGCAAGAGACGTTCAGCAGCAGGAGGAGGGCGGGGACGGCCGTCACAACGGCCGCCGCGGCCCACCAGCGCCAGCGCTTGCGCTTCGCGTTCATGGGTGGTCTTCCTCGTACACGACGACGAGACGAGAGTAATGAAAGAGCGCGGCCCCGCGAAGATATTGCGGGGCCGGCGAAGACGTCATTAGACCGCTTGCGGAGGCGGCTGACAAGCGGGGTTCGCGGCGTCGCCTCTTGCTCGCTACGTTTTTCGGGATGAGCCGGTTCGGCCGGCGTCTAGGAGATGATGGGACCGGAACTCCTCGGGCGCCTGATCGAGCGGCACGCGGCGGCACTGGTGCTGTACGCCCGGCAGTGGTGCGCCGCGCCGGAGGACGTCGTCCAGGACGCCTTCGTCAAACTGGTCGGGCAGGCGGTCCCGCCCGAACACGTCGTCGCGTGGCTGTACCGCGTGGTGCGCAACGCCGCCCTGTCCGCCGCGCGGGGCGACCGGCGCCGCCGGCGCCACGAAACCGCCGTCGCGGCTCAGGCGCCGGCCTGGTTCGTCGCCCCGGATACGACCGGGCTCGACGCCCGGGAGGCCGCGGCGGCCCTCCAGTCGCTGCCGCCCGAGGAGCGCGAGGTCATTGTCGCCCATCTCTGGGGCGGGCTGACGTTCGAGCAGATCGCCCAGGTCGTCGGCGGTTCGTCGAGCACGGCGCACCGCCGCTACGTCGCGGGGCTCAATGCCTTGCGGGAGAGGTTGAAAGTGCCATGTCCGGACCGACGCACGACCCCGAACTGACCGCCCTGGAAGACGCCCTGGTACGCCTCGCGCCCGCGTCCGGGGTGAACCGCGACGCGCTGATGTTCCGCGCCGGGCAGGCGTCGGTGCGGCGTCGCGCCTGGCCCATCGCCGCCGTCGCCTCGACGCTGACCGCCGCCGGCCTCGCGGCGGTGCTGCTTCTGCGCCCGCCGACCGTCCTCGAGCGCGTCGTCCTCGTCGAACCTTCCCCGGCGCCGACGGCACCCCAGCAAGACGACAGCGCGGCCGACTATCTGCGGCTGCGCGACCGCCTGGAGCGGGAAAGCGACGACGCGCCGCCGCCGAACCCGGCCGCGCCGGCGCTGCGTCGCACGATCCCCCTCGACGCCCTGCTCGGCCTGCCGCCCGACGCCGTCACCGACCCGTGGATCACGTCCCGCAAAGCCTCGTTTCAGTCAGGAGATCCCTTGTGAGAACGCCGATTGCTTGCCTCGTCGTCCTGGCCGCGAGCGCCGCCAACGCTTCGGCTCAGGCGCCGCTCGACCCGATCAAGCTCACGCTTCCCCCCGCCGCGGCGCCGGTGCCGGCGCTGAAGTACCACCTCCTCCCCGAAGTGGCGGACCAGTCGCCGGGGAACGCCGCGCTGCTCTACTACAAGTCATTCGCCCCCGAATACCTCTCGAACATGCGCGAAAAGGCCGTGTTCCAGAAGATCTACGAAGCGTCGCGGGCGTCGCCGAAGGATCTCGTGACGAGCGAATTGCGCTGGCTGAAAGGGCGAGGGGTGATGCGCGAGGTCGACCGGGCCGCGCGGCGGGCGTACTGCGACTGGGAACTGACCGAGCGCATCCGCGCCGAGGGCGCCGGCGTGCTGCTGCCGGACGTGCAAACCCTGCGCGAGTTCGCGATGATCCTCAGCGCCCGCGCCCGCCTCGAGCTGGCCGACGGCGAGACGGACAAGGCCCTGTACACCTGCGCGACGGGCCTGGCACTGAGCCGGCACCTGGCCGAGGCGCCGACGGTCGTTCAGAACCTTGTCGGCATCGCCATCGCCATGATCATGTTGGGGAATGTCGAGGAAGTGATCCAGACGTCCGGTTCGCCGAACCTCTACTGGGCGCTCGCCGCGCTGCCGCGCCCGTTCCTCGACCCGCGAAAAGGATTTCAGGGTGAGAAAATGATGCTGTTCGCCACCTGGCCGGCCCTGCGCGACGCCGAGGCCGAACGCCTTTCCGAGGCCCAGCTCAAGGCGCTGGAGGCGGCGGCCGAGGGCTTTTTGACGGAAGACCTGCGGCACGAGCGCAGCGAGGCGTCCGCGGACGTCAAAGCCGCTCTCGCCGAGCGGGTCAAGAAGGCGCTTCCCGAGTCGAAGCGTGCCCTCGTCGTCGCGGGGCGCAAGGCCGAGGACGTGGACAAGATGCCGCCGTTGCAGGTCGTGACGATCGCGTCGCTGCGCCGGTTCGCGTGGCACCAGGACGAACTGCTCAAGTGGGCCTGCCTTCCCTACGCGGAAGCCCGCCCGCTCCTGGAAGCGGCGGAAAAGAATCGGCTCCGCGAACAGAAGAGCGACCCCGGCCTCCCGATCATGAAGCTGATGCTGCCGAGCGCCTACAAGGTGTGCAACGCGGCGGCGCGGCTGGAGCGGCGTATCGCGGCGCTGCGCGGCGTCGAGGCGGTGCGCATGTACCAGGCGTCGCACGGCGGCCGGCTGCCCGTGTCGCTCGATGCCCTCACCGAGGCGCCGGTGCCGTTCGACCCGATGACGAACCAGCCGTTCGTCTACAAGGCCGAGGGCGACAAGGCGACGCTCTCCGCCCCGCTGCCGCCGGGCGAGGCGGCGACGGGAAATAACTCGCTGACCTATGAGTTGACGGCGGCACGCTGAGCGACCAACCGGCCCGAAGCGCGCGCGGACTCCCGCGCGGACGCTTCGGGCTGGTACGTTCCCCCGCGTTGTGGGTATGATGTGCGCCGGCGGAATCCCCTGGCCTCGGAAAGAGAAGGTGACGCATGGCGGCCGCGACGGCGACTCTCATGACGGCGGAGGAGTTCTTCGCGTGGAGCCACCGCCCGGAGAACCGCGACAAACACTTTGAACTCGAGCGGGGAAAGGTGATCGAAGTGTCTCGTCCCGGTAAGCTGCACGGCCTCGTTTGCGCAAACGTGACGCGCGTGCTCGGAAACTTCACTTTTCAGCGGCGTAAAGGTTATGTGTGCTGCAACGACATCGACATTATCTGGGAGGAAAACCCCGACACGGTCCGCGGACCCGACGTGGTCATGTACGAGAAGGGCCTGCCTTACGAGCATGTGTCGCGCAAATACGACAAGGAAATCCCCCAACTCGCTGTCGAGGTCCTGTCGCCGAACGACAAGTGGGGCAAGGTCATGCGCCGCGTCAGCGAGTTCCTCCGCCGCGGCGTCCCGGTCGTCTGGCTGGTCGACCCCGAGGACCGCACCGTGACCGTTCACCGTCCCGACCAGATTCCGCAGGTGCTCGACGAGAACGACGAGTTGACCGGCGCCCCGGCGTTCCCCGACCTGTCGTGCCGCGTCGCTGACTTTTTCTTCGTCCCGGAACAGTAAGCCCCGCGCCCGCGTTTCGGGGCGGTCCCCCCCCCACGAGAATTTCGCGCCCGCGCGCGCAAGTTCCTCTTCCCTTCACGTCCCCCCCGCGAACAGAGAAGCGGCTCGGCCAACACGCGGGCTGCCGGCCTCACGGAGTTCGGCAGCCCCGTTTTTCCATCCGGCACCAACTCTTCCCCATAGAGGGGCGCCCGGGGACGGTCCCCGGGCGCTTCCTCATTTTCTCCGACTCCACGGCTTTGCCCGACCCCTGTTGCACACGCGGCTTCCTTTCCTTATCCTGCATTATCACAATTGTGAAAGCAGCAAGGAGGAAAGGCCCCCGGTGAAGACGCGCGTGGCCAACGAGCCCCTGGCCGACTTGATGGACCGTCGCACGGCGGTCGGCGACCCGGCCCTCTGCTGGGCCGAGGGCGACCGCGTCCGCTGCGTCGCCTGCGGGCACCGCTGCCTCATCGGCGACGGCCTGCGCGGCATCTGCAAAGTGCGCTTCAACGACGGCGGCACCCTCAAGGTGCCCCACGGTTACGTCGCCGCCTTGCAGTGCGACCCCGTCGAGAAGAAGCCGTTCTTCCACGTCTACCCCGGCAGCGACGCCCTCACGTTCGGAATGCTAGGTTGCGACTATAAATGTAGCTATTGTCAAAATTGGTTGACCTCGCAGGCGCTGCGCGACCCTGACGCCGGCGCCCCCGTGCGCCCCGTCACCGCCGCCGAACTCGTCGACGTCGCCCGCCGCGAGGGCGCCCGCCTCGTCGTCTCCAGCTACAACGAGCCGCTCATCACCGCCGAGTGGGCCGTCGACGTCTTCCGCGAGGCGAACGCCGCCGGCCTCGCCTGCGCCTTCGTCTCCAACGGCAACGCCACCCCGGAAGTCCTCGACTTCCTACGCCCCTGGCTCGTCGCCTATAAAGTCGATCTCAAGTCGTTCGACGACCGCCGCTACCGCACCCTCGGCGGCACGCTCGACAACGTCCTGCGCACGATCGAGATGGTCCGCGCGCGCGGCCTGTGGCTGGAAGTCGTCACGCTCGTCATCCCCGGCTTCAACGACGCGGAGGACGAGCTGCGCCGGGCGGCGCGCTTCCTCGCCTCGGTCGACCGCGACATCCCCTGGCACTTGACGGCATTTCACAAAGACTACCGCATGACCGACCCCGACGCGACGTCGGCGGAGACGCTCGTGCGCGCCTGCGAAGTCGGCGCCGCCGAGGGGCTGCGCTTCGTCTACGCCGGCAATTTGCCCGGCCGCGTCGGCCCGTGGGAGGACACGCGCTGCCCCTCCTGCCGCGGCACGGTCGTCCGCCGCTTCGGCTACCTTGTGCGCGCCTACGACGTCACGCCCGACGGTCGCTGCGCACACTGTCAGGCGCGGCTGCCGGGCGTGTGGCCGCGGACCGCCGGCGAGGTGCGCACCGGCGACGACCTCGCGGCCTACCGCGACCGTCTGCCGCGCCCCGTCGCCGCCTCGCTCCCTCAGGAAGCCCCTCTCCCCTTTGGGGAGAGGGGTTGGGGTGAGGGGTTCTCTCGCCCGGGGGGGGGGGCCCCCCCCCCCCCCCCCCACACGGGCGCGGGGGGGGGGGGGGGGGGGGCCCCCCCCCGGGCCGCCGGGGGGGTGGGGCCCCCGCCCCCCCCCCGCCGACATGTGACCCCCGGGAGCGCCCCCCCGGCACCCCCGCCGGGGAGCCCCC
>JBBROG010000132.1:0-22873 GCA_038229635.1 Gemmatales bacterium
GAAGGGGCAACGTGCCGCCTGGAGATAGCGGATCACACGGACCTGATAAAAACCGCGGTCCAACAGCAGGAAACGCGGCCGCACGCCGGCCTTGGCCGCCTGGCGGAGCAGTTCCTTGACGACCTCGGCGAGATCGTCCTCGTTGTGGACGTAGACGAGGGCAACCGTGTAGGCGCGGCGGGGTGTGAGTCGGGGTGTGAGTCGGCGTGAGTCGCCCCCGGCCCCTTCGCGGCGACGCGGATTCTCCTCGGGCGGATCTCGGGCGACGTGTGCGGCGAATTTCCCGAGTCCATCACGGGTGCGGGTCGCCCGCCGCGCCGGCGAGGAAGGTTTCGCTCGTCACGCGCGGCGCCGGCTTCGCGGCCGCCTCCGCCGCTTGCGGCTTCGCACTCTGCGAAGCCGCAAGCGGCGCAGGCAACTGGGGCCCCTCGCCGTTCGTCCCCTTCACCGGCTCGCCGCCCGGCAGCAGCGCCGCCGTCTCCTTCTCTCCGAGCCGATGGCAGAAGTCGCCGAAGCCCTCGCCGTCCTTGCGGTCATCCTTGAACCGCTCCAGGAGGGGGCGCAACGTCGGCACAATCTCGGCGCGGGGCAACAGGTCCTTGAGCGGGAAGTTCAGCCGGTGCCCGTTGACGTGGCCGCCGACGTAGAGGGTGTACTTGTCGCCCGAGCGGCCGACGATGCCGACGTCGCTCTGGTACGGCCGCACACAGCCGTTCGGGCAGCCCGTCATACGCACGCCCAGCTTCTCGTTCTCCAGCCCGAGCCGCTTCAGCTCGATTTCCAGCTCGTCGACGATTCCCGGCAGCGCCCGCTCCGACTCCGAAATCGCCAGGCCGCACGTCGGGATCGCCGGGCAGGCCATGCTCAGTTGCTGGACGTGGGAGACCTCTTCCGACGGCGTGATGCCGTACTCGCGCAACAGGGCTTCGACCTCGCCGCGCGCCTTCTCCGAAAGGCCGCACAGGAGCAGGTCTTGCAGCGGCGTGATGCGCAGCTCCGGCCGGAAGCGCTCGACGAGGGCACGCAAGCCGCTCCGCAGCCGCATCGTCCCCTCGTCCTTGACGCGGCCGTTCTCGACGCACAGGCCGTAGTACCACAGGCCGTCGCCCTGCGCGTGCCAGCCGAGGTGCGTCTCGAAGCCCGAAACCTCCACCGGCTTCGGCGGCTGCAGAGCCCCGCCGACGTAGCCGGCGAGGACGTCGCGGAACTTGTCGACGCCCCAGTCGTGGACGACGTACTTGAGGCGGGCGCGCTTGCGGTCGGAGCGGTTGCCGTGGTCGCGGAACAGGCGCACGACCGCCTCGGCGGCGGTGACGACGGCGCCGGCCGGGACGTAGCAGATCGGCCGGGACAGGTGCGGGAACGTGTTGGCGTTGCCGTGCGTCATGCCCATGCCGCCGCCGACGAGCAGGTTGTAGCCGGCGACGCGGCCGTCCTCGACGACCGCCAGGAGGCCCAGATCCTGCGCGTGCAGATCGACGCAGTTGTCCTCGGGCAGCGCCAGGCCGGTCTTGAACTTGCGCGGCAAGTAGACCTTGCCGTAGAGCGGCTCGACGTCGTGCGGCGAGGTTTCCGTGTCGCTGAGCGATTTGCCGTTGAGCCAGATTTCGTGGTAGGCGCGCGTACGCGGCGCCAGGTGGGCGGCGAGGGTGACGGCCGTTTCCTGGAGTTGGCCGTGGACGCCGTCGTGGCACGGCGCGGGACAGGCCATGACGTTGCGGTTGACGTCGCCGCACGCGCCGAGCGTCGTCAGCAGCGTGGCGTTGATGCCGGCGATGGTGTCTTTCAGGTGGCTCTTGAGGACGCCGTGAAACTGAATGCCCTGGCGGCTCGTGAAGCGGATCGTGCCGTTGGCGTAAGCGTCGGCGAGTTGGTCGAGGGCGAGATACTGGTCCGCCGTCACCCGCCCGCCGGGGATCTTGCAGCGCACCATGAACATGTAGTGCTTGCCGACGCCTTCCTTCTTGCGGTTCTTGCGGGCGTCGCGGTCTTCCTGTTGGTAGCTGCCGTGGAACTTGATGAGGTTCTTGTCGGCCTCCCCGAAATGGTCGGCGTCGGAGGCGAGCACTTCGGCGACGCCGCCGCGCAGTTGCCGACTCGTCTCCTTCATCCCCTCGACGGCGGACGGCTTCGCCGGGGCTGTGGTCGTGGCGGCGTCCAGGTCCGTCGCCGCGAGGCGCGTTTCGGTCATTGCTCGATCCTTGGCGGACACCGCCGTGGCGGAATGTTTACCATGCCGATCAGTATAGACAAGTCTACCGGACCAGACGCCGAATATCCAGAGGCTCTTGCCCGGACGGTGTGCTTTATCGGCCACGTTGTCGAGAAACGTGGAGCTTTTCCGGCAAGGCAAGCGGGGCATTCTGGGGCGGGGGAAGGTGCTGCCCGTGCCGGGCGGGGGTAAAGCCGATAAGGACGGTACTTGAGGCGGACCCGAGATTCAAGTCCGTTTGGCGAAGTGCCCGAAGGGATAGAAGCCGGGCGTCCCCGCGGACGTCCGGACGCGACGACACCGTTGACGACCCCATGAGAGGAGGAAGCCGTGGCCCCGACCGCCTCCGCGACGACGAATCTGGGCTTCTTGATGATTGTGTACGAACCGACCGGCACGATGGGCGGGTATCTCGTCACCAACCCGTGGGGCCGACCGCTGGAGTTCCGGCTGAGCACCGCCGTGCAACCCAACCGCGTGCAGCAGATCCTCTACGGCGGGACGCTCCAGTCTTACGTCTGCGCCGACCTGATCGGCAAGACGCTGGTGGACAAGACCGGCGTGGCGCCGCAGCTCGTCGTCACCGACAGCGCGGCGGCGCTCGACCTGCGGTTGCGCCTGGAGGTGCCGGTCGTGTGGCTGGCGCCGCCCGACGACCCGCTCGCGGCGGAAATGATCGCGGCGGGCCTGTGTGCCCTGCCGGCGAGCGGGACGCGCGGGCCGCTCCTCTGTCACGCCCGCTTCCCCGGCGACGTGGCGGTGGTGAAGGAGATGCTTCAAAAGTTGGACGGCGTGGTGGACCCGTCGGAGCCGTTCGCGCGCATCCGCGAGGCGCTCGGCGAGGCGCGCAAGATGGGCGTCGCGAAGGCGGCGTGACGCCCGTGAGGCCGGCGGCGGCGCCTCGTTTCGGAAACTGTCTCCCGCTATGTGCCAGGAGTGCGGTATCATTGTTGATGGGCGACAACGTGTGTTCCCCGGCCCCGGCGAGTCGCCCTCGCGACGGGGCGACTCCTGGTTCCCAAGAGGTTAAGGGAGGACGTCATGCCCGAGGCCCGTGACCCGGCCGGCTTCTACCACCGCCACTGGGTGTCGTTCTCGGGCGGCGAGCCGCCGTTCGCCCTGGTGCTGCCCGACCGCGGGCTCTACGACGCCTTCGCGTCGTGGCTCCGCGGCAGCGGCCCGCCGGGACATTCGTTCTTACATGAGGGACAGGAGATGTCCGTCAACTTCGCTCACGTCAAGCGGATGGAGGTGGAGGTCGTGAGGGACGCGGCGTCGCCCTCCGCGGCCGGCTCGGCCGGCTCGGTCAACCCCGTGCCCCTCACAGAGCCCCCTCCGCTGGAATAGCCCCCGCGTCGGACGCACCGTCGCCCGTCTTTTTGGGAGATGTTGGCATGCGCCGTATTACCAACGCCGCCTTCCTCGTGGCCGCCCTCGTTCTGCCTCCCGCCGCCCTCGCGCAGGAGAAGAAGGGAGGCGAGGACGTCGGCCTGACGTCGGTCGTGGGGGCCGTCGAGAAGGTCGACAAGGAGTCGCTGACGGTCCAGCCGCGCGGGCCGGGCGGTAAGTTCCAGAAGGGGGTGGCGCTCCGCCTGACGGGGACCAGCCGCGTTACCGTGCTGACGGCGCAGACGCGCGACGGCAAGGTCGTGCTGACCCAGCGGGAGGCGGAGGCGAAGGACCTCAAGCCCGGCCAGTCCTTGGCCGTCATCTACGCCGCGGCCGGCAAGGACGGCCCGGTCCTCCTGTCGGCCGTCGCGCAGCCGTCGTCCGGCAAGTAGGCGCGACGGGCAGACAAAGGACTAACTCCCTTTGAGCGGGTTGAAGACGAGTCCGCTCAGCAGCTTCGGGTAGAAATACGTCGATTTCGGCGGCATCTTCTCCAGGTTGCGGGAGATCTCCTCGACGTGGCTCATCCGCGCCGGCGGTACCAGCGCCGCCAGCTGGCACTGCTTCGCCTTCGTCGCGTCGGTCACTTCGCGCAGGAGATGGACGTAACGGATCTGTGGCGCCGCGTTTAACGCCGGCTTGAGCAAGTGGTTCAGCACCGCGACGTGCAGCACCGCGACCGCCAACTCACGCCACGCCGCGCTGTGGTCGGCCGCCAAGCGTTCCATGAGGTCCGGACTCCGCACGCGCGCCGTCTGCCAGACGCCGTCGGCGACGGTGCCGAAGCCGAGCAGGTCTTGCCCGCCGTCGGCCTCCATCAGCTCCCAGGCGTCGCGTGCCCCCTGCTCGCCGGTGCCGACGCGCTCGACCTGGAAGTGTTCGCCCAGCAGCGCGGCGAGGCGGTCGGCGGTCAGGTCGGGTAGGCCGGAGACGAGGCGGTGCGTCGGCAGGATGGTCAGGCCGGGGTCGCTCATGCTGACGAGCATCATCAGGATGAAGTTCGCCGGCGCCTCGGCGTCGCGGACCTCGCCGGCCTGGCGCTGCTCCTCCAGGTAGCGCAGGCCCGTCTCGTAGCGGTGGTGCCCGTCGGCGATGAAGATGGGTTTCGGCCCCAGGAGACCCGTGACGGCGCTGACGGCGTGCTGGTCGCTCACCGACCACAGGCGGCTGACGACGCCGAGGTGGTCGGCCGCCTCTAGCGGCAGGGCGCGGCCGACGGCGCCGTCGAGCGCCTGCTGCACCGCCCCCTGGTCGTCGGGGAACAGGCCGAAGATGGGGCTGAGGTTCATCGCCGTCGCGTGGAACAGCTTCAGGCGGTCGGCCTTCGGCCCGGACATCGTCTCCTCGTGCGGGTAGATGCGGCCGCCGCCGCCGAACGGCTCCAGACGCACGCGCGCCAGGAAGCCTTTCCGCGTGAAGCGCCGCCCTTCGACCTCGAAATCCTGGTGGCAGACGTACAGCGAGCGGGCCGAGTCCTGGGTGAGGACGCTGTCGCGCGTCCAGTCGCGCAGGTCGGCGGCGGCGCGCGTGTAGCGGTTGTCGGTGTCACTGTCGCGCGGCGTCTCCTTCCCGAGGATGAGGCGGATGACGTTGTACGGGCTGCGGTCGTACAGCGCCTGCTGCAAGCCGGGGTCGATGACGTCGTAGGGCGGCGCGACGACGTCGCCGAGGGCGCCGACGCGGCCCAGGTCGTAGCGGAGAGCGCGGAACGCACGGATTTCGGCCATGAGGCTCGTCCCCTTCTGAAGCGAGGCGGAGGACGCTATCTTAGCGGAGAGAGTCCGTGACGCAAAGTTGTTACGCGGCCGTCCGGGGGACGCCGATGGACGCGAAAGTCACCTTGAGAGATCGGTTGCTCCGCGTCCGGGAGCGCGTCGCCGCCGCCTGCCTGCGCGCCGGCCGCGACCTCGGCGCGGTCACCCTCGTTGCCGTCACCAAGACCGTGCCGGTCGCAATGGCGCGGCTCGCCTCCGACCTGGGCGAACGTCACCTCGGCGAGAACCGGCCGCAAGAACTGTGGCGCAAGGCGGACGCCGTCGATCGCGGCGTCTTCTGGCACCTCATCGGTCCCCTCCAGCGCAACAAGATCGAGCGCACGCTGCCGCTGGCGCACCTGATCCATTCCGTCGACAGCGTGCGGCTGTTGGAGGCCATCGAGGAGGAAGCGGGTCGGCAATTGCGCGTCGCCGACGTCCTCCTCGAAGTCAACGCCAGCCGCGAGGGGAGCAAGCACGGCTTCCCCCCCGAGGAAGTCCCGGCGCTCCTCGGTCCGCTCGCGAGGCTCCGCAACGTCCGCGTGCGCGGCCTGATGACGATGGCGGCCCACGAAGACGACCCGCAACAGACGCGGCCGACGTTCGCGCGCGTGCGCGAGTTGTGCGACCGGCTGCGCCGAGACGTCGGACCCCGCCACACGTTCGATCAGCTGTCGATGGGCATGAGCAACGATTTCGAGGTGGCCGTCGAAGAAGGGGCGACGCTGATACGCCTCGGCACGGTGCTGTTCGAGGGGCTCGCGGGGGACCAGGCATGATTGCCATCGGCGACCACCCGGAGGGTTGCGTGCTGTCGGTGCGTGCCCAGCCGGGGGCGCGCAAGGCAGGCATTCCGGGAGAGCAAAACGGGGCGCTGAAGGTGGCGGTGACGGAGCCGCCGGAGGACGGCCGCGCTAACAAGGCATTGACGAAGGCGCTGCGCGAGGCCCTCGGACTGAAGCGCTCGCAAGTGGAGTTGCTCGGCAGCGAGACGAGTCGCGACAAGAAGTTCCTGATCCGCGGCGTCACGAGCACGGAGTTGGCGGCGCTCGTCGGACGGCTATCGTCGATGCCGTAGCTCGCCCGAGTTGCGGAGCGAGGACGAAAAAACCGGGGCGCCGTCCGAGCAGCGAAGCTCGCGAACGGCGCCCCGGATTAATGGGTGGAAATCCGGGCGATATCGAGATCACGGACGTCCGCTTACCAGGCGGCGAGCAGGCGCATCGTGAGGCGTCCGAGATTCTCCTCGCTCATCGTGCCCGGCGTGTCGCAGCGGGGGCAGCGGCCGGCGGAGCCGTCGCTCAGAGCGGCGGCGAGCGAATCCTCGAAGGTTTCGCCGTCGCCCAGTGTCGACCACGGGCCTTCCTCGGTCAGGCGGTCCACGGCCTCGGCGACCGGCGTGTCGGGGGACGCGAAAAAGCCGTGGCGGCAGTGCGGGCAGTCCAGTTCGACCTCCATCAGACCCACCTCCTCGTGGCGTTGAGGCGTCAGATCAATGCTCCGGACATTTGCAAGTCCGATACCAAAGAGGCGCCGGCGGCCAGGCACGTTCGCGCTTTCGCCCCCAACACCCTTGATGCTCGCGAGTTGCGCGACACCAGCCGCCCAGCCTACGCCCGCCGCGCCGGCCCGGCGTGTGTCTTTTTCCGACACCCCTTTACAAACTCGGGGAGCGTAATTTACAAATGAACACCGGCGGCGAACTTTCGCACGACGGACGATAAGCGACCATTCGGGGAGGAGTCGTCCCGTGGCCAGCGACCCCCTCAGCCAGGGCGTGTCTTCCCTCCGCGGCGTCAGCCCGGCGCGGCGCGAGCAACTCGAACGGCTTGGCCTGCGCACCGTCGGCGACTTGCTCTTCCACTTCCCTCACCGCTACGAGGACCTCACGGAATTCTGTCCCATCCCCGCGCTCGAAGCCGGCAAGTTGCAGACGGTGCGCGGCGAGGTCGTGGAGATCGGTGGCCGGCGCCTCGCCGACGGCCGCGCGGTCCTCAGCATCGTCGTCAGCGACGACGGCAAGCACTCCCTCGAAGCAGTCTGGTTCAGTCAGGCCGGCGTCGCGGGCCGCTTCCGCTACGGGCAGCACGTCGTCTTCAGCGGTAAGCCGAAGTGGTTCCGCGACCACTGGCAGATGACGTGCCCGCGTGTGCAACTCCTCGACGCCGGTTCGGCCGGCGCGGCCCCCGGCGTCGTCCCCGTCTACCCACTCACCGAGGACCTCCACGCCGACCGCCTCCGCCCCCTCCTGCGCCAGGCCGTCGATGGCTTCGCGCGCCATCTCCCGGAAGTGCTGCCCGCCGAGCTGCGCCGCCGCAATGACCTCCCCGAAGCCGCGCAGGCCATCCGCTTCGTCCATTTTCCCGAGACGGTCGAAACGGCTCGGGCAGGGCGGCGGCGCTTCGTTTACGAAGAGTTCCTGCTGTTGCAGCTCGGCCTGGCGCTGCGCCGCCGCGAGTTGCGCGACCGCCAGCGGGCGCCGGCGCTGGCCGTGACGCCGGAGGTCGACGCCCGCATCCGCCGGCTATTCTCGTTCGCGCTGACCGCCGACCAAAACAAGGCCGTCGCCGACGTGTGCCGCGACCTGGCGGGCGAGCGGCCGATGCAGCGGCTGTTGCAGGCGGACGTCGGCGCCGGCAAGACCGCCGTCGCCGTCTACGCCCTGCTCGTCGCCGTCGCCAACCGCCATCAGGCCGTGCTGATGGCGCCGACCGAAGTCCTCGCGCGGCAGCACTGGGACACGCTCGACGGGTATTTGGCGCACAGCCGGGTGCGCCGCCTCTTGCTGACGGGGTCGCTGACGGCGAAGGAGCGGCGCGAGGCGCTGGAGGCGATCAAGGGCGGCGCCGTCGACCTCGTCGTCGGCACGCAGGCGCTGGCGCAGGAGGGCGTGGAGTTCGCGAAGCTGGGGCTCGCGGTCATCGACGAGCAGCACAAGTTCGGCGTCAACCAGCGGGCGCGGATGCGCAAGCTCGGCGTCGACCCGCACTACCTCGTCATGACGGCGACGCCGATCCCGCGGACGATGGCGCTGACGGTGTTCGGCGACCTGGACGTCTCGATCATGCGCCAGCCGCCGCCGGGGCGCCTGCCGGTGACGACGCGCTGGGTGCAGGCGAGCCAGCGCGAGCGCCTTTACGACCGCCTGCGCGAGCGGCTCGCCGAGGGACGCCAGGGCTACGTCGTCTGCCCGTTGGTG
This sequence comes from Gemmatales bacterium, assembly GCA_038229635.1. Taxonomy (GTDB): domain Bacteria; phylum Planctomycetota; class Planctomycetia; order Gemmatales; family Gemmataceae; genus DATFNV01. The sequence goes on from JBBROG010000132.1 coordinate 8,555, forward strand.
GAGGAGTCGGAGACGCTCGACCTGAAGGCGGCGGCGCAGGCGTATGAGGAGCTGCGGGCCGGCGCCTTCGCCGCCTTCCGCGTCGGCCTGCTGCACGGGCGCATGGACGAGGCGGACAAGGCGGAGGTGATGGGTCGCTTCCGGCGCCGCGAGATCGACCTGCTGGTCTGCACGTCGGTGGTGGAAGTCGGCGTCGACGTGCCGAACGCGACGCTGATGGTGGTGGAGCACGCCGAGCGCTTCGGCCTGTCGCAGTTGCACCAGTTACGCGGCCGGGTCAGCCGCGGCCCCGTCGGAGGGCACTGTTCCCTGTTCGCGGCGCCGGCGAACGACGACGCGCGCGAGCGGCTGCGCGTCTTCACGCGGACGACCGACGGCTTCGCGCTGGCGGAAGAGGACGCCCGGCTGCGCGGCCTCGGCCAGTTCTTCGGCACGCGCCAGCACGGGCTCGGCGAGCTGCGCCTCGGCGACCTGGCCGCCGACCTGGAACTGTTGCAAGTGGCGCGCAAGGACGCCTTCGCGCTCGTCTCCGCCGACGCGGGGTTGAAAAAGGCGGAGAACGGGCCACTGCGCCAGGCGGTGATGGGGCGTTACGGGACGGCGCTGGACCTGGCGGAGGTCGGGTGACGCCGCGGCGAGCGATCGGGCACGCCGATTGCGTCCCTTTCCGTCAACCGCCCGAGGAGGCAGCCATGAGCGCAAGCGGTCTGAAAGAGTGGAAGGTGTTCCCCGTCGGACACCAGAATGTGATTCATGTGCCCGTGGGCAAAGGCGAAGGGCTGCGCCGGCACCTGGAGGCCGAGGGCATCCACTCGGTCGTCAGCCCGCCGGCGGAAACGCCTTACGAGCGCCTGGAGGTCGAAGAAGGCGTGGACGCCGACAGGCTCCAGGCACTCGTGGATCAGTGGAGGACGTGAGAGGCGCGCGGCGCGCCTCACGACCCCTTCGCGGTCTTGTACGCTTCGAGGATCTCTTTCACCTGGCTCACGTCCGCCTCCCGACGGAACGCCAGTTCTTCCCCTCCGGTTCGCGCGTCGGGGTGGAGCGCGCACGGGATTTCGTGCTGCTGAAACAGGGCCTGAAGTTCCGCGGCGTGTTGTTCCTCCGCCTGAATGGTGAAGCCGCCCTCGGCGGGGGTGACTTCCAGATACGTCTTCTCGTCTCCCTTTGGCAGGCTCATCGACGGTCCTCCTCTGAAGGCGAGCCGAACATCGCCGCAAATCTCACGCCGCAGTCCCCCCGTCTACTCGAACGCCGCCCCTTGCCGGGCCGGAGCGCGCGTGCGGATTTCCACCGCCGGCGTGGGCGATGGCCTGCGCACGGGTGTGCGGTAAAGGGCACTTTCGACACAAGTTCGTCCCATCCCAAATCCGCTACCCTACCTGAACCGGGGTTGGCATCCCTTTGCCGCCCGCCCTTCGAAAAACTTACCGCGAAGCCAGTTCGGCTCAAGTCGCGAACCTTGCCGGGTTTAGGTGCGGGCGGCGCGAGCCGCCCGTCGGGATGCCGACATCTTCGGCCCGGCATTTGCTTTCTCCTAAGCGTCGAACCATCAATCTCTCAGGGAGAGGATTCCCATGCTCGTGCTCACCCGGAAAGTCGGCGAAAACATCGTCATCGGCGACAACATCCGCGTCACCATCACCCAGATCCGTGGCGATAAGGTCCGCATCGGCATCGACGCCCCGCGCGGGGTCTCCGTGGACCGGCAAGAAGTTCACGAGAGGCGGCGCGAGTTCGCGGAACTCATCGGGGTTGACGTCGCGCAGAGACTGAACCTTCCTCGGGAAGCCACCCACGTCTAGCAACGTCGAGGGGAGTGAGGCCATGACGGACTTTCGCCAGCGGGAGCAGACCATCCTGGCCAACGGCCGGGTCGACGGCCATGAGCTCGAGGCGCTGCGCCAGGAGGTGTACGTCGACGGGAAGATCGACCGCAAGGCGGCCGATTTCCTCGTCGAGCTGCACAAGCGTGTGCAGCACATGACGCCAGCCTTCGAGCACTTCTTCTACCAGGCCATCAAGCACCACATTCTCGCGGACGGCCGCATCGACGCCGAGGAGGTCGCCTGGCTGAGCCGGATGCTCTTCGCCGACGGCAAGATCAAGGACGAGGAGCGTAAATTCCTCCACGAACTGAAGGGCGAGGCCAAACAGGTCGGCCCGGAGTTCCAGGCGCTGTTCGAGCGGGGCATGAAACAGCCGCGAGAACAGCACACGTCCGGGGGGTGATCGCGGGGGTTTCCTCCCCGCCGAGGCGGTTAACCGTCTCGGTAGCGCTTCGTAAGACCGTCGATGTAGGCATTGTAGAGGTCGGCGAGCCCCCGGTCTTCGAGAATCAGGATGTTTTCCGCGTTGTCCTCGGCGCTGCGGGAGAGGTTGTAACTTCCCGTGATGACGGCGTCGTCGCAGACCAACACCTTGTTATGCATGAAGTCGTGCGGCGTGGACGGCGCGTACGGCGTCGACCGCTTGCCGGACAAACCCGCCACGACTTGCGCGAACACGTCCGCCTTCCACGCCGACGGCGTCCCCTGCCACTGGCGCAGCACGCCGTCCATCTGCGTCCGGTCGTAGACGCCGCCGTACTCGGCCAACCGGCCGCGCTGGAGTACGTCGCTCAGCGCCCCGAGGATGGCCCCCGACGTCAGCAGCATCGAGCAAATCTTCAGCCGGCGGCGGGCGGCGCTGATGCGGTGGGCGACGTCGTGGTCGATGGCGCGGCCGTCGCCCGGCGAGAAGGCGACGTGGACGGGGACGGCGCCGACCCGCACCGTGCCGCTGTCGTGGGCGCCCGTCGTGGCGATGTCGCCCTTCTCCCACAGCTCTTTAAAGTCGGTTTCGTAGAAGGCACACAGTTCCGGCGAGGCGAGGCGGATGACGTTGTTTTCCTGGAGCGTCCAGGCGTCGTCGGTGAAGTTCGTCGAGCCGGTCCAGACGGCGCCGGCGGCGGTGGCGCCGTCGCGGATCAGGTACTTGTGGTGCATCAGCTTCGGCATCTGCGGGTCGCCGCCGGTGATGGGGCGCACGCCGATGCCGTCGCCGAGGCGGCGCACGAAGTCGCCGGTGCCGGGCGGCGCCGGGTCGGTGCCGGCCGCGGGGAAGTCGGCGTTCTTCTTCCCAGCGTCGTAGGCGACGCGCACCTCGACGCCGGCGGCGACGCGGCCGCGCAGGGCCTCAATGACGGGCGCCGCCGTCGCGTCGCTCAGACGGAAGTCATAGACGGCGAGGTGCAGCGTCGAGCGCGCGGCGGCGATAAACTCGGCCAGCAGGGCGGCGACGGCGGCCGCGCTTTGGCCGCCTTGCTCCAGGAACGTCACGTCGATGCCGGGTCTGCCATTCATCGGTCGGCCTCCGGGGAGGGAAGTTGGCGCGGCGGGGCCATGCGTCCCTCTCATGATAGAAAAAGGAGCCGTGGGAGCGGTGTCCGCCCCGGCGGGATAGAATGACCTCTCCGGCGACGACCGCGAGCGTCCGACCCCTTGCGGGCGACAGGCGGCTCGACATCGCGGCCCTTCCCCCGCACCCATCGCCCGAAAGGGCCTCGGCCAATGGCAATCGAGAACTTGGAGTTGCGCGACTGGTTCGCGGGGCAAGCGCTGCTGGGCCTGCTGACAGCCAAACGCGATCAGGCGCCGCCGCCGAGCATCGGCATGACCTCGGCCGTCCTGGCCAAGGAGGCCTACGAGCTCGCGGCCGCGATGGTCGCGGAGAAGCGGCAGCGGAAAATGAAGGAAGATCGGTAGTCCGGGGTGCGCGGGTACGCGACCCCGGATACGACACGCCGCGCCAGCGCTCGCCGACGCCGGGTGGGTCAGAAGGCCGCTCGATAGATGCCTTCCAGGTCGTCCGCGCTGGCCGGGCGCGGGTTGACGCGCAGGATGCGCCGGATGCCGAAGGCCCGCTCCGCGAACGGCCGCAATTGGTCCTCCGTCACCCCCAAATCGCGCAGCCGCCGCGGGATGCCGATGTCCGCCGCCAGTCGTTCCACGGCGGCGACGGCGCGCTCGGCCGCGCGCCCCTCGTCGAGTCCCGCCACGTCTTCGCCGAGCAGCCGGGCGACGGTCGCGAACGCCGCCTGGCGCGCCGGCAGGTTGAAGCGCATGACCCACGGCAGCAGCAGGCCGTTGCCGGCGCCGTGCGAGACGTGGACCGCACCGCCGACCGGGTACTCCATCGCATGCACCGCCGCCACGCCGACGTTCGAGAACGCCATGCCGGCGAGCGTCGCCCCGAGGGCCATCCCCTCCCGCGCCTCCAGGTCGCCGCCGTCCTTCACCGCCCGGCGCAGGAAGCGGCCGACGAGCGCGATCGCCTTCTCCGCGAGCAGGTCGCCCATCGGGTGGCGCCCCTGGTAGACGGTGCGCTCGCCGTGCGGCAGCGGAAAGTCGGCGTTGTCGACGGCGGTGTACGCCTCGATGGCGTGCGTCAGGGCGTCGATGCCGCTGTCGGCGGTCACCTTCGGCGGGCACGACGTCGTCAGCAGCGGGTCGACGACGGCCACGCGCGGCCGCAGGTAATTGCTCAGCACGCCGACTTTGAGGTGGTTGTCGCCGTCGGTCAGGACCGACGCCGCCGACACCTCCGAGCCGGTGCCCGCTGTCGTCGGCACGCAGATCAGCGGGAAGATCGGACCGGGCACCTTGTCGTCGCCGACGTAGTCGCGCGGGCCGCCGCCGTGCGCGAGGACGACGGCGGTGATCTTGGCGAGGTCCATGTTGCTGCCGCCGCCGAGGCCGAGCAGGGCGTCGGGGCGCAGCTGGCGCGCCGCCGCGACGCACGCCTCCGCCGCCTTCAGCGACGGCTCCGGCTCGCCGCCGGAGAAAATTTCGACGCTCACGCCGTCCTCCGACAGCGGGCCGTGGACCTGTTCGACGAGGCCGGCTTCGAGCAGGAGCGGGTCGGTGACGACGAGGACGCGGCGGGCGCCGAGGCGGCTGGCGACCTCGCCGAGGTGGCGGACGGCGTGGCGGCCGAAGACGAGTTGGCCGGCGGTGTGGAACGTCCAGGTTTCGCGCACGGGGTGACTCCGGAGCGGGAGACGGTGGCACGAGGCGGTCCGCCGGATAGTTTATCTCCGGCGCCGTCAAAGGAGAGACGCCCCAAGGAGAATAACAGGAGGAGAGGGAAGAGGGAGGGAGACGCCATGACGAGAACACGTCCGGTCCTTGCCGCACTCGCCGCACTGCTCCTTGTGGCGGCGGGAGCCGACGACGCCTTCGCCCAGAAGGGCCGCAGCTATTCCGGCGGCGGCGGCAGGAGCAGCCCGGCGCCGGCGGGGCGCAGCTACTCCTCCGGCGGGGGCAAGAGTACGCCGTCGGTTTCGCCGCCGAGGACGTCGCCGTCTCCGCCGCGGCAAACGCCGGCCCCGTCGTTGCCGTCGCCGGGCGGCAAGACGTCGCCCTCGGCCGGGGCGCCGAGCCGCCCGCCCGCGTCGAGCGCCACGCCCAAGCCCGAGGGCCGGACCTACGCCGGCGGGAGCGGCGGCGCGGCGTCGGGCGGGACCAAGCCGGCGCCCGGCACCAGCGGCTACGACGCCTCGGCGGGCCAGGCGCAGCGGCGCGTCGAAAGCCGCGACGCCTACAAGGGCGCCCAGCCGAAGACGACTTACCGCGACCGGACGGGACAGGAACGGCCGCTCGACCCCGGCGACGTCCGCGTCGACGAGGTGCGCCGCCGCACGACGCCGTGGCAGTGGGAGCACCGCGAGGAGCGCCGCCGCCAGGTCTACATTCCGCCGCCGTACTACGGGCCGGTGATCGTCTACCGCGACCCGTACAGCGACTGGTTCTGGTGGTGGATGGTGACGCAGAGCCTGGATCAGCGGGCGATGTGGGCGTACCATCACCACAGCGTCATGGACGAGGAGCGCTACCGCGACCTGCTCCGCCGCGACCAGGCTCTGGAGGCCAAGGTGCGCGAGTTGGAGGCGAAGAACGTCGCCCGCGACCCGAAGTACACGCCGTCCGGCCTCGACTCCGACCTGATGTACACGGACGACTACGTCGGCTCGGCTTACAACCCGCAGGCGGCGCCGCCGGGGAAGACGGTCGTGCTGCCGCGGCCGGCGCCGAGGCCCGGCTACGGGCAGAAGTTGTTCACCGTCTTCGTGGTCGTGCTGCTTCTCGGATTCGTCGTGTGGCTGATCTTCATCAAGCGCTGGGACGTCGGCTGAGGCGCCGCCCAGCCCCCTTATCCGCGAGAGAGGACCGTGCATGTTGACATTTCTTTCCGCCGCCGGCCCGCTCCTGGCGGCCGAGTCGACCGCGGAACTGCTGCCGCCGGAGTTTTGGACGGGCCTGCTCGGCTCAGTCGCCTTCGGCCTGATCGGCATCGCCCTGGCCGTGCTCGGCTTCAAGGTGTTCGACTGGGTGACGCCGCGGATGAACGTCGAGCGCGAGTTAGCGGAGAAGCACAACGTCGCGGTGGCCATCGTCATGGCGGCGGTCATCCTGGGCATCTGCTACATTGTGGCGCATGTGGTGCATTGAACGCGGGAGGGTCGTCATGGCCGAGGGAAAGACGCTCTGGGAAATGCTACAAGAGAAGTTCCAGGGTCCCGTCGAACTGCAGTTCCACAACCCGCTGCGGGCCAAGATCGGCAGTTTCATCACGATCGACGAGGTCGAGCTGAAGGACCTCGACTTCCGCGTCGAGGAGATCCGCGAGTACCGCCGCGACGTCGCCGGTAAGGAATTCCTGTCGGCCGACTACGTCCTTCTCGCGCGCCCGCTCAACAAGGACGAGGTTCTCCGGCGCCTGCGCGTCAACCCCCTGGAAGACCCCGCCCGCGCCGGCGGGCTGACGCACCACGCCCTGCTGCTGAGCCTCGACGACGAGATGGCCTACAACGAGGACTTCCACAACGTCCTCAACGACGAGACCGGCGAGTTCCAGGTACTCCAGGACGGCGAGGTCAAGGAACGCTTTTTCCGGATCAACGACGTCCGTAAGCCGTACCGGGCGAAGGTCGCCGTCGTCAAGGACGCCAACCACGACCAGAAAGTCGAACTGAGCGAGGTCGAGCGCGTCGAGATCGAGTTCTGGGATTACTGGCGCGACGTCGCGAGCGCGGCGGGGCTGCCTCAGAAGGAGTACCTGTTCGTGGAGATGGACCGCGACTCGGGGTGGTTCCAGGTCTGGCGCGGGCAGGAGATCGACATGCAGCGGGCGATGATCGTGTGAGCGCCGCTCGCGGCTTAGCGTTCGCGCCTCCCTGGGAGAGAGGGAAGTCACGCCATGAGCCCCAATAAACCTATCCGCATCGGCATCGTGACCGTCTCGGACCGCGCCAGCAAGGGCGTCTACGAGGACAAGGGCGGCCCGGCGATCCGCGACTGCCTGACCGAGATCCTGTCGTGCCCCTGGGAGCCGGTGCCGCGACTGATCCCCGACGAGCGGCCGGTGATCGAGGAGACGCTGAAGGAGTTGTGCGACAAGGAAGGTTGCTGTCTCGTCGTGACGACGGGCGGCACGGGGCCGGCGCGACGCGACGTCACGCCGGAGGCGACGGAAGCCGTCTGCGAAAAGATGCTCGACGGCTTCGGCGAGCAGATGCGGGCGGTGTCGCTGAAGGTGGTGCCGACCGCCATCCTGTCGCGCCAGGTCGCCGGGATTCGCGGCAACGCACTGATCGTCAACCTGCCCGGCAAGCCGAGCGCCATCCGCGACTGCTTGACGGCGGTCTTCCCCGCGATCCCCTACTGCGTCGACCTGATCGAGGGGCCGTATCTGACGACGCACGAGGCCGTCGTCAAGGCGTTTCGCCCGAAGGCGTAGCCGTCGCGAGCAGCGCCTGGAGAGCCCACCCCGCCGTGGCGACGCGCTGGGCGTAGCTGACCGCGCCGGCCGGCCGCGTCGTCGCCTCCCAGGCGCCGTCGTCCTGCCGCGACCGCACGAGGCTGTCACGGCCGCGCCGGATCATGGCCTTTGTCTCTCGCGTTGCGGGCACATTCGCCAGGGCGAGAAGCGCGACGGCGGTGTCGAACGCCTCGACGGCGTCGCCGGGGCGCGGCCCCCAACCGCCGGCCTTGTCCTCGCCCCGACGCAACAACTCCAGGGAGCGGCGCCGCTGCCCCGCCGCGGCGTCGTCCTTGTCTTCGGCCAGCGCCAGCAGGACGGCGGCGGCGTCGACGGTCGTCGCGACCTTCACCTCGCGCAGCCAGCGGTCGGCCCGCGCCACGGCGTCGCGGTGGGTGACGGCGTCGGCCCGCAGGAGGGTCCGCCGCGCCAGGTGCGTCGCCAGCGCGTCGCCGAGCGTCGCCGGCGATCCCAACGTGCCCTCGGCGCTCACCTTCCACGAGCCGTCCTTCTGCTGCTCGGCGGCGACGAGCCGCGCGGCCTCGCGCAGCGGCGCGCGCCCCTCGACCGCCTTGGCGTCCGTCGCGTCCACGAGCGCCGCGCTGAACTGGATGAGCGATAGCGCCCGGTCCGTCGCCGTGCCTCCTTCGCGGCGGTAGTCCCATTTCGCGGGCGCCGTCAGCCAGCGCGTTGTGGTCGCGAGCGCCTCGTCGGCGACCTTGTGGCCGCGCCGCCGCGCCTGGTAGAGGGCGCTGGCCGCGACGCCGTTGTTGTGGCAGGAGAAGCACTTGTTCTCGGCGGGCCAGCTCGGCACCTCGCGCGCCAGGAAGGCGAGGGCGCGTCCCTCGGCCGCGTCCGGCGGGCCGCCCCGAGCCTGGGCGGAGGCCGGGAAGAACGCAAAGAGGAGGATGGGGAGCATCTCTTGACTCCGCGTGCGGCGGGGCACGGGTCCGGTCGTGCGGGCGGGAGGTATTGTACCACCTGGGTAGACGGGGCGGTCACGACTTGAACCCGCCGCACGCGCACGCTACGTTCACCTTGTGCGCGACGGCGGGAGTCTCCTCGGGAAAGGTGAGTGGGCATGTCGATCCGACCGTGGACGTGCGAGACGTGCAAGAAGGACTGTGCCTACCTCGGCATCCAACTCTTCTCGGGGCAGGACGAGGCGGCCAACTACGGCGTCGGCTGGGGCTGCCCTTCCTGCGACTACAAGGCCCTCGACGTCTGCCCGCTCGGCCCGCTGCTGCCCGGTCCGGATCTCTGTCTCAATTGCGCAACGGCTTATCCGGGACCGTCGCCGGAGGTTGCCTGCCCCGGCTGCGGCCTGTCGCGCGCCGGCGTGCTTCCCTTCCTCCGCCTGACGGCGTCCGCGCCGCCCGACCCCGGGGCGGCGGCGCGCGAGTTGTTCGGCCGCGGCCTGTTCCGGCGCGGCCTCGCCGTCCTCAACCAGGCCCTCCTCGGCGACCCCGGCCTCGAAAACGCCTGGCTGCTGAAGTGTACGTTCCTCGAAGGCATCGGGCTTCAGAGCCTGGTCGTCAAGATGCTCGAAGGGGCGCTGGCGCAGGGGGCGCCGCCGTCGCTGCTCATCAACTACGGCTCGGCGCTGCATCAGGCGGGGCGCTACCAGGAAGCCGTCGGCGCCTCGCGCCGCTACTTGGAGGCGGAGCCCTACGGGCCGTGGGCCGGCGCGGCGCGGACCAACCTCGGCGTGTCGATGCGCATGCTCGGCGACGAGAACGGCGCCGAGGACCTGTACCGCGAGGCGATCCAACTCGATCCGGGCCAGGTGCTGCACTACCGCAACCTGGCGCAACTGCTGATGGACCAGAAGCGCTGGGCCGGCGCCCTCGGCGCGCTGGAGACGGGCTTGCAGCGGGCGATGTCGGCCGAGGACCGCATCCGCTTCCTGGAGGGGATGGCCTACGTTTACGCGGAGGAGGAACGCGGCGAGCAGGCGCTGCGGCACGTCGAGCAGGCGGTCGCCCTCGGGGCGTCGTCGGCGCGGGCGCACTATTTGCGCGGGCGGGCGCTGGCGCTGCTCGGCAAGCTGGAAGAAGCCCGCGAGGAAATGGCGCGCGTGCTGGAACTCGACCCGGAGAACGAAGACGCGCACCAGGCGGTCGAGATGATCGAGAAAGCGCTGAAGGAGGGATAAGAGATCGCCGCTTGCGGCTTCGCAAGTGCGAAGCCGCAAGCGGCGAATCATCACGCCAAAATCCCCGTCACGACCTCGCCCTTGACGAGCTCGCGCGGCTGGTTGAGGTGGTTGTAGACGATGGTCGCCGGGTCGATGCCGACGCCGTGGTAGATCGTCGCCAGCAGGTCGCACGGGTGGACCGGGTTGTCCAGCGGCGCCGAGCCCGTCTTGTCCGACTTCCCGAAGACGAACCCGCGCTTGGTGCCGGCGCCGGCGACGACGCCCGTGTAGCAGTACGGCCAGTGGTCGCGGCCGTCGTCCTGGTTCTCGTTGCCGGAGGTGCTGACGCCGCGCTGCGGGCTGCGGCCGAACTCGCCGATGGCGACGACGAGCGTGTCCTTGAGCAGGCCGCGCTCGTCGAGGTCGGCGATCAGCCCCGACAGGCCGGCGTCGAGCATCGGCGCCGACTGCGTCTTCATGCGCGTCGACAGGCCGACGTGGACGTCCCACGAGTGGTTGTCCGAGTTGGCGACCTTCGGCCAGTTCACCTGCACGACGCGCGTGCCGGCCTCGATGAGGCGGCGGGCGAGGAGGCAGCTCTGGCCGAAGGTGTTGCGGCCGTAGCGGTCGCGCGTCGCCGCCGTCTCCTTGGTCAGGTCGAAGGCGTCGCGGGCGCGGCCGGAGATGACCAGGCTGAGCGCCTTGGTGTAGTACTCGTCCAGGTCGTACTTGGCGACCGCCTTTTCGACGTCCGGCATCCCCTTCTCCAGGACCTCGCGCAGCTTCGCCCGGCGGTCGAGCCGGCCGGACGACACCTCGATGCGCAGTTTGAGGTCGTCGACCTTGACGAGGTCCATCTTGGCCATGTCCATGTCGTCGCCGGACGGGTACAGGTAGTACGGGTCGTAGGCGCGGCCGAGGAAGCCGGCGGTGCCACCCTTGCCGACGACGCCCGACTCCTGGAGCGGCCGCGGCAGCATGACGTAGGGCAGCATCGGCACGGTCGGCGGCTTGAACTTGACGATGTTGCAGCCGTAGTTGGGGAAGTCCTTCGGGCTGGGCGGCTCCAACTGGCCGGACGGGCTGACCTTGTCGGCGGTGTAGCCGGTCATCATCTGGTAGATGGCGGCGGTGTGGTTGAAGAGGCCGTTGGGCGTGTAGCTCATCGAGCGGATCATGGTGAACTTGTCGTTCACCTGGGCGAGCTTCGGCAGGATCTCCGTGTACTGGACGCCGGGGAGGCGGGTGGCGATCGGCTTGAAGACGCTGCGGACGTTGTCGGGGACGTTGTCCTTGGGGTCCCAGAGGTCGAGGTGGCTGGGCCCGCCCTGGAGGTACACGAGGATGACGTTCTTCGCCTTGCCCCAGCCGGGACTGCCTTCGAGGCCGCCGGCCTGCGCCTTTTCGAGACGGAGCAGGTTGGTGAGGCTGAGGCCGGCGAGGGTGGCGCCGCCGACGCGGAGGAGTTCGCGGCGCGTCAGCCGGCCGTCACAGGTGTCTTTCGCGGGGCTACCGGAGATCACGAGCATGGCGTTACCTCACAAATGAAGAGTCGCTGTTCGGGCCGGGGGGCGGAGGCGGGGTGGGTGGGGCGATGACTCAAGTAAGAACTATACTCGCCGAGGGAGGGGGGCGTCAATCAGATAGATCGGCGCGCCGTCGCCTCGGCTGGTAGGATGAACGGGTAGGTTTGTCTTCCTTGGGGTGTTCACGACCGCGAAGCGAGACCGAGCGATGGACGGGAAACGGCTGATCGAACGCATCCGGCTGACCAACTTGCTCTCCTACGGGCCGGCGGGCGAGGAGATCGAGTTGCAGCCGCTCAACGTCCTCATCGGCCCGAACGCCTCCGGCAAGTCGAACCTGATCGAGGCGCTAGGGCTGTTGAAGGCGCTGCCGGGCAGACTCGCCGCGGCCGTTCTCCAGGGGGGCGGGGTCGCGGAGTGGCTCTGGAAAGGCGGCGCGGAGGGCGCCGGAGCGGCCGTCGAGACCGTCGTCACCTATCCGGAAAGCGATACATCTTTGCGCCATCGCTTGAGCTTCACGGCCGACTTCGCACGCCTTCAGCTCCTCGACGAGGAGGTAACCCCTGTTTCAAAGAAATGGGACAGGGAAAAAGTATACTACCATTATGAGACGGGTGCCGGGCTCGCGCAGGTGAATTCGGTGGACCAGAAGAGGAAGGACGGGAGACGCACGAATTTCCTGCGCGACCCCAAGGAGTTTAGCACGACCGAGTCGGTCCTGTCTCAGCTGCGGGACCCGGTCATCTACCCCGAACTCACCTATCTGGCCAGGGTGTTAGGGCAGATCCGCCTGTTTCGCGGATGGCATTTCAATGACCGAAACCCGCCGCGCGCCCCGGCGGCGACCGACCAGCCGGACGATTTTCTCCTGGATGACGCCAGCAACCTCGCCCTCATCCTGAACGATTTGCAGAACCGTCCGGCGGTCAAGAAGACCGTACTGGACGGGTTGCGGAAGTTTTACGATCGCGCCGAAGACATCACCACCAAGGTACAGGGCGGCACGGTCCAGATCTTCCTCCACGAACGAGGGCTCCGCCGCCCCATCCCCGCGGTCCGCCTCTCCGACGGCATGCTGCGCTACCTCTGCCTGCTCACCATTTTGTGTCATCCCGAGCCGCCGCCTCTCGTCTGCATCGAGGAGCCGGAGTTGGGCCTCCACCCCGACATCCTCCCCACGGTCGCGGAGTTGCTCGTGGAAGCCTCGCGCCGAACGCAACTCTTCGTGACGACCCATTCGACGACGTTGGTGTCCGCGCTGGACGAGGTGCCGGAGGCGGTCATCGTCTGCGAGCACGATGATGAGGGGACGCATCTCCGCCGGTTGGAACCTGAGCGAATGAAGGTGTGGCTGGAGAAATACACCCTGGGCGAACTGTGGTCGATGGGGGAAATCGGGGGCAACCCATGGTGAAGCAAGTCCGCCTCTACGTGGAAGGGGGAGGGGACCAATCGGACGTCAAAAGGGTGTTCCGACAAGGCTTCAACCAGTTCCTCTCGCCTTTGCGGGAACAGGCCCGTCGCCGCAAGATCGGCTGGGAGTTGATCGCCTGCGGCGGGCGCGGGGCGACATACGGCGCCTTCGGGCACGCCCTCACGCAATATGCCGAGGCGTTCAACGTCCTCCTCGTAGACGCCGAAGATCCGGTAACTGCGGTCAGTCCTTGGCAGCACTTGCGAGAGCGCGACGGCTGGGATCCCCTCGGGGCCGCCGACCAGCAATGCCACCTCATGATCGCCACGATGGAGGCGTGGCTGATCGCGGACCGCCCGAGGTTGAAGGAGTTCTACGGAAAGGGGTTCAAGGAGAGCGCCCTCCCGCGGAACCCGAACGTCGAAGCCGTCGCCAAGTCCGTCCTCGTATCCGCGCTCAAGAAGGCCACGGGCAGCACCCAAAAAGGAGAATATCACAAGACGAGGCACGCTCCCAAGCTCCTCGAAAGGATCGACCTCGCGGAGGTCTGTGGCCGCGCGCCTTCCTGCCGCCGGCTGGTCGAAGAGTTGACCGCCGTCATGGCGATTGACAACCCTCCCCCGGCCCGGTAGAAGGAGGGAAATGAGAGAATCCCTCGTCCTCGGCCTGTTCGCCAAGCGGCCGCGCCCCGGCGAGGTGAAGACGCGCCTCGCCGCCGCGACCTCGCCCCAATTCGCCGCGGACGTCGCCGCCGCCTTCCTCGGCGATGTCCTCGACCGTCTGACTCCGCTTCCCGTCCGCCGCGTCGTCGCCTTCGCCCCGGCGGACGCCGCCGCGTACTTCGCGGCGCTCGTCGGCGACCGCTTCTCTCTCTGCCCGCAGAGCGACGGCGACCTCGGCCGGCGCCTCGCCGCTTTCTTCGACGCCCAGTTCGCCGCCGGCGCCGGGCGCGTCGTCGTCGTCGGCGCCGACAGCCCGACGCTGCCCGTCGCGCACGTCGAGCAAGCCTTCGCCGAGTTGGACCGGGCCGACGTCGTCCTCGGCCCGGCGACGGACGGCGGTTATACCCTCGTCGGTTGTGCCCGCCGCCCGGCGCCAGTCTTCGACCGCATCCCCTGGAGCGGGCCGGACGTCCTGGCCGCGACCGTCGCGCGCCTCGCCGACGCCGGCGCGAAGCTCGCCCTGCTGCCGCCCTGGTACGACGTCGATACACGGGACGACTGGCGGATGTTGCGCGGCCACGTCGCCGCCCTGCGCCGAGCCGGGACCGACCCCGGCGTCCCTCGCACCGAGCACCTTTGCCGAAACGACACGCCGTGAAGGCACCTCACGCTCTCCCGCCGTCGTTGCTGTCCGGGAAATGATTTCTGAGGCCGCTCGCGGCTTCGCACACGCGCCTCGGAGGCGCGAGTGGCAAGCCCCGCGCGGGCGGTCACCCCCGC
>JBBROG010000133.1:0-22825 GCA_038229635.1 Gemmatales bacterium
AGGTTCTGCGGCTTGATGTCGCGGTGGACCGTCCCGTTCTCGTAGGCGTGCTGCAACCCCAGCGCCACCTGGCGGGCGTAGTGGCAGGCGTGCATCACCGGCAGCCGCTTGCGGGCCTTCACCACCTTGGCCAGGTCCTGGCCCTCGACGTGTTCCATCGCGAACACGAGCAATTCGCCTTCCTGGAGCGCGGCGTACCCCGTGGCGATGTTGGGGTGGTTGAGCTTGGCGGCGGCGCGGATCTCGCGCAGGAAGCGGTCCGACGCCCCCGACTGGTCGAGGAGCGCCTTGTTCATGACTTTGAGGACTTCCGCCCGCTGCATTAGCTTGTTGGTCGCCAGATAGACGACGCCCATGCCGCCGCGGCCGAGTTCGCGGACGACCTCGTACTGCGGGTGGTTGCGCAGCTCCGGCGGGAGGTCCAGGGGCGCGTCGGGGGTTGCCGGGCCGGGTCCGCGAGAGACGCCGGTCGGCGCCTGAGCGGGCGCCGGGGTGCTGGAGTCACTGTGGGCGGCGCGGAGGCGGTCGACGAAGCTGTCGCCGGACATCGCCGCCACCTCGCGGCAGCACGCTGCACAGCTATCAAGGTGCTTCGCGACCGCGTCGGCGGCGCCGTCGAGCTGGCCCTGGCCAAACGCTTGCAGGGCGTCGGGCGTGGGATGAGTCGCGGGAGTGGCGGGTCGCGCTGCCATCGGAATACCCCTCGGGGGACAAGGTCGTGTTCCTCGCTGGCGCGCCGTGGCGCCGGCCCTCAGAAAAGAAAGGCCGCTTCTCGGCCGAACATCTCACGAAAACGCGCGGTCAGTCCAACCTTTCCCCGCCCTCCTCGCGCAACCGCTTGAGGACACGGGACTTAGCCCGCACGCCGACGCTCTCCGACAGGCCCGGTTCCTGGGCGACTCGAGCCGCAACGGCTCATTTCCCGATGGGGATACGCCGGAAACCCAAGATAATTCGCCGCGCGACGGCCTGTCAAGGAAGAAGCGCCTCGGCCATTGTCCGGCACGGGGCGGGTGAGGTAGAATGGATCAGGTGAGGGAGAGGCACCGAGAGGCCCTCGGGACTGGTGCCCCCCTGAACAGCACTTCCTCACGTCCTCGGACGGAACCGCCGTTCTTACGTCAGTCCCCTGGCTTCCGCCTCGCGCCGGGGCCGCCCGAGAATGGGCTTCCTTCGCGAGCGCGGTTTCCTGTACTGTCCCGTCCTTTCACGCGCCCCGCGGTCTCTCCGCGACCGCTCTCGGACCGCGCGGCGCCCCGGAACGAGGCGGTCTGCCATCGGAATGAGAGGACTGTCATGGACTTCCGGCGAACGCGCGCGCCGGCCCTCGGCGACGCCGCGGGCTGGCGGCGTGCCTGGACCGACGCCTATCCCTGCGACGGCGCCCTGGCGCTGCCCTACCCCGACGCCCCGGTGAGCGCCCTGCTCGAACAGGCCGCGCGCCGCTTCCCGCGCCGCGACGCCTGCACCCTGTACGGCCAGCGCCTCACCTACGCCGAAGTCGATGGGCAGGCGCGCCGCCTGGCCGCGTCGCTGCGCGGCATGGGCGCCGGGCCGGGGCGCTTCGTCGGCGTCCTGCTGCCCAACATGCCCGAACACGCCGTCGCCCTGCAGGCCGCCTGGCTGACCGGGGCGACGGTGTTGCAGCTCAGTCCGCTCATGGTCGCCGAGGAGGTGAGCCACTGGCTGAAGGCGACCGGCTGTCACGTCGTCGTCACGCTCGACCTGCTCGCCCCGCTCGTCAGCGGCTCGCTGGAACGCGGCCCCGTCGAGCACCTGATCCTGACGACGCTGCGCGACCGGGTGCCGCTCTGGAAGAGTTGCCTCTACCGCCTCGAACACTACCGGCGCAACCACACGCTGCGCCTGCGCGAGGACGCCCACCGCCATCACTTCGACCACCTCCTCGGCGGTCCTCCGCTGGACAAATCGCCTCCGGTGCGTCCGGAGGAAGACGTCGCGCTGGTGGTGCCGACGGGCGGCACGACCGGGGCGTCGAAGGCGGTCATGCTGACGCACCGCAACCTCGTGGCCAACGCCTTCCAGGTGCGCGAGCGCACCGGCGGGCCGGACGGCGCGGAAGGCGTCCTCGGCGTGCTGCCGTTCTTCCACGCCTTCGGCCTGAGCGTCGGCCTGCTCGGGTCCTGGGTGAAGGGCGCCACGGTCCACATGCTGCCGCGCTTCGAGGCGGCGGCGGCGCTGAACGTCATCGCGCGCGAGCGCATCGAATTATTGGCTCTGGTGCCGGCGATGGTGAGTTCCTTGAACGCGGAGCTGCGCCGCCGTCCCGCCGACCTGTCGTTCGTGCGCGGCGCCGTAACGGGGGCCTC
The DNA here is from genome assembly GCA_038229635.1 of Gemmatales bacterium. GTDB lineage: Bacteria > Planctomycetota > Planctomycetia > Gemmatales > Gemmataceae > DATFNV01. The sequence goes on from JBBROG010000133.1 coordinate 2,331, forward strand.
GGTGCTGCCCGCGCACCTGCGCCGCGACCTCCTCGCGCACGGCGTCGGCGAGATCGTCGAGGGCTACGGCCTGACGGAGGCGAGCCCGGTGACGCACGTCAACCTGCTGGGCGACGGCAACCGTCCGGGGACAATCGGCCACCCGCTCCTCGACACGGAGGCGCGCGTCGTCGACCCGGCAACCGGGGAGGGCGAGATGCCCGAGGGCGTGCCGGGCGAATTGATCGTGCGCGGCCCGCAGGTGATGAAGGGCTACTACGAAAATCCGGCGGCGACGGCGCTGGCGCTGCGCGGCGGCTGGCTGTACACCGGCGACCTGGTGACGCGCGGCCGCGAGGGTTATTTCACCGTCGTGGACCGCAAGAAGGACCTTATCAAGACGTCGGGCTTCCTCGTCGTCCCGGCGGAGGTGGAGGAGGTGCTGAGCCGCCACCCGGACGTGGCGGAGGCGGCGGTGGTCGGCGTGCCGGACGCGGAGCGCGGCGAGCTGATCCGCGCCCTCGTGGTGCCGCGCCACGGCCGCCTCGACATCGCCGCCCTGGAGCGCTACTGCGTCGAGCACCTCGGCAAGCACAAGCGGCCACGGCAGATTCAGGTGGTCGCGGAGTTGCCGAAGAACTTCCTGGGCAAGGTGCTGCGCCGCAAACTGCGCGAGACCGCGTGACCGCCGCTCGCGGCTTCGCACCCGCCAAGCCGCAAGCGGCTCGGAACGATAATGGAGAACCACGATGCTCGACATCGCCATCATCGAAGGCGTCCGCACCCCGTTCGCCAAGGTACTCGGCCCCCTGGCCCGTGTGCCGGCCCAAGAGTTGGGCCGCGCCGCCGCGCGAGCTGTGCTGGAGCGCGCCGGCGTCCGCCCCGACGCCGTTGACCAGACCGTCTTCGGCATCGTCGCCATGCCGGCCGACGCCGCCAACATCGGCCGCGTCATCGCCCTCAACGTCGGCGTGCCTCAAGACCGGCCGGCGCACACCGTCCAGCGCAACTGCGCCAGCGGCATGGAGGCGATCACCACCGGGGCGCAGCTGATCCGCCTCGGCGAGGCGACGACCGTCCTCGCCGGCGGCGCCGAGTCGATGAGCCAGATCCCTCTCCTCTACAACCGCGAAGCGACCGACCTGTTCGTGCGCCTCGGCAAGGCGAAGGGCGTGTGGGGGCGCATGGGAGCGATGCTGTCGTTCCGCCCGCGCCACTTCAAGCCGGTGATCGCGCTGAAGCTTGGCCTGACCGACCCCGTCTGCGGACTCATCATGGGCGACACCGCCGAGGTGCTGGCCGACGACTTCGGCATCACGCGCTGCGAGCAGGACGAATTCGCCCTGGAAAGCCACAAGCGGGCTTCCGCGGCGCAGGCGCGTTGCGTCCTGTCCGAGGAGATCGTCCCCGTCGAAGGGATCAAAGAGGACGTCGGGCCGCGCAAGGAGCAGAGTTTGGAAGCGCTGGCGAGGCTGAAGCCGTACTTCAAGAAGGACGGCACGGTGACGATCGGCAACTCGTGCCAGGTGACCGACGGCGCCGCGGCGGTGTTGCTCATGCCCGGCGAGCAGGCGCGGGCGGAGGGCCGGCGTCCGCTCGGCTACTTGCGCGCCTACGCCTACGCCGGCTGCGACCCGCGCCGCATGGGCCTCGGGCCGGCGTTCGCGACGAGCAAGCTCTTCGCGAAAACGGGATTGTCGCTGTCGGACATCGACTTGATCGAGATGAATGAGGCGTTCGCGGCGCAGGTGCTCGCCAACGAGAAGGCATTCGCGTCGGCGACGTTCGCGAAGGAGCAGCTCGGGCGGTCCGCGGCGCTGGGCGAGATCGACCCGGCGAAGTTGAACGTCAACGGCGGCGCGATCGCGCTGGGCCACCCGGTCGGGGCGACGGGGACGCGGCTCGTCATCACCCTGCTGAAGGAATTGAAGCGGCGCGGTCTGCGGCGCGGCCTGGCGACCCTGTGCGTCGGCGGCGGGCAGGGGGCGGCGCTATTGGTCGAGACCGATTGACAGTCCGCCGCGGTCGAACACAATGAGAGATGGATACCGAGGAGGGCAGGGATGCCTTCAATCGCATACGAGAATTGGCTCGGGGAACGGTCGGCCGGGCTGGACGAGATCGAAGGAGCGCACCGCGTGATACGCGGCAGCGGGTCCGGACGGCGCGCCGCGACGCAGCAACTCAATCAGGCTTACGCCGTGCTGCTGTCGTCGCAGTTCCAAGGCTTCTGCCGGGATCTGCACGCGGAATGCGCCGACCTCCTCGGCCTCACGGCGGGAGCCTCGATGTCACAGGCGATCTACGTCCGAAACCTCCGGTTCGCCCGCAAGCTCGACGCGGGAAACCCGAATCCCGGCAACATCGGGGCGGACTACAATCGCCTCGGCCTTGCTTTCTGGTCCGCCGTGGACGGCGACCACGCGCGCAACCCCCGGCGGAAAGCGCTCCTGGAACGGATGAACCGCTGGCGCAACGCCATCGCTCATAACAGCTTCGATGCGGACATGTGTCGGGCCACGCGCCCGACCTTGTCCCTGGCGGAAGTGCAGGACTGGCGCAAAGCCTGCGACGGGTTGGCACGCTCATTCGACAACGTGCTGCGCGCTCACCTGCTGTCGGTGACGGCTGCAGCACCCTGGTAGGAGAACGTCACATGGACCCTTGGGTCAGGAACCCGCAGGCGGACAGAGAGCCAGGCCCTTTTAGGGAGGGAGATAAGGTTTCGTTCGCCTACGGCTCCACGGTGCTGGTGGGCACGATCGTCGAGGACCGGGGGAACCTCGGCTATCAGAGGAGGCGCCTCTACGACATCCGCGTGCCCCAGCAGGACGTCCCGGAGGACATGGAGATCGAATTGCCGGCCGACGTTCTGACCCTCGTCGAGAAGGCGCCCGAGCCGAAGAAAAAAGGCAAGCGCCGCTCGTAAGGCGAACGGCCTCATCACGACCGCGTTAGGAGGACGAGAATGGCGTTCTTCGAGGCCGACAACCTGCGCGTGGAACTACACGACGGCGTCGCCCTGCTCTGGCTCGACGTCAAGGGCCGCGGCCTCAACGTGCTCGGCAAACAGACCCTCGCCGACCTCGACGCCGCCCTGGACGCCTGCGTTTCCAGAAGCGAGAAGCCGCGCCTCCTCGTCATCTCCAGTGCCAAGCCGACCGGCTTCCTCGCCGGCGCCGACGTCCGCGAGCTCGCTCAAACCGCGAGCCCGCAAGCCGCCGCGGCGACGTCCGAGCGCGGGCAGAAGCTCTTCGACAAACTGGAGTCGTTGCCGATCCCATCCGTCGCCGTCGTCCAGGGGCCGTGCCTCGGCGGCGGGTTGGAACTGGCTCTCGCCTGCGACGCGCGCGTCGCCATCGACCATCCCAAGACACAGTTCGGTCTGCCCGAAATCAAGCTCGGCCTGCTGCCCGCCTGGGGCGGCACGCAGCGACTGCCGCGCGTCGTCGGCCTGGAACGCGCGCTCCAGATCATCCTCGCCCAGAAGACGCTCGGCGCGGCCGAGGCTCTGCGCTGGGGGTTGGCGGACGCCGTCGTCCCCGCCGGCGCCGACGCCCGCGCCGTCGTGCTGGGCGCCGCCGCGCTGGTTCGCGCCGAGAAACGGCCCAGGACGAAATTGCCGTCGCGCACCTGGCGGCAGAAACTGCTCGAATCGACGGGCGTCGGCCGCGCGATCCTCTTCCGCGGCGCCGAGGCGATCCTGCGCCGCAAGACGCCCGACGACATGCCGGCGCCCGCCGAGGCGTTGGCGGCGATCCGCGTGGGCGTGGCGAAGGGGACGAGCGCCGGCCTGGCCCGCGAGCGCGAGGGCGTCGCCCGGCTGATGACGACTCCGGCCTGCCGCAACCTGATGGCTCTCTTCTTCGAACACGAGGCGGCCAAGCAGATGCCGGCCGAACTCGCCGACGTCCCCGTCAAGAAGGTCCGCAAAGTCGCCGTCGTCGGCGCCGGCACGATGGGCGCCGGCATCGCCCAACTCGCGGCGGTCAAGGGCTTCGAGGTCGTCGTCCGCGAAGTGAACGAAATGGCCCTCGGCGTCGGCCTGATGACAATCGCCGGCCTGTTCGAGACGGCGGTGCGCCGCGGCGTCCTGAGCCGGCACGAGGCCGAACGCCGCACCGCCGCGATCAAAGGGACCGTCGCCTGGGACGGCTTCGCCGACGCCGACGTCGTCGTCGAGGCCGTGATCGAGGACCTCGACCTGAAGCGGCGCGTCTTCCGCGACCTCGAGGCCCACACGCGCCCCGACGCCGTCCTGGCGACGAACACCTCGTCGCTCGGCATCGCCCGCGTCCAAGAGGGGCTGACGCACCCCGGGCGCGTGGCGGCGCTGCATTTCTTCAACCCCGTCCACAAGATGCCGCTCGTCGAGGTCGGCCACGCGGCGGCGACGTCGCGCGAGGCGGCCGCCGTGCTGACGCGCCTGGCCCTCGACCTCGGCAAGACGCCGGTCGTCGTCAAGGACAGCCCCGGCTTCGTCGTCAATCGCGTTCTCATTCCCTACCTCAATGAGGCGGTTTTGCTCGTCGCCGAGGGGATGGCGGTCCCGCAGGTCGACGAGGCGATGAAGCGCTTCGGCATGTTGATGGGGCCGCTGGAGGTGATCGACGAGATCGGCCTGGACGTGGCGGCGCACGTCGCGCGGACGGCCCAGCCGCTCTTCGCCGAGCGCTTCCCGCCGAACCCGGTCTTCGACGCGCTGTGTAAGAACGGCTGGCTCGGCCGCAAGAGCGGCGCCGGCTTCTACCGCCATTCCGGCAAGAACAAGTCGGTGAACGCCGCGGCCGTGGCGGCGGCTCGGGCCGCGGGCGCCGCCGGGGCGTCGCTCCTCGCGGCGCTGCCGCCCGCGGCGCGGCTGCGCGAGGCGCGCGAGCGCATGACGCTGCTGATGCTCAACGAGGCGGCGGCCGCGGTCGGCGAGGGACTGGTGGCGCACCCCGACCTGATCGACCGGGCGATGGTCTTCGGCTCGGGCTGGGCGCCGCACCGAGGCGGACCGCTGCGCTACGTCGACGACCGCGGCGCCGCTGACGTGGTGCAGGCGCTGAGCGGCTTCGCCCAACGCCTCGGCCCGCGCTTCGAGCCGTGCGCCGAGTTGCGCCGCCGCGCCGCCGCGCGGCTTCCTTTCCGCACGCCGCTCCCCGCCGGCGCCGCAGCCTCAACGTAGCGGGCGCTTGGAGTGTGCCTGATCTTTCTTGCGGGTGTGCGAATCGTTTCCGGGCGTTCGTTCGTGAGCCCCGTTGCGAAGGCCCGAGGACGTCCCTCGGGTCTTCGTCGTTCTCGCTCCCTAACGCGGGGCGCCCGTCGAGCGGCTTGCCCCGGCACGGCAATTGCTCTCTCCTCACTGAAGGACACGGAGTGGAAGCACGGAGGAGACTCAGGGCCGATACGCCGGCCGCGTCTCCCCGCAGGCGATTCGCCCGAAGTAAAGGGGAGGAGCATAAAATGAACACGTCGGACATCCGCGAGCACATGGCGGTGATCGCGTCGTGCGGGAGGCGCGTCGGTACCGTGGACGGCGTCGAGGGCAATTCGGTCAAATTGACCAAGAGCGCCCCCGCGGCCCACGGCGAGCACCGCTACATCCCGCTGGAGTGGGTCGAGTCGGTGGACGAGAGCGTTCACCTGAACGTGGACGGGGACGAGGCCGAGCGGGAGTGGAACGCGGCCCCGATCGGGGCGGGCGCCTAAAAGGACTCACCACAGAGGCACAGAGGACACAGAGGAAAGACAAAGAAGAGGGCAACCGGGGGTCTCCCTTTACTCGCCTTGGCCTTTCCTCTGTGCCTCTGTGATGAGCCCTTTTAGGATTCTTTACTTCGCGGACGCCGCAAATCTCTGCGAAACCGAGGCGAACGACGACTCTCCTCCGGGCCTCAGACCTCCTCGAACTTCGCCGTGAAGTGGCGTAGCGCCTGCGGCTCCTCGACGACGTGGAGGCCGCGCAGTTCGTGCCGGCGCCGGTACACCTCGACCGTCGCCTCAATGACGTAGTCGATGTGGCTCTGGGTGTAAACCCGGCGCGGCACCGCCAGGCGCACCAGTTCCATCGGCGGGTGCGACGCCTCGCCGGTGTCCGGGTCGACGCGGCCGAACATGACGCTGCCGATCTCCACCGCCCGGATGCCCCCGTGCCGGTAGAGGGCACACACCAGCGCCTGCCCCGGAAATTGGGCCGGCGCGATGTGTGGGCAGAACGCCCGGGCGTCGACGTAGACGGCGTGCCCCCCCGGCGGCTCGACGATCCGGACGCCCGCCTTCAGCAGATGCTCGCCCAGGTAGGCGACGCTCCGCAGACGGTATTGCAGGTAATCTTCGTCCAGAACCTCCGTGAAGCCCTGCGCCATCGCCTCCAGGTCGCGCCCCGCCAGGCCGCCGTAGGTGACGAAGCCCTCCGTCAAAATGAGCAGGTTGTTCGCCCGCTCCGCCAGGCGGTCGTCGCGCATCAGCAGCACGCCGCCGATGTTCACCAACCCGTCCTTCTTGGCGCTGATCGTGGCCCCGTCGGCGAGGTCGAACGTCGCCCGCGCGATGTCGCGGGCGCTCCGCCCCTCCTGGCCCGGCTCGCGCATCTTAATGAGGTAGGCATTCTCCGCGAAGCGGCAGGCGTCGAGGAACAGCGGGATGCCGTGCCGGTCGCAGACGGCCCGCACCGCGCGCAGGTTGGCGAGCGACACCGGCTGCCCGCCGCCGCTGTTGTTCGTCACCGTCACCATGCACAGCGGCACGTTCTCGGCGCCGACGTCGGCGATCAGCGCTTGCAGCTTGGCGGGGTCGAGGTTCCCCTTGAACGGGTGGCGGTCGCGCGGCCGCGTCCCCTCGTCGATGACGAGGTCGACGGCGCGGGCGCCGGAGTGCTCGATGTTCGCCCGCGTCGTGTCGAAGTGGTTGTTGCTCGGAATGACCTTGCCGGGGCCGCCGACCAACTCGAAGAGAATGCGCTCGCTGGCGCGGCCCTGGTGCGTGGGAAGGATGTGCGCCATGCCGGTCAGGTCGCGCAGCACTTTCTCGAAGCGAAACCAGCTGCGGGCGCCGGCGTAGGACTCGTCGCCGCGCATCATGCCGGCCCACTGCTCGCTCGACATCGCCGACGTGCCGCTGTCGGTGAGCAGGTCGATGATGACGTCCTCGGCGGGAACCTGGAAGACGTTGAAGTGCGCCCGCCGCAGGATCGCCTCGCGCTCCTCGGGCGTGGTGAGCTTGATCGGCTCGACCATCTTGATCTTGAACGGCTCGATGATCGTCTTCACGCGACTCCTCCGCGTGCCGCTCGCGGCTTCGCAAGCGCGAAGCCGCGAGCGGCACGGCGCGGCCCGACTTCGTCCCTATTTGCTATCGGGAGTCGGCGGAGCGGGGGGCGGCAGCGGCGTCAGCGTGGCCGGCGCGAACCCGCCGCCGCCGGGACCCCTTCCGCCGACGCCGCGAATCGTCCTCCCGCCGGGGGCGTAGTTCGGCATACCCATCGCGGGCGCCCGCCTCTCCACGGCGACGTCCGGTCCGGATAAGAGACTCACCTTGTAGGAGCCGCTCGGCGCGGCGCCGCCCTGGATCACGGCGATGCGCAGGTAGAGTTTTCCTTCCTGCGCCATCTTGCCTTCAAAGCGCTTGCCGACGTAGAACGCCTCGCCCCTCTCGCCGATGCGGCCGATCAGCGCGCCGATGCTGCTATTTACCCCGCCTCCACCCGGAGGCATCATGCCGGGGGGGCCGCCCGGCCCAACGGCAAACGCCTGCGCGCCGTCGGGCTCGGCCACGATCTGTCCCGACTGCAGCTCGACCTTGCCCGACGCGGTGATGACGAGCCCGCTGTCGGCGTCGACGCGGAAGCCGCTGTCGACCCATTTATCGCTGTCGCCCGCGAACTTCGACGCCTCCAGCGTCACCGTCGCCTCGCTGCGCGCCATCGACACGAGGGAGCGCAGGTGCGACAGCTTGAACTGCATCTCGCCGAAGTAGTCGGTGCGGGCCTTCAGCGACTCCGTGGAGATGCGGCCGGTGATAACCGACTCGCGCGTGTGGATGACGTCGTCCTCCTTGAGACTGAGGCGATCGGCAGGCAGCGTCTCGCGGAGGTGGTCCAGGGCGGCCTTGGCGCGGACCGTCACTTCCTTGTCGCCGCCCTTCGCGGCCTTCTCCAGCGCCGTGATCGCGGCGGCGCCGAGGGCGACGACGTCCTTGCTCGCCTTCTCGCGCTCGGCGAACTGGTCGCTGCCGAGCTTGCCGACGGCGTCTTGCACGCTCTTCGCCATCTCGTCGGTGACGTGCAGGCCGAACTCGATGCGGCGGATGTCGGTGATGGGCACGGTCAGCTTGCCGTACTTGGTCGTGACTTCCAGGTTGTCCTGGAGGGTGGCGCGGCGGATGGTGGTGCCGTCCTGGAAGACGGCCGTCACCTCGACGGGTTTGGCCTCGGCCGGTTTGACGTCCGGCTTGGGGTCGGCGGGCTTGACGCGGTTGTCTTGCGGCGAACCGCCCAGGGCAGGTACGGCCACGAGGAGCGCTGCCAGCAGCAGGCCCAGAGAGAGACGAGACATGAGACACCTCCTCAGAAGGACCGGAATGCCCCCGCGGCGCGGAGCGCTTCGCCGCCGGGGTCGCGCCGGGACGGCGTGAAGGGAAGTCACATTCCTCACCTGGAGGGTAGCCGCCGGGCGGCGCCGGGGCAACAGAAAAGTCGGGGGGAATGCGTCGTGCGTCCGGGAGCGGCCGCGAAAGCGTATGGCAAGCCTCTTCGGAACCTGTTAACATTCGGGAGAAGAAGGGATCCCGGAAGGAGGGCGTTATGCCGACTACGCCGACGCGCCTGTCCGAGCCGATCGTGCTCGCCGACCTGCCCCTGCCCCCGGACGTCGCGGGAGAGATCGAGACCTACTGTCGCGAACACCGCCTCCACGGGCGTCAGCGCGAAGATTTCGAGGAAGAGGTTCGGCTGAGCCACTTCTTCAGCGGCAACTATGTCGTGGCGGCGCTCGGTCCCCGCGGTCTGGAGATCCACGCCATCGACTCCGAGGAACCCGACGGGATTTACGAACTCAGAAAGCGTCTGAGGGCCGAAGGGAATCCCGACGTCATCAGTCTTATCCCTCTCCCCTGGAAAGACCCGATCACCAGGGTCGGATACTCAATCTACGGTCCGTGAACTGGCACGTCCGCGTCGGCAGGCGATGGATCACCCGCGTCATGAGTCCTCTTTTCCTCACTCGTCGCTACGAGCTTGTTCCCACGTTCAACGTCGCCCGGAGCCTCAAGGCTCTATTGACAAACCCGGACGGGCTGTCTTGTTCTTCGCCGCAAATCCCGGTCGTGATTGTCACGCCTTACGGAAACACAGCGAAATTGCGCTTCATCTACGACACCGGGGCCGACCTGATGGTGATCCCGGTTTACGTCGCCCGGCATCAAGGCATCCCCTTCCGGACGGACTACCCGGGGCGGATAGGGAGTTCCTTGGGGGGCGGCGTCCGCTGCTATTACGACTACGTTCAGGTGCGGTCGTCCCTTTCCGGGAAGACGCACCGATGGGTCTGCGCCTTCGCGGACAGTCTCCAAGCCCGCCTCATCCTCGGCCGCGCGGGCTTCCACGACGACTTCGCGACCGCCGTCGAGGGCGGTCACCTTGTCGTGCGGTATCGGACCTCGCTGGGAGGCTTCTTGAAGCACCTCGTCACGAAGCCGCGCGTCCCTGAGAAGTGGCTGCCGATCTGATGGGTTAGCCGCCGCCCCGAGGGACGGCGGCTCAACGGATCGTGTGTTCGCGTCTTTCAGCGGATCTTGCGCATGTCGTCCCCACAGCAGCGCGGCGCGGGGTTCTCGCCCGGCACGGCGATGATCTTGCCGCAATCCTCGCACTTGTAGGAAGAGATCGTCTTCGACTCGCGCGCCTCCGCCTCGCGCGCGGGGGCCTCTTTCACGGCTAACATGGTTACCTCCGTTCCTGAAATCGTCGAGGGCTCGGTGGAGAGAGAGCCCGTTCGGCCGACGTGGGTTCGCGTCCGTTCCGAGCGGCGCCTCCCCTCACTCTGGCCCTAATCTAGCACACGCCGTGCCGCGCGCCCGGCGCGGGGAGAAGGAGGATCGGCCGTGACACGCCGAACCGCCGACGCTATAGGCGACGTTCCGACCCGCACTCCGGAGGAGCCGACGATGCGTCGATGAAACCACGAAACACACGAAACACACGAAAGAGTTCCGACCCGCACTCCGGAGGAGCCGACGATGCGTCCGCTTACCCCCCTCGCCCCCCTTGCGCTCGTCCTGGCGGCGGCCGCGCTGGCCGGGTGCAACGGCTTCAGCCTCATGTCGACGTCCGGCCGCGTGACGGCCGGCGCCCCGGCGCCGGACGTCGAGGGCCGCGACGCCGACGGGCAGGCCTTCCGCCTGAGCGACTACCGCGGCAAGGTCGTCCTCCTCGCCTTCTGGCACAACACCTGACCGCCGTGCCGGGCTCTGTTCCCCTACGAGCGGTCGCTCGTCGACAGGTTCAAGGATAAGCCGTTCGCCCTCCTCGGCGTCAACCTCGACCCGAGTCCGCGGACGGCGCAGCGCTTGCAAACCCAGGGGGCCGTCACCTGGCGTTCCTGGTGGGACGGCGACCCGGCCGCGCCGGGGCGAATCAGCGAACAATGGGGTGTCGCGATGTACCCGACCCTTTGCGTACTCGATCACAACGGCGTCGTCCGCTACCGCGTCGTCGGCCTGGAGGACGAGCGGGCGCTGGAACGCACCCTGACGGAACTCCTCAAGGAGGCCGAAGCGGCCGGCCGGGCTCCGTGAGGCGGATGCCTCTCGCGCTCAGTCGACGACGGTGCGCACGACCTCGACGCGCACCCAGAGCGGGTCCAGCTCGTGGCGCCGGCCCTTGCCGAGGTGGTTGTCGGCGTAGCGCCCCTTCTCGTCGTTGAAGCCGACCCAGACGCGCTCGCCGTCCTTCGTCAGCTTCAGCTCGAGCGGCTTCCCCGGCGCCGCGCACTTCGTCGGGCCGTTCCCGTCCGTCTTGACGAGCAGGGCGTAGGCGTGTTCGGCCTTCGGCGACAGGGCCAGTCGGCCGGCCACGCCGGCGGGGACCGTCGCGACGCCGGCCGGCCCGTCGGCGTACTGCGACGGGAAGTCGCCGTTGCCGCGGTCGATGCTGCCGCCGGACCAGACGCGCACCGTGTCGCCCTTGCGCGTCCCGCCGGCGACCTTCAAGACGACCTCCGTCCACCCCTCCGTGCGCACCGCCGCTTCGAGTAGGTCCTGCGGCACATAGTGGGTCAGCACGCGGCTCTCCAGTTCGGCGGACGAAGCGGAGGCGACAACGAGCCAGACGGCGAGAAGCACGGAAGCGGCGGCACGGCGCATGAGTTGGGTCCTCTCGAAGGTCCGATCCACGACGCCCTCAGTATGCGCGGCGGCGGGCGCCGCCGCCAGCGAAAAAGCGCGCCGCCGCCGACCGCCGGCGCGGGAAAATGTCCTTGTTTAGGGCGGTTTGACAAGCGGCTGAGTTGGCCTATAGTTCGAGTGTCCGGGGGCGAACGGCCGGGCGAACGGGGCGACAAGAACCTCTTTCGGCGGCCGGAAACACCCGGACCTACGACTCGGAACACACGCCTTGGGGAGAGGCGTTGTTCGTGGCGAAGGAGGGTAGCTTGGAGCTACAGGGGATCCTCCTTCGCCCTTTTTCTTTTTTCCGGCGGCGGCCGCGGGGGGGCGTCTCAACTGCTCTGGGACCGTCCCCCGGCCGACGCTAGAATACCGTCTCGCCACGGGACCGCCTTCCACGGCCGAGACGAGGATGTCGATGACCGCCCCCCAAAGTCGCCGCGACGACGGCAGCAAGCCCGCCCCGCGCATGCGCAAGGCCGAGCGCAAGCGGCAGCTGCTCGCTTGCGCCAAGCAACTCTTCGTCAGCCACGGCTACCAGGCCACCACCACCGAGAAGATCGCCCAGTCGGCCGGCGTCTCCGAGCCCGTCCTCTACCGCCATTTCGAGAGTAAGAAGGCCCTTTTCCTGGAAGTCCTCACCGAGGTGCGCGAAGCGACCCTGGAGCGCTGGCGCGCCGAGACGGCCGGCCTCACCGACCCCCTGGCCAAGCTGCACGCCATCGCCGACATCTACCTCGGCAGCACCCGCGAGCACGCCCTCGAATTTCGCATCATGCACCGCACCCTCGTCGAGACCGACGACGAGGAAGTGGTGGCGTTCCTGCGCACCTTTTACATGGACAGCGAGAGTCTGCTGTCGGCGGTCATTAGCGAGGGGCAGCAGGCGGGCGTCTTCCGCCGCTCGCTCGACCCGCGCGTCGGCGCCTGGGAACTGATCCGCGGCGCACTCGGCTACACGCTGACGCTGCCGTTGGGGATTCCGCTCTACGCGGAGCCCGACCACATGGCGCGCGCTATCGACTGCATGTTGCAATGTCTGTTGAAGACGGACGTGTGACGCCGCTCGCGGCTTCGCGCCCTTGCGAAGCCGCGAGCGGCTCGGTTGTTAGGCCGGTTCCAGGCTCACCGTCAGCCCGCGCCCGGCGAACTGCTCGGCGTAGAGTTCGGCCCGCTCCAGGTACGTCACGAGCACGGTCGAACGCCCGTCGTGATGGGCCTGCCACATCCGGTGCGTCGCCTCGTCGCGGCAGAAGCGCGTCAGTTCCATGACCGTGCGCACGACGAACATCAGATCGAGGCGGGCGTCCTTGTGCAGGACGACCCGGTAGCGAGGCAGTTGGCGGCGCGGCGCCGGCTCCGGGGAGTCGAGGGGACGACGGGGAACGTCCGGACGGTCGCTGTGTTGCTGGCTCATGAATGGACCCCTCGCTTGACGGGACGGACGAGAACGGCCCGCGCGAGCGGACCCGTAGGGTGAGAGAGCCCGACGTCCAATTATAAACGCTCCCGCGCGGAGTCCTAGCGACGCCGGCCGGCGGGGCGCGAAGTTCTCGCGCCGGCGGTCGAGACGCGCGCTTTACGCGGGACGTGAGGGGAAGGTGTGACAGTCCGCGGGCCGGCGCTGTAAGCCGGGTTTTGTCCCGCCCCTCACCCCCATCCCCTCTCCCCGGAGGGGCGAGGGGGGAAGGCGGGGGAACGGCGACGGTCATTTATCTAGCCCGCCGGTTGCCCGGCGGGTCGAGCGGCCTACCCGAGAGTCGTAACGGGCCGGACCGACCCTGCTCCCTTATTTGGCCTTGCTCCCGGTGGGGTTTGCCGAGCCAGCCTGTCGCCAGGCTGCTGGTGGGCTCTTACATTAAGGGACCGAAGTCCCCCCACCTTTTCACCCTTACCGAGAAGCCGTTAGCCATCGGCTAACAGCCCCCTGGCGGTATACTTTCTGTTGCACTTTCCCTATCCTTCGCCGCCGTGCCCTTCGCAGGGCGCCGGCGACTCGGACGGTGGGCGTTACCCACCACCGCGTCCTGTGGAGCCCGGACTTTCCTCTCCTCGGTCTCGCGGCCGGCGCGAGCGCCGGCCATGGAACCGGGCAGCGACCGTCCGGCCGGCCCGCAGACTGTCGCACACATTGTACGGAAGCGTCGGAGCGAGCGGTGGTTCGCGCGTGCCCGCCATTGTACTTGCCGGCGACGCAAGCCGTCCGCCGGTCCGGGGCGCTCCGTGAAAGAATCCGGGAATTGGCGCGGCGGTTTCGGACCTCCGTCCGTTACTCTGTGGGTAGGAAGGTTGCGTGAAGGCCGAACCCATGACGACGGACCCCGAACACCTGTTGGCGGAAGCCCGCGCCGGCGACCCCGCGCTGCTCGGGCGCTTGCTCGAGCAGTACCGGCGTTACCTGGCCCTGCTCGCCCGCGTGCAGATCGGGCCGCGCCTTCAGGGGAAGGTCGATGCGTCGGACCTCGTCCAGGAGACGTTCCTGGAGGCGCACCGCAACTTCGGCCGCTTCCGGGGCACGAGCGAGGCGCAATTCGTCTCCTGGCTGAGGCAGATTCTCGCGGCGAACCTGGCCAACTTGTTGCGCCGCTACCTCGGCACGCGGGAGCGCGACGTCCGTCTGGAGCGCGAGATGACTGACGCCGTCGACCGCTCGTCCGCCGCCCTCGAAGGGGCGCTGGCGGCGCCGCAGTCCTCGCCGAGTCACCAGGCTTCGCGGCGCGAACAGGCCGTGCTGCTGGCCGACGCCCTCGGCGAGTTGCCCGACGACTACCGCGAAGTCCTCGTGCTCCGCCACCTCGAAGGGCTGACGTTCCGGCAAGTGGGCGAGCGCATGGGGCGGAGCGTCGATAGCGTGGAGAAACTTTGGCTGCGCGGGCTGGCCCGCCTGCGACAGGCCTTCGGAGAGGGCTCATGAAACCGACAACCGACGACCTCGCCGAAGACGACCCGCGCGTGTTGGAGGCGGCACGCGACTACCTCGCCGACCTGGAGGCCGGACGCAAGCCGGACCGCCGCGCCTACCTCGCGCGGTATCCGGAACTGGCCGGCGCGCTCGCCGAGTGCTTCGACGGCATCGAGCTGGCCCACGGCGCCGCCAAGGTGCTGCGGCCGCCGCCTTCGCCCGAGGACACGGCCGACCCGCTCGGCGACTTCCGAATCGTCCGCGAAGTCGGACGCGGCGGCATGGGCGTGGTGTACGAGGCGGTGCAGCTGTCGTTGGGGCGGCGCGTGGCGCTGAAAGTCCTCCCGTTCGCCGCCGCCCTCGACGCCAAGCAGTTGCAGCGCTTCAAGACCGAGGCGCACGCCGCCGCCCAGCTGCACCACACGAACATCGTCCCCGTCCACGCGGTCGGCTGCGAGCGCGGCGTGCATTTCTACGCGATGCAGCTCATCGACGGCCGTGCGCTCGACGCGGTGATCCGCGAGCTGCGCGGCGACGACGTCGCGCCGGCCAGCGGGCCGGACGACGGGGTCACGGTCGACTACCGAGCCGGTCCCACGTCGGCAGGGCCGTCGTCGCCCCGGCCGGCGTCGGCCGGCACGACGACGCGCTCGGACCGAAGCCGCCAAAGCTTTCGCACGGCGGCGCAGCTCGCCGCCCAGGTCGCCGACGCGCTGGAGTACGCCCACGACGCCGGCGTGGTCCACCGCGACGTCAAGCCCGCCAACCTGCTGCTCGACGCCAAGGGGACCGTCTGGGTGACCGACTTCGGCCTGGCCCAGGTGTCCGCCGACGTCGGCCTCACCCAGACCGGCGACGTGGTCGGCACCCTGCGCTACATGAGCCCGGAGCAGGCGGCGGGGCGGCGCGCGCGGGTCGACCACCGCACCGACATCTACTCGCTCGGCGCGACCCTCTACGAACTGCTGACGCTGGAGCCGCTCTTCCCCGGCAACGACCGGCAGACGCTGCTGCGCCAGATCCTGGAAGAGGAGCCGCGGCCGCCCCGCCAGGCGGATCGGTCGATCCCCGTCGAGCTGGAGACGATCGTCCTCAAGGCGCTGGCGAAGGCCCCCGCCGACCGCTACGCCACGGCCGGCGAGATGGCGGCGGACCTGCGCCGCTTCCTGGAGGAGCGGCCGATCCTCGCCCGGCGCCCGACGCTGGTCGACCGCGCCCGCAAGTGGATGCGCCGGCACCCCTCCTACGTCGGGGCGGCGGTGCTGGTCCTCGTGTGCGGCGTCGTCGGCCTCGCGGCCTGCACGGCGCTGATCGCCCGCGCGCAGGCCCTGACGCAGTCGGCCTACGACCGGGAGGCGCAGCGGGCGCGGGAGGCCGAGGAGCGCTTCCGCCTCGCCCGCCGCTCCGTGGACGAGATGATCCAGATCGCCGAGGGAGAGTTGGCCGACCAGCCGCACATGGAGGGCCTGCGCAAGCGGCTGCTGGAAGCGGCCCTCGCCTACTACCAGGAGTTCATCGAGCAGCGCCGCGACGACCGCGACGCCCAGGCCGACCTGGAAGTCACGCGCGACCGCGTGAAGAAGATCGTCGACGACCTGGCCGTCCTGCAAGGCGCCTGGCAGCACCTCCTATTGAGAGACAAGGCCGTCCTCGACGACCTGCGGCTGTCGGACGAGCAGCGCGTCCGCGTCGCCGACCTGACGCGGCGGATGGACGAACGGGGACCGGAGGCGTTCCGCGATTACCACCGCCTACCGCCGGACGAGCGGCGCCGCCCCTTCCTCGAAATGGTCCGCACGACCGAGACGACCCTCGACGCGATCCTCCGCCCGGAGCAGCGCCAGCGCCTCCGGCAGATCGTGCGGCAGCTCCAGGGGGCGTCCGCGTTCCGCGAAGCCGACGTCATCGCGGAGCTGAAGCTGACGGCCGAGCAGCGGGAGCTGCTTCGCGGCCTGGAGAGCGCACGGACTCCCATCAGGTTGGAGATGCGCGCGCAGGGAACGCCGCAGCCACGAGCGGTCCTGATGCCGGCGCCGACGCGGCCGACGGCCGGCGAAGCCTACCTGGAAATCCTGACCGACGTGCAGAAGAAGCGCTGGGCGGAACTGACCGGCGAGCCGTTCCGCGGGCCGGCGCCCCGCGTTTTCCCCGGCCGCGGCATGCCGCCCGGCGAGCGGCGTTGACGGGCGGCCGTCGCCGAGACTCGCGCGCTTTGGTAGGGTTACAACTATCAGACACCAACCCGTCCTTTCGCCACAAGGATCCCTCCGATGAACCGTCTTCATCTCCCGACGAGCCGCCGCGCTTTCCTGAACACTCTCGCGCTGGGCGCGGCCGCCTTCACGACGCCCGGCCTGTTCGCCGAGGAACTGTCCCTGGTCCGCACACCGCGGCAGACCGAGGGGCCGTTCTACCCGGACAAACTGCCGCTCGACACCGACAACGACCTGCTCATCATCAACGACGCCATCACGCCCGCCGTGGGCAGCGTGACCCACCTGAGCGGCCGCATCCTCGACGCCAAGGGCGCGCCGGTGCGCAACGCCGTCGTCGAGATCTGGCAGGTGGACGGCAAGGGCGCCTACCTCCACAGCGGCAGCGACAACCACAAGAACCGCGACACGAATTTCCAGGGCTTCGGCCGCTTCCTGACCGGCTCGTCCGGCGAGTACTACTTCCGCACCATCAAGCCGGTCGCCTACCCCGGCCGCACGCCGCACATCCACGTCAAGGTCAAGAAGGGCTCGAAGGAACTGCTCACGACGCAGTGCTACGTCAAGGGCGACCCCGGCAACGAGCGCGACGGCATCTTGCGGAGCATCCGCGACGCCAAGGCGCGCGACGCGATCATCATCGACTTCGCCGCGGTGAAGGGCTCGCGCATCGGCGAGTTGGCCGCGAAGTTCGACATCGTCCTCGGCGTCACGCCGGAGGGATGACTTCGCGCGGTCGGCCCCGTTCGTCCGCGAGTTCTTCTTTAAGGTGCCTAAAAGAACTAACCACAGAGAACACAGAGAACACAGAGAAAGACAAAAGAGAGGAAAAATCCTCCGGCCTAGAGCCTTTGACCGCGCCTCTTCGCGGCCCTCTTCCTCGTCTCTCCGCCTGTTTTTCTCTGTGTTCTCTGTGTTCTCTGTGGTTAGTTCTTTGAGGGATTCTCAGTCCGCCGGAGAGCTGTTCATGAAGAGGGGAATCGTCGTCTTTCTCGCCTGCGCCGTCGTCGCCCTGTCAGGCACGCCGTCGAGGGCTCAAAGCCGAGGGCCGCGCGGCCGGGACCAGGACGCCGCCCGCTACGGGTGGCTTTCCAGCCTGGAGGAGGGCAAGGTCCGGGCGCGGCAGAGCGGCAAGCCGATCATGGTCGTCTTTCGGTGCGTTCCTTGAGGGGACTGCCGGGACTTCGACGGGCAGGTTGTCCGTCTCGACCGCCTTAAAGACGTCGCCGACGAGTTCGTCCGGGTCCGGCTCACCCGCATCGACGGGTCCGACCTGAACGTGTTCGCGTTCGACTACGACCTGACCTTCATGGTGTTCTTCCTGAGCGCCGAGGGGGAGGTCTACGCCCGCTACGGCGGCCGCGACGCGCGCGACGCCGACAACCGCCAGTCGCTGGCCGGGCTGCGTTACACCATGCAGTCGGTGCTGGACGAACACGCCCGCGCGGCGAAGGAGTTCGCGCCGAAGTCCGGCGACTCCCCGAAGTTCGTCCGCGACCTCGCGGGCGGGGTGCGCGTCCGCGGCTGCGTCCACTGCCATCAGGTGAAGGAAGCCCTCAACGCCGGGCTGAGGAAGGCGGGGACGTGGACCGCCGACGACATTTGGCGATTTCCGCCGCCCGAGAATGTCGGCTTTCGGCTGGAGGTCGACCGCGGCAACGTGGTCGAGGAGGTCAAGGAGAGGTCCGCCGCCGCCGTCGTCGGCCTCAGACCGGGCGACGTCGTGCGCCGTCTCAACGGCGTGTCGATCCACTCCTATGGCGACGCCCAGTTCGCCCTCGACCGGGCGCCGAAAGCCGGCAAGGTCGAGGTCGTCTGGCGTCGCGGCGGCGAGGACCACAAGGGCGGCCTGGCGCTGGCCGAGGGCTGGCGCCGCACCGACATCCTGTGGCGGCCGTCGATGCAGGAGTACGTCGCGGACGCCCGTCTCTCCGGCACCGACCTGACCGCCGAGGAAAAGAAGACCCTTGGATTGTCGGAAAAGCAACTCGCCTTCCGCGAGAAGGACGGCGTGTCCCGGCAAGCGGAGGCGGCCGGCGTCCGCGCCGGCGACGTCATCCTGGGCGTCGACGACAAGGCGCCGGAGACGGACGCCGACGGCTTCTTCCGCTACGTGCGGCACAACTACGTCGTCGGCGACCGTGTTACCGTCAACCTGATCCGCGACGGCAAGCGGCTGAACCTGCCGATGACGCTGCTCCGCTGAGGCTACAACCCGCGGAGGCTCACTCGAACTCTGTGATTGGTTCTCAAAGGCCGTCAGTCAACGCCTCCACCCGCGACCGGCATCGTCGCCCGGAAGTTCACGTCGTTGATCAGACAGGGGTGTTTGTACTGCTCCGGCGTCCCGCCGCTGCATTGTAACCGTTTGCGATCCCACTCCGCCCATGTGCCGCCCGGCAGCAACTGCAGCCGCACCGGCCCGAGGCGCAAGCTGTCGCGCTTGCCGCGGTACTCGATGTTCTCCTCGCCGAGTTGGCGGTCGAGCAGCGCCGCCAGGCGAGCCCCGTGTCCCGACACAGCCACGTCCGGGCGCTCCACGAACAACCCGTAATAAGGCAGGTCGTCGTCCCAGCACGGCGCCAGGCTGTACGACGTCAGCGTCAGGTCCGACTCGCGCAGCGCCGCCGCCATCGCCCGCGTGACGTGGTACTCGGACAGCTTCTCGCCGGTCAGGTTCGCGAAGTACGCCCCCTTGCTCAGGAACTCCACCAGCGGCGTCCGGTTGTGAAAGCCGGTCACGCGCACCAGGTCGCTGATGTGATAGCGGTACAGCCCGAACGCCGTCGTCGGCAGGATGAAGTACGACGCCCCCTCCTTCAACTCGTGGGCGCTCAGCACGGTCGGCGACGGGCGGTCGATCTCGTCCTGCGGAATGAACTCGAAATAGTGCGTGGTGACGTCGAGGACGCCGCTCGGGCTGGCATCGGCGAGCGGGATCGTCATGCGCCCCTCGCTGGCGATCAGGCCGATGTCGCGGCTCATCGCCTCGCCGTAGTAGCGCGGGTAGTGGCGCATGTAGGCGCCGACGCTGCCGCCGGTCCAGTTGCCCAGCAGCAGGTCCTTCGCCGGCCAGTAGTCCTTTGGGTACAGGTGCCCCGTGCGGCGGACGATCTCCTCTAACTCGCGGACGCGCTCGGGGTGCTTGCGGCGCAGGCGGCCGGCGAGGAGGGCACGCACCTCCGCGGGGACGTCGAATTGCCCCGACAGGGTGCCGTCGCGCAGGTCCTTCAGGAGCGCTTCCTTCTCCTGGTCGCCGGCGCGGGCGAGTTGCACCAGCGTGCTCGGGTTGGCGGCGACGACCATTCCGACCTTCTTGGGCAGGCTGAGTCGCAAAACGAGGTAGTATTTCGCGGCGGCGTCCTTGACCTTGGCGACGCAGGCGGGCACGCAGTAGAGCCAGTGGACGAGGCGCTTCTGCATGGCGGCGGTCAAGCCCGTGACGGCGCCGCAGGGGATGCCGGCCTCGGTGAACGACTCCTGCCAGTCCCCGGAGAGTTGCACGATCGGCCGCAGGCGCACGTTGAGGTGGTCGCGGAACGCCCGCAGGCCCCAGATGTTCCAGCCGCGCTTGTAGTCGGCGAGGTACTGGTCGGTCACCGGGATGTACTTGCGCGCCGCCGTCGTGCCGCTCGTCAGGGCGAACATGTGGACGCGGGCGTCGGCGAGGAGGGCGTTGAAGTCGCCCTTGCGGACGCGGTCGATGTACGGCTCGACGTACTCGTAGCCGGCGACGGGGAGTTGGCGGCGGAAATCGGCGACGGTGCGGATCTCGGAAAAGCGATGAACGCGGCCGAAGTCGGTGCCGGCCTGGCGGGCGAGGACGCGCCGCAGGAGAGCTTCCTGCACGGCGCGCGGGTCGTGCGTGGCGGCCTCGAAGGCGGCGAGGTGGCGGCGGATCGGCTTCGCCACCACCTTGCCGACGCCGAGGAGGAGGAGTTTGAGAGGGCTCATGGCCAAAGCCTTCTCCCCTCTCCCCTTTGGGGAGAGGGGTTGGGGGTGAGGGGCGAAGTCAGCGGAGGCTCGGGGGGGGGGGG
>JBBROG010000134.1:0-22772 GCA_038229635.1 Gemmatales bacterium
CCAAGGAGCATCTGGAGCAGCGTCTGGCGCTGGACATGCACCGCGAACAGCAGGCCCCCAGACGCCGGCATACCTTGACGACGCTGCATCAGGCGCGCTCCAAGCCTGAGTCACTGCACTAACTTTGCTAAAGTCTCGAACAACCCGCCGATTTTGGATGCTTCCCTCGCATGGGCCATCATCGCTTCACAACGGTCGATGCCGATATAGTGGAATAGCAGCCCTTCTTCGTCGTTCGGATGTTCCGCCAAATGATGCCAGGCCAACCCCGGACGTTAATGGGCCGCACCCGAAATCCAGAAACACGACGTTCCCGAAGAAGTTCAGTTGGTGGTCCTTCAGACCACGCTGGAAAACGTGAAACCCGCTGACCGTGTGCATCTGCATGTAGTAGTAACAGTAGATCAACACCTTGTCCTTGGGAGTCAGCCCGTTGCATCCTTGGGTGAAATCCGTCCGTCCCTGGCCGATGACCGTCTTCGTTCGGTAGTCCCAATCTCGGTTGACTACTTCCTTGACCCACGCATCAGACTGTTCGTGTTCTTCAAACGGCTTGTTGACGAATTCCTGAAAGAACGCCTCGATACGGGCGGACAACCTGTAGGGTGTCAGTCGCATCCGTCGTTCCCCTCCCGTGGTTCCCTGCTCGCCCTTGTGTCCTCACTGGCCCTTCGGTTTGAAGGGGTTGTAGATGTACGCTTCTGCCGGGAGGACGAAGGCTTCAAACCCTTCCTTCTGGTTGGCGAACGTCTCAGCAGCCTCAAGGGCTTCTTCCTTCGTCTCGAAGTGCCGGAACGCCCACTGCGGAAGGGGCTTGCCGCTGTCTCTGGTCCCGGGAACGGCAACGACGACGTAGCCCCCCATCCTGCCGACCGATTTGACTGCTCATCGTACCTGCCCTCCCTTCGTGGCCGTTTGCGCCGGTTTTGTAGAGCATACCCGGAAACGGGGCAGGACGCCAGCGTCGTAGCGGCTAGGATGACCACCTGGGGCCGCTCGCCGGGGTCATGAAGACCTGATGGAAAACCGGTCCCGGCTGAAGCTGGCCCGGCCTGGCGGGGTCGGGAAAGGTCCGCACGGAATACCGTGCGAAGAGCGCGAAAAGCGCCATCCATGCGAAATCGCATCGGACTTCGCCTATGCGAAGGGAAGGGGAAAGGAACCATGCCGACCGTCCAGTTAGTCGCCGAAGATGATCCTAACCCGCTGGTGCAAGAAGTTTTCCGGGACATCAAGGAGACGAAGAACATCGACTTCGTGCCGAACGTCTGGCGGGCCCTCGCCAGCCACCCCGAGCACCTGCGGCTCTGCTGGACGCGGCGACGCGCCCCCGGCCCGTCGCCGGTCAACACGTAATTGTCGGGGTCCTCCGCTCTTCAAAAAACGTCAGCGGTCGCCCTGCCCTTCTTCGTAACCGGCGTCAGGGGGTTTCTCCCATCTCGTCCTGCAACGCGCACCAGCGTTCCTCGGCCGGGGTCAGTCGCTCGGTCAGGGCCGTGATCTCGTTATGCAGCCGCAGCGCCTCGCCCGCGTCGGTCGATTCCATCAGCCGCGCCTGCAGCGCGCGTTTCTGCTCGTCGAGCTGGGCGATCGTCTTCTCCAGAATCTTGATTTCCTTGCGCGCGTCCCGCCCGTTCTTTCCCGCGGGGCGCGGCGCGACCCGGGACGGCCTCGCCACCTCGGGCGGGGGCTTCGCGTGTCCGACGGCCAGCTCTCGCTCGCCGGCCTCGATCTCGTCGTTGACCCGGCGGAGGTACGCGTCGTACTGGCCGCTGTAACTGGTCACCCGGCCGTCGCGCACCTCCACGATGCAGGTGGCGAGCCGCCTCGTGAAGTGCCGGTCGTGGCTGGTGAAGACGACGGTGCCTTCGTACCCCAGCAGCGCCTCGACGAGGGCGTCGACGGTATCCACGTCGAGGTGGTTCCCCGGCTCGTCGAGGATCAGCACGTTGTGGTCGCTCAGCAACAGGCCCGCCAGACAGAGGCGGGCGCGCTCCCCCCCGGACAGGACGGAGATCGGCTTCTTGACGTGGGCCCCCCGGAACAGGAGGGTACCGGCGACTTCAAGGATCTCCTGATCCTTCTTGCCGAAGGCGGCCTCCCCCCGCAGGTATTCGAGAACCGTCCGCTCCTCCGGGAGGCCGGTGTAGACGTGCTGGGCATAGACGCCGACCTTGCAGCCGTAGCCCCAGCGGACGTCCCCCGCGAGCGGCTTGAGCGAGTCCACCACCGTCCGCAGGAACGTCGTTTTCCCCTGGCCGTTGTCGCCGACGACGGCTGCCCGCGAGCCGTGGTCGATTTCCAGGCGGACGTCGGAGGCGATCCGCCGCTCGGGGTATCCGATCGCCAGGTCCCGGCAGCGGAGCGCCGGCCCCTTACGCGGCTCGACGCGCGGCGCGCGGATGCGGGCCGTCGGCTCGTCGCCGGCGACCTCCGTCAGCTCCAACTTCTCCAGCGCCTTGGCCTTCGACTGGGCCAGCGCCGCGGTGCTGGCGCGGGCCTTGTTGCGGGCGATGAAGTCCTCCAGGTGGCGCCGCTTGGCGAGGATCGAGGCGTTCGACCGCTCCCCGTGCTCGCGCTGCTCCTTCCGGAACTCCAGGAACGCGTCCACATTGCCAGGGAACGACGTCAGCTTGCCTCGCGACAGGCCGAGCGTGTGGTCGCAGGTGGCGCCGAGGAACGCCCGGTCGTGGGAGACGATCAGGCACGCCGCCCGGTAGTCGCGCAGGAAGTGCTCCAGCAGGATCTGGGTGCGCAGGTCGAGGAAATTCGTCGGCTCGTCGAGCAGCAAGAGATTCGGCTCGTGGAGCAGCAGGGCCGCCAGCTTCAGCCGCGTCTGCCAGCCCCCGGAGAGCTTGGCGACGGGGCCGTCGAGGTAGGCCCCCTTGAGCTCGAATTGCCCGGCGACCTCCCCGCACCGCCAATCCGGCCGTCCGCTGTCGCGCATCAGGTAGCCGAGGGAGGTCTCCCCGGGGAGGAACGGGTCGTGCTGCCGCAGATAGCCGAGGCGCAGGCTCGGGTGGCGGACGACCTCTCCGCTGTCGAGTTCCTCCTCGCCCAGCAGGACCCGCAGCAGGGTACTCTTCCCGGACCCGTTGCGGCCGACGAACCCCACCTTCACGTTGTCACTCAGGGTGGCGTCGGCGCCGTCGAGGAGGATCTGATCGCCGTAGCTCTTGCGGGCTTGTGTGATCTGTATCAGGCTGGCCATAGGGCGCGATATCCTCGGGGGTGAGACGCGGCGGGCCGGCCCTCGCGGGCCGTTCGGGCGGGAGGGATAATTATTGTACGGGTGCCGCGAACGAACGACAGCGCGGCGCCGGTTCGGCGCAGGGCGACGCCCCGCGAGGCGCGGAAACGAATCTTGACACTGTCCCCGTCTTCGACTATGGGCCGACCTCCCTCTGCGCGAACTGGAATCGAAGTCGGGGTGCGGGGATCAACCCATGCGAGCGATGGACCGCTTTCTCTCTCCGCCACGGCGCTGGGCCGGGGCCGTGGCCGGCCTGCTCCTGTGGGCGGAAGCCGGCCTGGGCCAGGGCGCGCTGCCGCCGGCGTACTCCCCCCCCGCGAAGGTCACGGTCGCCGACGTCACCGTCGAGGGCAACTCCTCGACGCCCAGTCAGCGCATCCTCGGCCACGTCAAGACGCGCGTCGGCAACGAGCTGTCGCGCGACGCCGTCAGCGAGGACGTGCGCCGCGTCACCGAGGCCGGCCTCGTCGCCAACGTCTCGGTCCGCACCGTCCCCGTCGCCGGCCACCCCGATCAGGTCAAGGTCGTCTTCGTCGTCGCCGAGCGCGCCGGCAAGATCCAGGACATCGTCTACAACGGCGCCAAGCACCTCAAGCCCGACGAGCTGAACACGCTCACGGGCCTCAAGAAGGGCGCGCCGCTCATCCCCTGGCAGAACCAGGAGGCGTGCCGGCGGATTAGCGAGAAGTACTGGGAGCAGGGCCGCCCCTTCGCCCAGGTCGACCTCGTCGAGGGGAAGAACCCGGCCGACACGCGCGTCGTTTTCCAGATTACCGAGGGGCCGAAGGTCCGCATCAAGGACATCGACTTCACCGGCAACGCCTTCGTCTCGAAGGGCGTGCTGGCGACGCACATCCACTCCTCGCGGAAGGTCCTCGGCCTGTTCGGCGGCAAGTTCAACCGCACGCTCGTCGAGCTGGATGCGTCCGGGCTGGAGGAGTATTACAAGTCCTACGGCTTTCACGACGTCAAGGTCCGCCCCGAGGTGCGCCGCGACGGCGACGACGACGTCACGGTCGTCTTCCACCTCCACGAGGGGCCGCAGTACCGCGTCGCCGGCCGGCCGCAGATCACCGGCGCCGGCAAGGAACTGTCCAACGAGCTCGTCAACGCCCTGCCGCGCCTCGCCCCCGGCGCGACCTACAGCCAGGCGACCGTCGACGGCGACATCGGCCGCATCAAGGAGTACTACGGCCTCACGGGCCGCGACGTGCGCGTCCGCACCGAGGTGTTCCACCCCGACGACAAGCAGGGCTTCTGCCAGGTGCAGTACGTCGTCGAGGAGCGGCCGCCGGCGCGCGTCGGCGAGGTCAAGATCATCGGCAACGACGTCACCCAGGAACACGTCATCCGCCGCCAACTCGAAGGGATCGAGCCGGGGCAGATCTTACAGTTCCCGGCCCTGCGCGTCGCCGAGCGCAACCTGGCGCGGCTGAACATCTTCGAGGCGACGCCGGAGAAGCACCCGACCGTCGAGGTCCTCGACCGCGAGGGCGATTCGGAGTACAAGGACGTCCTGGTGCGCGTGGACGAGACGCGGACGGGCAGCCTGCTGTTCGGCGTCGGCGTCAACTCCGACGCCGGGCTGTCGGGCAGCATCGTCTTCAACGAGCGCAACTTCGACATCACGCGCTTCCCGACCAGCTTCGACGACTTCATGTCCGGCCGCGCCTTCCGCGGCGCCGGCCAGGAGCTGCGCGTCGAGGCGGTGCCGGGCACGGTGGCCCAGCGCTACTCGGCGATGTTCCGCGAGCCGTTCCTGTTCGACAGCCCCTACAGCCTGACGGTCGGCGGCTACTACTACACGCGCCGCTACGACGAGTACGACGAGAGCCGCCTCGGCGCCCGCATCGGCCTCGGCCGCAAGCTCAACGACAAGTGGACGGCGAACGTCAACGCGCGCGTCGAGAACGTGAGCATCAGCAACGTGCCCTTCTTCGCCCCGAGTGACTTCCAGAGCGTCCTCGGCGACAACTTCCAGGTGGGCCTCAGCGCCGGCGTGACGCGCGACACGCGCGACTCGTTCCTGCGGCCGACGGAGGGGAGCCAACTTACGCTGTCGGCCGAGCAGATCCTCGGCGACCACAACTTCCCGATCTTCAGCGCGGACTACAACCAGTATTTCACGACGTACCAGCGGAACGACAACAGCGGCCGCCACGTCCTGGCCTACCACGGCAATGTGTCGTGGGCGGGGGCCAACACGCCGGTCTACGAGCGCTTTTACGCCGGCGGCTTCCGCAGCATGCGCGGCTTCCAGTACCGCGGCATCAGCCCCGACGTGAACGGCTTCAAGACCGGCGGCGACTTCATGCTGCAAAACAGCCTGGAATATCAGATTCCGATTCTCGCCAACGAACACCTATTCGCGGTGGCGTTCGTCGACAGCGCCACGGTCGAGCGGCGGCTCGCCCTGAAGGACTACCGCGTGTCGGCGGGCTTCGGCTTCCGCTTCGTGGTGCCGATGCTCGGGCCGGTGCCGATCGCGCTGGATTTCGGCTTCCCGATCTCGAAGACCGACGCGGACAAGACGCAGGTGTTCAGCTTCTGGCTCGGGTTCTTCCATTAACAAAGGCCGCTCGCGGCGTCGCCCTTGCGAAGCCGCGAGCGGCAATTTTCACTCGCGGACGTGCGGCATCCGTTCCCAGGTCGTCGTGACGGGCGCCGGCGTGAAGCCCACGACGCGGACCGCCGGGCGCGGCTCCTCGGCGAAGTTCGCCGCCTGCGACACGACCGGCGCGGCGTTCTGCGGGTAGTTCATCGCCCACGGGTACGGCTGGCCGTTGGACACATAGCGCAGGCCGTCGGCGTACTCCGCCACGCGCGGCCGGAAGCGGCCGTAGCGGTCGACGGCGTAATTCTGCCAGACGTCGTAAGGGTCGGGCCGGACGAACTCGGCCGTCGGCACCACGGCCGTCGCCTGCGGCGCGACCCGAAACAGGCGAAACGGCTCGCCTCCCCCCGCCTGACCCGTCAGCAGCAACACGCCGGCCGTCAGAAGACTTCCGCACAGTCCGCAACGCATGACTCGTCCCCGTAGGCCCCGGCCGCGCGGACAGACCGACCGTCCGACGCGCGGAGCCCGATTCTCTTACTCTGGGTCTCCAGGTTAACGTTTTCACCCGCGCTTTTCCCGCGTCGCAAGTGCGGAAGTCCGGGGTAACACCTTTCCCCGCCGGAATGATTCGCGCGACCGTCAGGTTCGTCGCGAGGTCGGCGCAAGAAAAAACCGGCTTGCCGTTTCGCGCGGGCGCGAAGCGGCAAGCCGGAGCCTTGCGTCTGCGGAAAGAGATCAGCGCTCCTCGCCGTAGGCGGGATAGCTGAACTTGCCGCCCTTCGCCGGCAGCGACACGGGGCGCGTCTCGGGCACCCGGAACAGGCGCGGCGTCGACGCCGGGTCGGGCTCGGCCTTCGGCATCGGCACCGGGTTGTCCGGGCCACCGTCGTAGGGGAAGGTGCCGTCGGACGATTTCGGCAGCGGCGGCGGCAGGCGTTCGGCGCCCGGGCGCGTCACCGAGTAGCTGGCGCCCCCGACCGAAGACGTCTGAGCCTCGAGCGTCGTCGTCAGGCTGATCGGGGAGTAGTAGTAGGACGGCGCCGAGTAGTAGTACGCCGGCGGGGCGTAGTAGGCGTAGGGCCGGTAGTACCCCAGGCCGAGACTAATGCTGTAACGCGGATAGGAGTAGTAATAGGGGCGGTAGTAACCGTAGAAGGAGGGGCTGTAGGAGTAGTGATGGTGGTAGTACCCGTGGTGGTGGCCGTAGCCGTAGCCGTAGCCGTAGCCGTAGCCGCGGCCGCCGACGAGAACGGTGTCGGCGCCGCCGGCGAAGCCCGTCGGGCTCGCGGGCGCGTTGATCGCCAGGCGGAACGTGTCCGCGGCGCGAGCCGACGCGGGGACGGCCGCCGTCAGCAAGGCGACGGCCCAGATTGCACGCCTCATGGGGAACCTCCTCGGAAGAAGCCTCGGTGCGAAATCCTCTCGTGACCCATTCTAGCAGAGTCGACCCGGCGAAGGCCACGGCTCACGCGGGCCGCGGGCGCTTCAACAGGGCGGCGACGACCTCGGCGACGCGGGCGACGGCGGCGTCGAGGAAGGCGCGGCCCTTCTCCGGCGTGGCCCGCTCGGCGTAGCCGACCGAGCCGTGGTCGGTGCGCTGGCGCATGTCGTCGGCGAGGAACAGGCCGCGCAGCGCCGG
Organism: Gemmatales bacterium; assembly: GCA_038229635.1. Lineage (GTDB taxonomy): Bacteria > Planctomycetota > Planctomycetia > Gemmatales > Gemmataceae > DATFNV01. The sequence continues at coordinate 7,450 of JBBROG010000134.1, forward strand.
GTCGTCGCGCGGCGGGTCGTCCTTGATGTGATCGCGGCGCACCAGGTCGGGGCGGAGGGCCATGACCATCGCCGTCTCGAACTCGCAGGCGTGGCCCATCGTCTTGCGCGGCCCCTCGGCGAGCGCCGCCAACTCCTTCTCGGCCAGGTCCCAGTACGACGCCGCGCCCAGGACGCGGTCGCGGTAGCGCGGCTGCAAGCGGCGCAGGGCGACGTGCATCGTGTCGACGTTGCCGCCGTGGCCGTTCAGCACCAGCACGCGCGGGAAGCCGTCCTCCAAGAGTGGAACCAAGAGGTCGCAAATCATCGCGACGTGCGTGTCAACCTCCATCGACAGCGTCGCGCCGAAGCGGAGGTGGTGGTGGCTGGCGCCCATCCACATCGTCGGCAGCAGCAGGACGGCGTCGGGGAGTCGCGCCTCGACGCCCTCGGCGACGGCCGTGACGAGGAGGGTGTCGGTGAACGTGGGCAGATGCAGGCTATGCTGCTCACAGGCGGCGATGGGCGCGACCACGACGGTCCGCTCGCGCACCACCTCGCGGAGCAGGGGGAAGGTCATTTCGTGGAACTTCATGGCAAGGGCCTCCGCTCGGGATCGGGCTTGCTACCGCGCCGCCGGCACGGCATACTCCGCGACCCCGAGGGGCATGTCAACTCAAAAACGGCAGGGAGGCGCCGCCGATGGAGAAGCGAACGAGATGGCGGGCGCTGGCGTGCCTGGCGCTGGCGGTCGTCGGCTGCGACGGCCAGGAGGACGCGGACCGCCTGGCTCGGATCGGCCGCAAGGTGCTGGACCGGGTGCAAAGTCAGGCGGGCGACGGCGGCGACAAGCTGACCGGGCCGCTGCAAGCGATTCGCGGCAACTGGAACGAACTGACGCTCGACGCCCGCGTCAGCTGCCGGCTGCGCTGGGACAAGGAACTCGAAGGGACGGTCATTCAGGTGCAGGCGGCGGGCAACGGCGCCGTCGAGTTGCGCGGCATCGTGTCCGGGCAATCGCAGCGGCAGCACGCCGTGGCGCTGGCACGCTCGACGGTCGGCGTCGGCGACGTCCTCGACAAGATGACGGAGACGGGGAAGGGGAGGTGAAACGGGGGAAGGCGGCGATGAGAACCTTTATCACGTCCGTGATCTCCTCACCAAACCGGGTGCCTTGAATCTTTAAATCCCCGGCGCGAAGTCGCAAGCGGCTTGACGTGTCCCCACGCCGCTGGTATGGTCCGCGCGGTTGTCGGCGCCGGAGCGCCACGGGCTGGGGCGAGGTCAAGGATGAGCCGTCGCTACGGATTTTTCCGCTGGACCGCGAGCCTGGCGGCAGCTCTGCTGCCCGGTTGCGCACACACCTTCTGGCCGGGTCCCTCCGCCTCGACCGGGACGGAGGCTCCGTCCCGCTTCGGCCCGTCGCCGACCGCCCGCGCGGAAGGCCGGCCCATTTCTCCCTACCACCCCGAACCGCCCGACGCCGTCGCGGGGCGCAATCAGAAGTACGCCATGCGCACGGAACCGCCGGAACAGACGCCCGGCACGCTGCGCCCCGTCGGCCCCGCCGACAACGAGATGGCCGGCACGGCGCGCCCGACCGCCCCGCCGCTCCCAGAGACGACGCGGCGGTCCGACGAACCTCTTCTCATCAGCTTGCGCGCCTACCTCGACAAGCGCCCCGAGGAGGCGCTCGAGGCCCTGCGCTCCTACGACAAGTCGAATCAGGACATGCTTCTGGCCGTTTTGCCCTTCCTCGCCCGGCTGAGCGAGGGTAGTCTGGCGACGCTCAAGCCCGAGGAGGCGGCCCATCACATCGGTCAATTCCGCGCGCTTGAGGCGAGTCTTGCGGCCCGCGCGCCGCTCAAGATCGAGCAGATGCAGTTCTGTAAACGCGCGACCGGCTTCGGGGAATACATTCCCCTGGAAGAAGGGCACGAGTTTCAGGCGGGCGCCGGCGACTGCGACGGCGAGACGGTGAAGGTCTACGTCGAGTTGGCCAATCTGTCGCAACGCCGAAATGGGTTGGGGTACGAAACCTGGGCCGCCGCCCGGGTCGAGATTCTCGATTTCAAGGGTGTCGTCGTCGCGGAAAAAGTGTACATGCCGGAAGGCGACCTCAGCCGCAGCCCGAAGCACGACTACTACTATACACTCCGCTTCGCCATTCCGAGCAAGGTGCCGCCCGGCCGTTACACGCTTCGTCTGGAGGTGAAGGACGTCACCGGGCTTCCCGGCATGGGGACACAAGGTCTGACGCCGCAATCGCTGGATGTGCCGCGCGGCCGCGTGGACATGCGTTGCCGAGACATTACGGTCGTGGCGCCGCGGGCGCGGCGTGGCGAGACGGAAGCGAGCGTCCCCAGGCTGATCGGCGACGCGCTTCCCATCCCGAGGTAGGTCTTCTCCTCTTCCTTCGGGGCGGCGCCCGTAAAGCGCCGCCCCGAAACTTCGGTCGTTACGTCACACGGCGATCCTTACTTGTCCGAGCCGGGGTTCGATCCGGTGCCGCCCAGGTTGCTCTTGCCTGGGTCGCCGGGCTTGTTGTTGGTGCCTGCGGGGTTTTTCTCCGTCCCCCGAGGCAGCGTGTCGGTGCCTGCGGGGTTTTTCTCCGTTCCCCGAGGCAGTGTGTCGGTGCCCCGACGTTCGAGATCCGTGCCCGTGCCCCGACGCTCGGGGCTGGCCGGATCGCTCACATCGTTGTGCGAGCGCGGGCGGTCGCCGTCACGCAGGTTTTCGTTCCGGTTACGATCCGTGTCCCGCATCTTCTCGTTGCTGTTACGATCCGTGTCGGAACGGTTGGCCGTGGTGAAATCGACCGTGGCGACGCCGTTCGCCTTGACCGACACTTCGCGGGTGCGCTCGACGGGGCTGCCGCCTTCCATCCAGCGCGCCTTGACCTCGTAAGTGTAGCTCTTCTCCGGGCTGAGCGCCGGCGAGACGAACTCACGCCACGTCCCCTGCTGCTGCGTCCGCGTCCCTTCGACCCACACCTCGGCGTTCGCCGACGGCACGCGCACGTTCAGGCGGGCGGCGTTCTGCGCGGGCATCGATGGAGACATGTTCCCGTAAGAGTAGTTCGTGCCGCCGGTGCCGGCCGTCATGCCGTTGTAGGAGCCCGACGAGGAGTCGGGGTAGACGAAGCCCGAGGAGCCTGGGCTGTAGGCCGGCGTGCCGTAGTTGTACGCCGGGTTGCCGTAGGTGTAGCCCGACGACGCGCCGGGGTAGGAGTTGGAGCCGTAGTAGCCGGGGGCGTAGGAGTTGCCCAACGATGGGTAGCCCCTATTATAGCCGCCGTAGCCGAACTGGTTGTAGCCGCCGTAACCGTTGCCGCCGTAGCCGAACTGGTTGTAGCCGCCGTAGCCGGGGTTGCCGTAGCCGTAACCGCCGTAGCCGGGGTTGCCGTAGCCGTAGCCGCCGTAGCCGCTGCCGACGGAGACGCCGCCGCGGCGCCCTCCCAGGTTCAGCCCGAACTGCGCCTGGCTGGTTTCGGGCAGGAGCAGAAGAGCCGTCGCGGCGACGAGGGCAAATCCGGAGAACGTGTGTCTGCGCATGAGGAACCTCCTTGGTTCGTTTCGCGGCCGGCGGGGCGCACGTCGCCCCGGCATCAGCCGACGCCCTATAGAATGCAAATCGGATACCGCCGCCATGATCCTCATACGCGGTAGCGTTTGACACACTTGGGAAAGATGGGCGAGGAAAACGCTTGACGCGAAGAACGCCGACGGCTACCGTGGAAAAAGTCGCCCTGGGAGCCGCGAGCCTTCCGCAGTTCCGAGAGCCCTTCTCGACCAATGGCGCCTCGAAGAAGGGCTCGGTCGTTCCCGTCTTGTCCAGCCGGTCGGCGTGGGGTCTCGTCCCCCGCGCAGCAAGCATCACGTCCGCGGCAACGGCGCCGCCCGGGATGGGCTCGGAGCCTACTCTCCCCGGGTTGCCCCTGGAGGTTTGCATCATGTTCGGATACGAGGACGCCAGCCGAGCCGGCCCGGCTCTTCTGGAGTTTCGCCCCGAGTCCGAGTCGGTTCTCGCCGAGACGGCCGAGCGCCGGCTCCGAAACAGCACCTATCTGGCCTTGCGCAATGTAACCTGTCTTGCCCAAGGGGAGGTCGTCGTCCTGCGCGGCTGTCTCCCGACCTACTACCTCAAGCAGATGGCGCAGGCGCTCGTCGCGCAAATCGACGGCGTCGCGCAGGTCGTCAACGAGGTCGACGTCATCTCCGCGCCGACGGGATTCGCGCGGCGAGGGTAATTCTCACCCTTGCCCCGCCCGCGGGGGCGCGTTAGGCTCCAGGACATGGACGAATCCCCGGCTTCGCGGCTCGCCCCCTCTGTCGGCGCCGACCTCGCCCTCGCGGACAGGATCCGCCGGGGCGACGGCGGCGCCTTCGAGGAGGTTTTGCGCGTCCAGGGCGGACGGCTCCTCTCCGTGGCCCGGCGTTTCCTTCCCAACGAGGAGGACGCCCGCGACGCCTTGCAGGACGCCTTTCTCTCCGCCTACCGGGCCATCGACCGCTTCGACGGCCAGGCGTCGCTCGGCACCTGGCTGCACCGTATCGTCGTCAACGCCTGCCTCACCAAGCTGCGCACGCGCCGTCGCCACCCCGAGCGCTCGATCGAGGATCTCCTGCCGGCGTTCCTCGACGACGGCCACCAGGCGAACCCCGCCCGCGCGTGGCGCGACCCGGCCGACGAGGCTCAGCGCGAGGAGACGCGCGACCTCGTCCGCCGCCGCATCGCGGAATTACCCGAAGATTACCGTACCGTTTTGCTGCTCCGCGACATCGAAGAGATGGACACCGAGGAGACGGCTCGCCTTCTCGGTCTCACGCCGGGCGCCGTCAAGACGCGCTTGCACCGGGCGCGGCAGGCGCTGCGGGTGTTGCTCGAGCCCCATTTTCGTCAGGAGTTGTCATGACCTGTCGGGAGGTCGTCGAGTTTCTGATGGCGTACCTGGCCGACGAACTGCCGGGCACGCAGCGCGACGTCTTCGAGGGACATCTCGCGCTCTGTCCGCCGTGCGTCAACTACCTCGACTCATACCAGCACACGATGCGACTCAGCAAGGCGGCTTGCCACTGCCCCGACGGGGCGGCGCCGGCTGACGTCCCCGAGGAATTGATCCTCGCCATCCTGGACGCGAGCCGGAGGAACTGAGAGGGCTTCTCCCGCTCGCGCTTTCCCGCCTCCCCGCCGCCGAGCCGACCGGCCCGTCGAGTTGCGGTGTACTCCGTCCGGATCGGTAGGTACATTGCACCCGACTTACGCCGGCCATCCGTGGAGTCATCCGGCCGGCAGACCGCTCGACATGGAGGCAGAAGGATGAAGACCCTGACCGGGAAGGTGTTCGCCCTGACCGTCGCGGCCTTGGCGGCCGCCGCCGCGCTCGCCGGCGACAAGGTGGGCGTCGGCGGCAGCGGCGCGCAGTACGACGCCCGCATCGAGGCCACGATCGGCGACAAGCCGGTGGCGATGGTCCTGACCGGCACCGCCCTGCGCAAGCGCGTCGTCTTCAACGTCTACGCCATCGGCAGCTACCTCCAGGAAGGAGCCGGCGCCCGCTCGGCGGAGGAGTTGGCGGCGGCCGACGTGCCCAAGCAACTGCACCTCATCATGGAGCGCGACGTCGACGGCAAGGAGATGGCCGAGGCGTTTCACACGGCGATCCGGGCGAACCACGCCGCCCCCGCCTTCGACGCCGAACTGGCGTCGCTGGGCGAGATGATGCGTGCGATGGCCGTGAAGAAGGGCGACCACGTCCGCCTGACCCACGTGCCGAAGAGCGGCCTGCACTGCGACGTCGCCGGCAAGAAGCAATTCACGATCGACGGCGTCGCTTTCTCCCGGGCAGTGTGGGAAATCTACCTCGGCCGCAACAACCTGGGTAACGACATCAAGAAGGGGCTTGTGTCGCGGCTGTGAGCGCGGCCAGGATATGTCACCATGAAGACCTCCCTTGAGAACAACCTTGTGGTCGAGTACGACGACGCCGGCGCCGGCGCGGCGCTCGTCCTGCTCCACGCCTTCCCCCTGGCGCGGGCGCAGTGGCGGCCGCAGGTTGAGGCCCTGCAAGCCGACTACCGCGTGATCGCGCCGGACCTGCGCGGCTTCGGCGGCACGTCGCCGTTCGGCGCGGCGCCGTCGGTCGAGGTCATGGCCGACGACGTCGCGGCTCTGCTCGACGCTTTGCGCGTCGACGGGCCGGTCGTCCTCGGCGGACTGTCGATGGGCGGCTACGTCGCCCTCGCCTTCGCGCGCCGCCACGCCGGGCGCTTGCGCGGCCTCCTCCTCGCCGACACGAAGGCCGAGCCGGACACGGCGGAGGCGAAGGCCAACCGCGACAAGACGATCGACTTCGCCCGGTCGCACACGTCCGCCGACGTGGCGCGGCAGATGCTCCCGAAGCTGCTCGGCGGGCGGACGCAGGCCGAGCGACCGGAGGCCGCCGACGAAGTGCTGCGCATCGCGTCGGCGCAGACGACGTCCGCCGTCATCGACGCGCTCGGGGCGCTGCGCGACCGCCCGGACGCGGTGCCGGGGCTGGGCCACATTCGCGTACCGACGCTCGTGATCGTCGGCGCCGAGGACGCCCTGACGCCTCCCGACGTTGCGAAGGCGCTGGCGTCGGCGATTCCCCACGCGCGCCTGACCGTCCTCGACGGAGCCGGCCACCTGTCCAACCTGGAGCGGCCGGAGGAGTTCAACGAGGCGGCGCGGGAGTTCCTGCGAGCCCTCGTTTAACCAGAAAGAGATGTTGCTTATCTTGACCTGCCTCGGCCCGGTCGTCGTCCGCGGCGCTACTCCTCTAGCACGTCCGGCTCGGCGACGGCGCGGACGTAGCGGGCCAACAGCATCTGCACGGTGAGGACGCGCTGCCAGTCGGGGTAGGTGAGCGTGACCTGCGTGCCGTCGTCGTTGGCGCGGATGTTGTCGGTGGCGGACGTGAGATGGCGGTGAAGGAAGTCGAGCAGCTCGGCGAGGCGGGCGGCCTGGGCGGGACTCATCTTCTGCGGCAGCGGCGGCAGCGGGCGGTTGCCGAGGAAGAGGGTGCCGTCGGTCTGCGTGATCTTCTCGCGCGTCGACAGGTCGAAATCGATGTCGTGGTCGAACTGGGCGGCGAGCGTGCTGGCGTGCAGCGTCGCCGGCAGCCCGCCGAGGTCGGTGGGGTTGGCGGCCGGCGTGGTCAGGGCGCTGAGCGTCGCCCAGCGCTCGCGGATCTCCTCGTCAGAGCCGAAGAGGAGCTGCGAGCGGCCGATGCTCACCTTGTCGCCGGGGCGCAGGCGGCGGATCTGCACGACCGTGTTGTTGACGCGCGTGCCGTTGGTGCTTTCGAGGTCGGTGAGAATGATCTCGCCGTTGTCGAACTGCACCTTGGCGTGGTAGCGGCTGACGCGCTCGTCGTTGAGGCGGACGACGTTGCCCTCTTCGCGGCCGAGAGTGACCGGCGTCGGCAGCTCGCGGAACAGGCGCCCCTTGTCGATTCCTTCCAACACACGAAAGGTCACGGTCGGCATCGCATTACCCCCGGACATCGGCATGGTCGGGCGTCCTCGGCGTGCCCCGATGTCCTACCGCCCTCTGAGCAACGGCCGAGCGTCGTCATGTCTTCCCCTGTTCCGGTTCCATTGTCAAGCCCCAAGAGGCAATTGTCAATTGCCGAGTCGCCGGCCGGCAGGCGGGCATTTGTCGGAACCAGGTGAGTTGCCGCTTGGCGAACCGGCGCGTGCGCGCCTGGACGCGCGCGACGGCGGTTTCCAGACTGTCGTGACCGTCGAGGTAGTCGAACATCTCCGTGTAACCGACCGCCTGAGCGGCCTCGCGGCTGAGGGGCCGCGGCAGCCGGCGCAGCGCCCGGGCCTCCTCGACAAGACCTTCCTCAACCATACGCCGCGCGCGGGCGTCGATGCGGGCGTAAAGCTCTTCCCGAGGCACATCCAACCACGCTACCGACGGCCCGCCGCCCGCCGCTTCGCCCCACTGCGTCTGCCAGGAGCTGATCGGCCGGCCGGTCAATTCCCACACCTCCAGGGCGCGGACGACGCGGCGGACGTCGTTGACGTGCAGGCGTGCTGCCGCGGCCGGGTCGACGCCGGCCAGGCGGCCGTGCAGCACGTGCGAGCCGGCCGCGTGCGCCTCCGCTTCGAGGCGCCGGCGCAGGGAGGCGTCGGCGGGCGGGCCGTCGAAGAGTCCGTGCAAGAGCGCCTTCAAATAGAGCGGCGTCCCGCCGACGACGAGGGCGCGTTTGCCGCGGCTCTCGATGTCGCGGACGCAGGCGGCGGCGCGGCCCAGCCACCAGGCGACGCTCGCCGACTCCCACGGGTCGAAGACATCGACGAGGTGGTGCGGCACGCGGCGGCGCTCCTCGGCGGTCGGCTTGGCGGTGCCGACGTCCATGCCGCGGTACAGCGCCATCGAGTCCATCGACACGACTTCGGCGCCGAGGCGCTCGGCCGCTTCGAGGGCGAGGGCCGACTTGCCGGAGCCGGTCGGGCCGGTGAGAATCAGGGCGTTGCGGAAGAGGTCCGGGGTCATGCCGACGGCCGGGGAGTGGAAAGCGTCGCGGAACGGCCTTTACTAATCTCAGCGGACGGAAATGAGTTTGCCAAGGCGAAGTTCAGGGGAGGGCCGAGGTCATGCCGGTATTTCAGTCGAGCCAGACGTTCCCGCGACCGCCGGAGGAAGTGTTCGCCTTCTTCCGCCGGCCGGCGAATCTCCTCCAGGTGTCGCCGCCCGAGCTGCACATGCGACTGGAGGAGGGGCCGGAGGAATTGAGCCTTGGCGCGCGGTTCAAGGTGCGCGGCCGGCGCTGGGGCGTGCCGCAGCGCATCGTCAGCGAGGTGACGGTGTTCGAGCCGAACGTGACGTTCCGCGACGTGCAGGTCGAGGGGCCGTTCCGCAAGTGGGAACACACGCACCGCTTCGAGACGGTGCCGGGCGGCACGCTGGCGACCGACGTCATCGAGTTCGAGCCGCCGGGCGGCATCCTGGGCCTGGTCCTGACGGCCGGCATGATCGAGCGCGACCTGAAATGGGCGTTCGAGTACCGGACGAAGAAACTGGCGGAATTGCTCGGGACGGCGTAATATCCACGTCTGTCGGGAGAGTACCTGACCGCACGGCCCAGCCCCGAGGCCCCCATGAGCAATCAGGCCGACCCCGTCAGAACCGTACCGGAGCAGGAAGGGCAACCCCTTGCCCCTGCGCCGCCGGCCCCGGCCGACGATCACCCGTCCCTGATCGGCCGCTACCGCGTCGAGAAGCTGCTGGGCCAGGGCGGCTTCGGCCGCGTCTACCTGGCCCGCGACGAGCAACTCCAGCGCCGGGTGGCGGTCAAGATGCCGCACCCCTACCTGGTGACTCGCCCCGAAGACGCCGACGCCTATCTCACGGAGGCCCGCACCGTTGCCGGCCTCGACCACCCGCACATCGTCCCCGTCTTCGACGTCGGCAGCACCGACAACTGCCCCTGCTTCATCGTGTCGAAGTACATCGAAGGCAGCACCCTGGCACAGAGGATCAAGGGCAACCGGCCTTCGTTCGGGGAGGCGGCGGAACTGGCGGCCACGATTGCCGGGGCCTTGCACTACGCCCACCGCCAGGGACTCGTGCATCGCGACGTCAAGCCCGGAAACATCCTGCTCGACGCCGGCGGCCAGCCGTTCGTGGTCGATTTCGGGCTGGCGCTCCAGGAGGAACATGTCGGCCACGGCCCGAAGGTCGCCGGGACGCCGGCCTACATGAGTCCCGAGCAGGCTCGTGGCGAGGGCCACCGCGTCGATGGCCGCAGTGACGTCTTCAGCCTGGGCGTCGTCTTCTACGAACTGCTCACGGGCCGGCGGCCGTTTCATGCGGACTCACAAGAAGAACTGCTGGAGCATACGGAACTGATGCAGGCCCTGCGGCAGTGTGACGGCGGGCGCGTGCAGTGCGTGGTCATGGTGCGGGATGACTTCTGGCTCGCCGTCAGTCGGTTCATGACCGCCCTGGAGATTGAGCTATTACAGGGCAAGAACATGGCCCTGGTCGATCTCTTCGAGCCGCGCCACGGGCGGAAAGTTCTGACGGCCTTTGGCCGAGCCTTCGGTGCCCTGGCCGAAGGAGGCCAAGGACGGACCAAGGAGCAGGACACCTTCCTCGATCAGGTCGTGGCCGGCCTGGCCCAGGACGGCAAGATCGTCCCCGTGCGGCTGTCGCTGTTCGCGGAGATGGTGAAAGGCAAGGCGTGGACGCCCGTGACGTTGAAAGAGGTCGGCGGCACCGAAGGCGTCGGCGTTACGTTCCTCGAAGAGACCTTCTCTACGCAAACCGCCAACCCCAGGCACCGGCTGCACCAGAAAGCCGCGCGAGCGGTCCTCAAAGCCCTGCTGCCCGAATCCGGGACCGACATCAAGGGCCACATGCGATCCCACGCCGAGTTGCTGACGGACTCGGGCTATGCCAGCCGTCCCAGGGACTTCGAGGATCTGCTCCGCATCCTCGACGGCGAAATCCGCCTCCTCACGCCGACCGACCCCGAAGGCAAGGAAGGAGACGGCGATACCCCGTTTCCGGTCCGGGCGGGTCAGAAATACTACCAACTGACCCACGACTACCTCGTCCCCTCCCTGCGGGACTGGCTGACGCGCAAGCAGCGGGAGACGCGCCGCGGCCGCACGGAACTGCTGCTGGCGGACCGGGCGGGCGTCTGGAATGCCCGGCCGGAGAACCGCCAGCTTCCGTCGTTGCGCCAGGGATCAGCGTCGCCGTCTTAATCGGGCGAAGTGACTTCACCGCCGGCCGGGGTGACGGTAGCCCAGAAGACCGAGGGCGCGACGGCGCCGCCCACGGTCCGCACGCTCCCGTCCACGAAAGCGGTAAGCATTCCGCCCGTGTGCGGCGTCTGCGGCAGGGAGCCGTCGCAGTCTCTGGGATGAGGCGCGACCTGGAATGTTTTGCCTCGCACCGAGCCAGAGGAGACAGGGGGGATGCCCGAAGTGACGGGAATCACGTCACCCAATTCGCGGTCCGCGAACGTCCCGCGCCTCGTGACCGGAAAGGGGGGCGGTTGGGCACCGGAATATCGGCCCACGCCCGCCATGTTGAAGGAAAAGAGGTCACGGGTCGAACAACGGGCGTAGTGCTCGGCCAGGGCAATCGTATTCGACGTGCCATCGGGGAACGTTTGGGCCAGGTGCGGGAATCCCCCGAATGCCTGCATGTTCACGGCATAGCTACAGTTCCCCTCCTCGGTAAACGAGTCGTCGGGGTAGAAGGCGAAGCTCGGGTCCGCCGGGCTCATGAACAGCCGCACGCGGTAAAGGACGTCGCGCGGTGTTGTGCTGCCGACAGGCGGCGGGGTCGAGCGCACGACATACTCGCCCTTGTCGATATACTCAAGAATTGCTCCCAACACGGCGCCGTCTTCGGGGTGCGGCGAGTTCAGATTCATCGCGGGCAACCGCCCTTCGTGTGCGGACCCGAAGTTGTGGACGGCGAGGACGATCTGTTTCATCTGGTTCTGAGACTGCATGCGCGTCGCGGCGGAACGAACCTTTTGGACCGCAGGGATGAGCAGGCCGATCAGAACTGCCAAGATGCCGATGACGACGAGGACTTCGATCAGCGTCAGGCCCGGTCGGACCATAGGCTGCCGAGCCCGGATGAAGAGTTTCGTCATCTCTGTTCCCTCCTTAGAAATACGGGAAACCAGACCCTTGTCCCCTTCGGGGCGACCTGGATGGTGGATCCCTTGGGCGCACGGCACCCAAGGGATCCACCGTCGCGAGGCCGCTAGAGATCCTTGTCCGCCGACGTCTTTACCACGGCGGGTTGAAGTTGTCCGTTGGTGTTGCTTCTGGCGATCAGACTGATCTTGACGCAGTAGGTTCCTGCCAGAGAGATGCCCGTCCCGAAGGTAAAATTGCCAGTCTGCGCCAGTGCCGGCGGGGCTGCCGTTCCTCCGAAATTGGTGGCCGCTTCCGTCCGCACGCCACCAGGGAACGTGACCTTGTCACCGTGATCTTCAACGAATCCGTGGTGAACCCGGCGTTGGTCGTGTAGTTCATTGTCGCATCGACTTTGCGCCCCGGCGCCCCGGTCCAGACTGGGTTGTTCGCGGCGAAATCCACCGTACCCTGTGCGTGTGCCTCCGGCGTTCCTACGCCAGCGAGCCAGAGAATCGCGACCACACCTGCCGCCATGCGTGTACTCATGTTGCTCTCCTGAGATGAGTGATCGGGCTACGAAGGGTAGCCCGTGCCAGATTATAAAACAAGGTCAAAATAGAGTTCGGACCAAAAAAGGAAAAAAAGGACGCGGCTAACTGTCACGGAGGTAAGGGCTTATTGATGAGCCTGGGACTGATGAATAGCCTCGTTTTCAAGCCTCGCCGCCGCTTTGGTTATTAGCCGTGTCCCCCGCAGGATGACGCGACTTCGAGCGCGTGCCCAATCTCCATGTCGAACTCGGTGTGCGAGTTCGTCTCGAACACCATCAGCGCGTCCGGCGCGGCCGCCGGGCGGCATCCTGGGCCTGGTCCTGACGGCCGTCATGATCGAGCGCGACCTGAAATGGGCGTTCGAGTACCGGACGAAGAAACTGGCGGAACTGCTCGGGACGGCGTAATATCCAAGTCGGTCTGCACACCAAGAGAGAGGTCGCCATGACGTTTCCCATCCTTATTCAAGCCGCGAACGGGCAATTCGCCGCCACCCTTGTGGGAGCGTCGGACGGCCGCGTGACGGCCCCTACTCGAGCAGGAGCCCTGGCGGCACTCGAAACCGCGCTCGAACGGCGTGTCGCGCAAGGCGAATTGCTGACGCTGGAGGTCGGCCGTGCGGGAGTGTCTCGCCTGGCGAGCAAGTACCGCGACGATCCCACGTTGCGCGGGATCTGCGAGGAGGCATACCGGCAGCGCGACGCGGAGCCGATCGAATGAGATCCCGTACCAAAATGAGCCACAGATGAACACGGATGAACACATATAAGATAGGAATAGAGTGAAATGCAAGTATTTATTTCCGCCTTGCATCATCTGTGTTTATCTGTGTTCATCGGTGGCTCATTTTGTTACGGGATCTGAAGGCGTTCGACACCGACATGCCGACTGAGATCTACTACCTCGCCAGAGCGAGACGCCGCGCCCGCTCGATTCGCTCGAAGTCGCGGCAGCGCAGCCGCACCGCCTCGGCGTGCGTGTTCGCCTCGAACACCATCAGCGCGTCCGGAGAGATCCCGTCGTCGAGCAGCACCGGCAGGCCGTAGAGCCGGCCGAACGGCGGCACCACGCCCCACTCGCAGTCGGAAAACACCTCGGTCATCTCCGCGTCGTCGGCGAGGCGCACCGGACCGCCGAGCGCCGCGGCGACCTTCTCCGTATCGACGTGCCGCGGCGCCGGCAGCACCGCCAGGACGAAGCCCTCCGGCCCGCGCAGCAGGACGCTCTTGGCGACCTGCCGGCCGGGGACACGCAGGAACCGCGCCCGCTTTTGGGCGGTGAACGCGGGCGGGTGCAGCAGCGTCTCGAAGGCGACGTGCTGCCCGGCGAGGAAATCGGCGACGCGCATGATGTGTGCCCTCCTGTTCCCAAGCGCAGTTTACCAGAGCCGCAGTCGCCGACGCACGCCTCGCAATTCCCGGTTTACCCCTCTTGCCTTCGCGGCACGTCTTGCCATGACGCCGGTGACGGATTTGCGGCCGCGCTCGCCAGCGCCCCGGCGCATCTCATAAGACAATGCCGGAGGAGGACGTATGCCGATGTTCCTGGACGACGAGATCGAGGTGCTGCGCGACGACCTGCCGCGCGGCCGGTTCCGCTCGGCGCTGTTCGACTTCGACGGCACGCTGTCGCTCATCCGCGAGGGCTGGCCGCAGGTCATGATTCCGATGATGGTCGACGTGCTGCGCCAGACCGGCACGAAGGAGAGTGACGCCGATCTCTCGGCGGCGGTCGAGGAGTTCGTCATGCGCCTCAACGGGCGGCAGACGATCTATCAGATGATCCAGCTGGCGGACGAAGTGCGCCGCCGCGGCGGCACTCCGGCCGAACCGCTCGCCTACAAGCATCGCTATCACGACCTGCTCATGCGACGCATCGAAGGGCGCGTCGCGGCCCTCGCGAACGGCGGCGCCGCGCCGGACGAGTGGACGGTGCCCGGCAGTCGCGCCTTCCTCGAAGAGCTGAAGCGGCGCGGCGTGACGCTCTACCTGGCGAGCGGCACCGACTTGCAGTACGTCCGCCGGGAGGTCGAGCTGCTCGGCCTGGCGCCGTTCTTCGGCGAACACGTCTACGGGGCGCTCGACGATTACAAGAACTTCTCCAAGCAGATGATTATCGAGAAGATCCTGCGCGAGCACGGGCTGCGCGGGGAAGAACTGCTCGGCTTCGGCGACGGCTTCGTGGAGATTGAGGAGGTCAAGCGTGTCGGCGGCGCGGCGGTGGCGGTGGCGAGCGACGAGGAGAAGCGGCGCGGCGTCAACGCCTGGAAGCGCGACCGGCTGGTGAAGGCGGGGGCGGACGTCGTCATCCCCGAGTACCGCAAGGCGGGGCCGCTGCTGCGCTATCTGTTCGCGGAACAGTGACCGGCCTGGTAGGATACGGGCGGGACTGCCGCTTGCGGCTTCACGTCCGCCGGAGGACCGCCGCGATGTCCGACCCGCCGCGCGCCGCCTGGTCGGCGCTGACCGACGAACAGCTGCTCGCCCAGTGCGAGGTGGACACCTACCGCGCCAGCGGCCCCGGCGGGCAGAAGCGCAACAAGACCAGCTCGGCGGTGCGGCTGCGCCACCCGCCGAGCGGACTGATCGTCATCGCCGAGGAGAGTCGTTCGCAGCACGAGAACCGCGCCCGCGGCTTGCGCCGCCTGCGCCAGGCGTTGTTCCTGAAGTTGCGCGACGAACTCCCGTCGGAAGGGCGCACGCCGGAGGCGCTGGCCGCGCACCCCGACTACCGGGCGGCGCGCGGCGCCGACGGCCGGCTCGACCTCGGCCGCAAGGATCCGCGTTTCTGGCCGGCGGCCGGCGTGGCCCTCGACGTCCTGGCGGCGCTGGAAGCCCGCGTGAGCGAAGCGGCGGAGGCGCTCGGGATTTCCACGGCGAACCTGATCGGTTTCCTGCAGACCGACCCGAAGGTGTGGGAGCAGGCCAACCAGCTGCGCGCCCGCTTCGGCCACAAGCCGCTGCGGGGTGACTGAAAGTCGGTTCTTGATGTCTCCCCTCTCCCCTTTGGGGAGAGGGGTCGGGGGTGAGGGGCGAACCCCCTTGAGGCTCCGGGGCGGGGGCCCGCGCGCCGCCCCCCGACACCCCAGCACCGGCCGCGGCGGGTCTTCGGTCAGCGAGATGAGCAGTTCGATCCCCTGCTGACGCAGCCAG
>JBBROG010000135.1:0-22755 GCA_038229635.1 Gemmatales bacterium
ACAAACCGCCCGTGCTCGCCCCACTGACGACCCCTTTGACGCCGATGCCGCCGACGCCGGCGGTGAAGAAGCCGCCGACGCCGGCGCCGGCGGCGACGCCGTAGACGCCGACGCCGGTGCTGGCATGCGAGCCGTAGACGCCGAAGCCGAAGCCGAAGGGACCGGTGCCGTTGTTGATGCCGCGCACCCCCGCCGAGTCGCTGCCCGGCTCGGTCGTGGAGATGATCCCGGTGACGCCGTTGGCCGAGAAGGTAGTGCTAGCGTTGGTGCCGACGAGGACGCCGGTGTTGCCCGCCCCGCCCGGCACGTTCCCGCTGATGGGGAGGTTGTCGGTGCCGTCCAGCGCGTCCAGGAAGTAGCCGGTGATGTCGATGATGAGGTTACCGCCGCCCGACGAGTAGACGTCGATGTTGCCGGCGGCGTTCACCGGCACGATGGCACTGGCCGCGATGATCTGCCCGGCATGGTCCGCGAACACCGTCGCCGTCGCCGTCGGCGCCGGGCTGGTCCCCGTGGCGAAGGCCGTGAAGTACTCGGCCGTCGGCGCCCCGACGATGAACAGGATGACCGACACCGCCGTGACGTTGGCGGGCAGGTTCGACGTCGGCGGTTGGTCGCCGAGGTCCGCCGATGGGATCGACGGGTCCGCCAGGATGTACGGGGCCACGTTGATGGTGCGCGTCTCGCCGGCGGCGAAGGCCGGCCCGCCGTACTGCCCGCTGACGCTGTTGCGTGTGTCGACGAGGCGCTCGGGACCGAACGCCTGGAACACCGCCGGCAGGCCGCTCTTCAAGGTCACCGCCTGCGAGCCGATCCCCGAGCCGCCGGCGCCGAGGGCCTGGTGGACGGTGCCGGCCAGGGACGGCTCGAGGGCGCCGACGCCGCCCCGGGGCAGGCTCGAGACGTCACGGAAGGTCCCCAGCACGGTGGAGGTCGGCGCCGGCAGCGCCGCCCTCTCAGCGCTGCCGGCGAGGGACGCCGTCACGTCGTCGAGGGACACTCCCGCGGCCAGGCGTCCGGCCCAGTAGTCGAGCCCTGCGGGGTCGGCGGCGCGGTGCAACACCTGCTGGTAGGCGCCGCCCACCAAAGTCTTCAGGTGGTCCTGGCCGTTGAAGAGCGCGTCGAGGAAGCCGCTCCCGCCGTGGGATTGAGCGTACTCGGGGGAGGAAGCGACGGCGGCTTCCACCTGCTGGATCGTCTGCCCGGCGTCGAGGGCGGCGGCGAAGAAGGCGCGTCCGCCGGCGTCCGCGGTGCGGTTGAGGAGGCGCTGGTAGACGCCGTCCACCGCGCCCCGGTGGTACTCGGAACTGTGGGTAATGGCGCCGGCGACGGCTTGCGTACCGGTGCCCTGGTCGAGTTGATTCGTCCAGTAAGCGAGTCCGCCGGCGTCGGGCTGACGATGAAGAAGATCCTGATAGAGTTGGGTGACGGTCGCGGAGGCGGCGGTGGGGACGACGCGCTCCTCCATCGTCTCCAGGAGCGGGCGTCCATTGCGGAGGCGCACGCGGCGGTCGGACGGACGAGACGCCTGGTTCTTGACGCGGCGGGGAGAAGGGAATGACATCGAACAAGACCCTCAAAGGTGTGAAGTCCCGGCCGCTGGGCGCGACGCTCGCACGATGGACGGGGGCAATTGCCGAGGCGGCAGACAGCGCTTCCGGGAGGCAAGCGCTCGCGAGTCCGGGAGCCGATCTTAACTCATCCGTTCGAGGTCACAAAGCGAATTCTCATCATTTTCTCGATGGTGCCGAAAAGTCTTGTCGAGGCGATTGTGCCGAGGAGGCGCGAAGAGCCGGCCGGGGCGCGTGGGCGCCCCGGCCGAAGAAAGGGTTCCGTCGTCGGACTCGTGACGGTTCCGCGGATCAGGACGCGGCGGACGACGTCGTGCTGCCCGTGCCGTTGGCCGCCCAGAGCTTGTCCCAGCCCAAATTGTGGGCCGTGGTGAGGTTGACAGTGCCGTCGGCGTGGTAGGTGCCGTTGGCGATCAGCGTCTGCTTCTGCGTCTCCGTCAGCCAGTTCGGCAACGTGTCGGTGGCCGAGTGCGGGACGTAGATGCGATTGGGCTGCACCGGATCGTAGCCCGCGTAGCCCTTGCGCACCCCGTTCACGGTGTAGAAGAAATCGACGTCCGCCGACGACAGGAGGGCGACGTGGTTGAGGTCCATGCTTCGGACCGCCGTGGTGGCCAGGGCGCCGATGGGCTCGACCTGAATGCTCAGACCCGCAGCTTCGGTGACGTCGCGGAAGGTCTGCGGGACGTCGATCGTGGCGGTGCCGTTGACGAAGTGGCCGCTGCCGCGGAAGTAGGTGCCGACCTCGTTGCCTTCAAGGGCGACGAAGGCGATCTGCTTCGACGGGTCCGAAGGCGATGGGTCCACGAACGACTTGGTGCCCGTGGCGCCCAGGTTGCCGTCGGCAAAGACGCCGAAACTGCCGGCGCTAAAGGCCTGCCCCAAGACGCCGATGCTGTTGCTGTTGTTGACAGTCCCGTAGACGCCATAGCCGCCGTTGCCGCCGGTGCCGTTGTTGCTGCCGTGCACCCCCGCCGAACCGAGGCCCGACGCGGTCGAGGTGATCTCGCCCAGGACGCCGGCGACAAAGTTCGCGGTGGAGGCGTTGGTGCCGTGGACGCCGGCCACCGTACCGTTCGCGCTGACGCCCGTTTCGGCGCTGAAGACGCCGCCGAGACTGCCGGCGCCGGAGGCACTGCCGTGGACGCCGGTGCCGCCGGTGCCGGCGATGAAGAAGCCGCCGGTGCCGGCGCCGGAGGCGGTGCCGAAGACGCCGTAGCCGCCGCCCGCCTGCGACCCGTAGACGCCGATGCCGATGCCGTCGCCGGTGCTGTTGTTGATGCCGCGCACCCCCGCCGAGAAAAGGCCCCCCGTGGTCGTCGAGATCGTCCCCGTCACGCCGTTGGCGAAATTGCTGGTGCTGGCGTTGGTACCGACGATGACCCCGCTCGTCGCCCCCGACACGTTGCCGCTGATGGGCAGGTTGTCGGTGCCGTCGAGGGTGTCCAGGAAGTAGCCGGTGACGTCGACGATCAGGTTGCCGCCGCCCGACGAGTAGACGTCGATGTTGCCCAAGGCGTTCACCGGCACGATGGCGCTGGCGGCGATGATCTGCCCCGCATGGTCCGCGAACACGGTCGCCGTCGACGTCGGCGCCGGGCTGGTCCCCGTGGCGAAGGCCGTGAAGTACTCGGCCGTCGGCGCCCCGACGATGAACAGGATGACCGACACCGCCGTGACGTTGGCCGGCAGGTTCGACGTCGGCGCCTGGTCGCCGATGGCCGCCGACGGGATTGACGGGTCCGCCAGGTTGTACGGCGCCACGTTGATGGTCCGCGTGCCGTTGGCCACGAAGGCCGGCCCGCCGTACTGGCCGACGACGGAGTTGCGGGTGTCGACCAGCCGCTGGGGGCCGAACGCCTGGAACACCGCCGGCGGGCCGATCTTCTTCGTCACAGCCTGCGGTAAGGCGCCCGCGCCGAGCGCCTGGTGGGCGGTGCCGGCGAGAGAGGTCTCCAGGGCGCCGGCGCCGCCCAGGGGCAGGCCGGAGGCATCGCCGAAGGTGCCGAGGACCGTGGAGGTCGAGGCCGGCATCGCGGCGCGCTCGGGGGAGGCGGCGAGGGTCGCGGTCACGTCGCCGAGCGACGCGCCGTCGGCCAGGCGGCCGGCCCAGTAGGCGAGGCCGCCGGCGTCGCCGGCGCGGTGCAGCACCTGTTGATACGCTCCGCTGACGAGCGTCTTCAGGTGATCGGTGCCGTTGAACAGGGCATCGAGGAAGCCGGGGGCGCCGGGGTGTGATTGGGTGTACTCCGGCGAGGCGGCGACGGCGGCTTCGACCTGCGGGACGGTCTGTCCGTGGTCGAGGGCGCTGGCGAAGAAGGTCCGGCCGCCCTCGTCAGCCGGGCGATTGAGCAGGCGCTGGTAGACGCCGTCCACTTCGCCGCGGTGGAACTCGGTGCTGTGCGTGAGGGCGGTGGCGACGGCCGGAGTGCCGGCGCCGGCATCGAGTTGCCCGGCCCAGAAGGCGAGCCCGCCGGCGTCGGGGAGGCGGTGCAACAGGTCCTGGTACAGTTGGGTGACCGTCGCGGCGGCGGCGCTGAGGACGACGCGGTCCTCCATCGACTCCACGAGCGGGCGCCACGCCCGGAGGCGCGGGCGGCGGTCGGCGGGGAGCGAAGCCTGGTTCTTGCGGCGGCGGGGGGAAGAGAACGTCATGGATGAGACCCTCAGTAGGTGTGGAGCCCGTCCGCGCGGGCGCGGCGGACGGGGAAAATTACTCTTTTTTAAGATAACCAAAGTCATAAATTGGGACGACTGGCTCGGGCCAGGCCATCAGAAAGCGATTCTAACTCGGCCGGGCGCTCTTGTAACGACTATTCCCGGTTTATTGCCTATCCTGACTGACCGGCCGAGCGTGCGGGCGGACTCCGGGGGCGGCGTAGCGTCGTCGAGCGAGCCGCGTATCATGGAGGATGTGGGAAAGGCGTGACCTCGGACAGGCGAAGCACCATGCCCGGCTACCTCATCGGCATCGACCTCGGCACCACCAACAGCGCCCTCGCCTACGTCGACCTGCGCAAGAAGCCGCGCGACGGACGGCCCGACGTCAAGACCTTCGCCGTGCCGCAGCTCGTCGCCCCCGCCGAGATGGGCGAGCGCGTCCTGTTGCCCAGCTTCCTCTACCTGCCCGGCCCGCACGACCTGCCGCCCGGCTCGACCGCCCTGCCGTGGGACGCCGCCCGCCCCTTCGCCGTCGGCGAGTTCGCCCGCAACCACGGCGCCAAGGTGCCCGGACGCCTCGTCACCTCCGCGAAGTCGTGGCTGTGTCACGCCGGCGTCGACCGCTCCGCCGCCCTGCTCCCCTGGAGCGCCCCGCCCGACGTCGCCCGCGTCTCGCCCGTCGAGGCGTCGACCCGCTACCTGCGCCACCTCGTCGAGGCGTGGAACCACACGGTTGCCAAGGGGCGCGACGACGAGCGCCTCGAAAAGCAGCACGTCGTCCTCACCGTGCCGGCGTCATTCGACGACGTCGCCCGCAACCTCACCGTCGAAGCCGCCCGCAAGGCCGGGATCGAGAACCTGACCCTGCTCGAAGAGCCGCAGGCCGCTTTCTATTGCTGGATCGCCACGGCGCCGCCGAAAGAAGCGAGTGCCCTCAAGCCGGGTTCGCTGTGCGTCGTCGTCGACATCGGCGGCGGCACCAGCGACTTCAGCCTCATCCAGGCGGTCGAGCAGCAGGGCGGCTTGAGCTTCGTCCGCCAGGCGGTCGGCGACCACCTGCTCCTCGGCGGCGACAACATGGACCTGGCGCTGGCGAAATTCGTCGAGACGAAGCTGCCCGGCGCCGGCCGCCTCGACGCCGCCGGCTACGGCACCCTGACGCAGGCGTGCCGCCTCGCCAAGGAGACGCTGCTGGCGCCGAGCCCGCCGCCGAGCCACACTGTCACCGTCGTCGGCCGCGGCCGCTCCGTCGTCGGCGGCACGCTGCACACCCCGATCACCCCCGCCGACGTCCGCACCATCCTCTTCGACGGTTTCTTCCCGCAAGTGCCGCGCGACGCCGAACCGGCCCGCGGCTCGCGCACCGGCCTCCACGAGATGGGGCTGCCCTACGTCAGCGACCCGGCGGTGACGCGCCACCTCGCCGCCTTCCTGAACAAGCACACGCCGGAAGGGTCGGCGCCTCTAGCGATCCTCTTTAACGGCGGCGTCTTCCAGCCCGAGGCGCTGCGGCAACGCCTCGTCGAGGTGATGCGCGGCTGGTACGACGTCCCGGAGGCGCCGTGGCGGCCGCTTGTGCTGAGCAACCCGTCGCTCGACCTGGCCGTCGCCTGGGGTGCCGCTTACTACGGCTGGTTGCGCCACACCGGCGGCCGGCGCATCGGCGGCGGCATCGCCCGCTCCTACTACGTCGGCGTCGCCGCCGACGAGGCCGCCGGCCCGACCGCCCGTACCGTCCTGTGCGTCGTGCCGCGGCACCTCGAAGAGGGCGCCGAGATCAGCCTGCCGAAGCCGGAGCTGGAACTGGCCCTCGGGCAGCCCGTCCTGTTCCCGCTCTACACCTCGACGGTGCGCGGCGACGACAAGGCCGGCGACCTCCTGAACGTGGCGCCGGAACAATTGCTGCGTCTGCCTCCCCTGCACACGGTCCTGCGCGGCGGCAAGCGCAGCGGCACGAAGAACGTCCCCGTCACGCTGGCCGCGAAAAGCACGGACATCGGCACGCTGGAGTTGTGGTGCGTCGCCAAGGACGGCGGCAACCGCTGGCGGCTGGAGTTCAACGTGCGCGACGTCGTCAAGGACGAGGAGGCGGGCGGGCCGGACGAGGCCGTCACCGACGTCTGGCCCGAGGCGCAGGTGCAGGAGGCGGCGCGGCTGATCCGGGAAACCTACCGACCCGGCGACGAAGACGGCCCGTCGCCGAAGGAACTGACGAAGGGCCTCGAAGCCGCGCTGGAGGCGCCGCGGCACGAGTGGCCGACCGGGCTGTGTCGCCGTCTCTGGGACTTCCTCGCCGAGGTCGCGGAGCAGCGGCGGCGCTCGCCGGCGCACTACGCCCGCTGGTACAACCTCGTCGGCTACTGCCTGCGCCCCGGCTTCGGCGACGCGCTCGACCGCTTCCGCGTCGAGCAGCTGTGGAAGATGCTGAACGCGCCGCCGCGCGGCGCCGCGCCGTCGGCGCCCAAGTCGCCGGAAGGCGGCGCCGACTCCTGGATCATGTGGCGGCGCGTCGCCGGCGGGCTCACGGGACCGTTGCAGCAGGCGCTGTACGACCGCATGCGGCCCGCGCTTCTGCCGGGCAAGGGCAAGGCGGCGCCGAAGCCGCCGGCGAACGAGTTGGCCGAGATGTGGCGCGCCGCCGCCAGCCTGGAACGCCTCGACCTCAAGGGCAAGGAGGCGCTCGGCGAGGCCTTGCTGAAACCGCTAAAGCGCAGCCCCGTGCCGACCTACGCTTTCTGGAGTCTGACGCGCCTCGGCGCCCGCGTCCTTCTTTACGGGCCGCTCAACGCCGTCGTCCACGCGCAGACCGCTCAGCGCTGGCTGGAGGCCCTGCTCCCCTTCGAGCCGGGCAACCAGAGCGAGCGCCTCGGCTGGGCGTTCTGCCTGGCCCAGCTAGCGCGGCGCAGCGGGCAGCGCGCCCTCGACGTCGACGACAGTCTTCGCAAGACCGTGCTAAGCGTCCTGGGCGCGGTCGCGGCCCCGGAACACTGGGTGCGCATGGTCGAGGAAGTGACGGACCTGGAAGGCGAGGAGCAATCGCAGATGTTCGGCGAATCGCTGCCGATCGGGCTGCGGCTGGCGCGGCCGCGCGAGTAGTCTTGCCCGGCCGCGCCGGCCGACGCCGCGTTCGTTATTGGCGTGGCAGCGCCTGAGCCGGCAAAGGTGCCGTGACAGGAGGCACCAGGGGCGCCGCCGCCACCTGAACCGGAGAGGCCGTGGGATCCGCCGGCGTCGCGGGCACTGCCACCGCGGTCTTCGGAATGTCGGCGTCGGCGTGCCGCGCCGAACGGCCGATCTGCCCCACGCCCAGACCGATGACCAGGAGCGTCAGGCCCGAGGCCAGCGACCCGTAACACAAGTACCACATGCCCAGCGCCACGTCCTCCCGGGAGCGCAAGTACATCCAGAGGATGAACGTCCAGACGATGAGCAGGGCGCCGATCGTGATGTAGAGCAGAGCCGTCCGGGCGGCCGGTGAAGGTTGACCCGTACTCGTCATTGTCTTTTCTCCTTACATAGCTGACTCAGCCACGGCTGCAATCGCCAGGTGAGAAGAGCAACTCCCGTGCCGAGATGACCCATGCCCCCGACCGCCGCCGACGTGCGCCGCCTGATCGACGAAGCCGTCCACCCCCGTCTCTTCTTCGCCCGCGGCGCCACGCGGCTGGAATGGGAACACGTCGCCGCCGAGGACGTCTCCTGGGAGGTGTTCCGCGGCCGGCTACTCCCCCCGGCGCAGACCCGCGAGCGCCGCCTCTTCGAGAGTTGGAACGTCTACCTTCTCGGCGACGAGGGCCGTTCCGGCGAGCCGCTGCTGTCGGTCAAGTGGGACGCCGAGGCCGGGCAGGTCCACGTCGTCCGCGCCATTCTCTCTTACGTTCACGAGGGTTACGACGCCGGCGACAACGTCATCCTGTCGCGCGAGGTGCGCCGCTGGGTCCGCGAGTTGGTCGGCACGGCCGAACTCGACCGCCTCGGTGAGGAGCTGCCCGGCCTGCTCTTCCGGGCCGTCGTCGGCACAAGTCGTCTGCCCCTCACGTCGGTCGAGGCGCCACTGCCGGCGTTCTCCCTCGGGGAACTAGGATATTTCTTCCGGCAAGACGGGCGTGATTACGGTCCCATGACGGCTCCCCAGGAGTTGATCGATCGAGGACTGAGCGCCAGGTCGACGTGGTCTCAGCAGGTCAAGTTGCTCGAAGCCGTGTTGCGGGCCGCCTCGCCGGACAAGGTGCCCACGCTCACACGCCGATTTACCGACAAGCACGTTCGGCCCAATTTCAGACCTCAGTTCGGACTGCGGCCGCTGGCCGGTTGGTTCCTTGACCGTTTGCGCGACCTCTTCAATGGAGTTTCGTTGTCGCCCTACACGCACTTCGTCGGCAACGCGCTCCGATTCGCCGCTGCGCTGGAGAGTGACGGCGTCCTCACGACGGCCGACCTCATCGACTTCCTCGGCCGCCTGCTGCGCCAGACCTGCCGCCACCTGACGGCCTACGACCTCGTCCTCTTCCACCATCGCGGGGCCAATTATCCGGATGCCCTCCTCCTCGACGAGGTGCTGACGGCGTACCTGAGCCTGATCGAGAAGCACCCCGACCTTTTTCTGGGCGACGCGGCCCGGTTGCGCCGGCGGGCGCTGCGGCAGGCGTGGCTCCTCCGGGCACGTTACGCGGGACATGCCGTCCCTGACCTGCCCACGTCCTCGGGGGAGAACGCGCGCGTCCTGCCGGCGCCATTCGCCCGCGTCCCCGAGGAGCAGATCCTCCAACCCGCGACGCGCACGCGAACCCTCTATGCCGAGGCACTCGCGCCCGGCGCGCGGGCGGCGGACACTTTGCGCCTGAGCATCGAGGACCTGGCGCACCCGCTGGAATTACGCGAACTGGGGACGGCTCTGTACCTCGACCGCCCGCTCGGCGCGTTCAAGGCGCCCGGCGAGCCCGACGCGACCTTGCTCTTCTCCTACGTCGCCTTCAGCCGTACCGTCGCGGCGGGGCGGCTGCGTCAGCTGGCCGACCTCAGGCTGACCGACGAGAGCGGGCGCGACGAGCGGTTACGCGCCCTCGCGGAACTGCCAATCAAGGGCTTGCCCGTCGCGCAGGTGTCCGCGCCGGCGCGGCCCGGCGTCGTCAGCCTCGCCGACGCCCGCAAGGTGGCTGAGGATTTCGTCTTCCTCCACACCACCGCAACTTCGGTCAACGACTTCCGCTGGCTTTACGCGGAGGCAATCGCGCGCGACTTCGACCTGTCGATTTTCGAGGAGGGTCGCCGCGTGCTGATCGTCGGCGGTACGCGGACCGCCCCGGTTCCCGAACTGGTACTGACGGTGTACGACGCGGAGATGCGGAAGCGCCTGGAGCTGACGGCGGACCCGAGAAGGGGCTTCGTCAACCGGAACGGTGTCGAGGTGCCGTGTTCCGGCCTACGGGTGACGCCTCAGGCGGACTCGAGCCCCGGCAGCCACGGGTGAGCCGCGAGGCTGAGCTTGCGATTGCGACTCCCGCGCGGCCGCCCGCGGCTCTCGCGGCGACGTCCGTCGGACCCCAGCTGAAGCGCCGGCAGCGGCTCGTACTGACTCGCCGTGTGGACGTCGACCTCACAGCCTAACTCCGTCAGCACAGCGCGAGCACTCTCGGCGGCGAGGTGAGGCCGATTGCAGTCGCGGCTCAGGTGCAGCTGCACGACGTGGCGCAGCCGGCCCGGCGACGACCGACGGACCACCTCGGCCACCAGCTGGGACGCCTGCTCGTTCGACAGGTGGCCTTCGTCGCCCAGGACGCGCGAAATGAGCCGCATCGACCGGCCGCTGGCGTACTCCAGGGTGACGTCGTGGTTGAACTCCAGGGCCAGGGCGTCGACTTCGGCGAGCGCGTCGGCGAGGGCGTCGTCCCAGCAGCCGAGGTCGGCGAGGTAAGCGAGGCTCGCCGAGCCCCCGAACAGGTCCGGGGCACCCTCGAAGCGGAAGCCGAACGTCGGCCCGCCGTCGTGGCGCACCGGCAGCGGGCGGCAGCGCAGCCCCGGCGCCAGCGGCAATTCCTCGCCGGCCTCGAAGGGGCACACAAGGCCCGCCGTCCGCAGCGCCGCGAACGCGGGCGAGGCGGCGAACAGCACCTCATGGTGGCCGGCGTGGCAGTACAGGGGCAAGCGCCGGCGCAGCAGGTGGGCGAGGGTGCGGTCGTTCCAGTGGTCGGAATGCGTGTGCGTGAGAATCGCGCCGCCGACGCGGCCCCAGCCGAGGCCGGCGGTCGCGAGGCGGGCGGCGAGTTGGCGCGGGCCGAGGCCGGCGTCGACCAGCAGGCCGAAGTCGCCGGCCTCCAGAAGGCTCGCGTTGCCCGCGCTGCCGCTCGCCAGCACCGTGAACCGTAACGCCATGCCGTCGCCCCGTTGAGACATCCCTCCGTTGTAGCCGAAACGGCGAAGGACCGCTAGCCGGGTTACGTCTCACGTCAGGGCCGTTCGATTCTCTTGGCCCAGGTTTCGGGGGCGTGACGTTACTTCCCGCTCATGCCGAGGTTCTTCGCCAAAAAGGCCCACTCGTCGGCGACTTCCTCGATCTGCTTCGCCGTCGGCTTGCCCGCCCCGTGGCCGGCGCGCGTCTCGATGCGGATCAGCACCGGAGCCGGACCCTCCTGCATCTCCTGCAAGGCCGCCGCGAACTTGAAGCTGTGGCCCGGCACCACGCGGTCGTCGGTGTCCGCCGTCGTCACCAGCGTCGGCGGGTACTTCTGCTTGCCCCGCTTCAACAGCGCGTGGTACGGCGAGTAGGCGTACAGCGCCGCGAACTCCTCGGCGTTGTCGGCCGAGCCGTAGTCGTCGGTCCAGAAGCGGCCGGCGGTGAACTTGTGGAAGCGCAGCATGTCCATGACGCCGACCGCCGGCAGGCAGGCGCCGAACAACTCGGGCCGCTGTACCATGCAGGCGCCGACCAGCAGCCCGCCGTTGCTGCCGCCCTGGATCGCCAACTTCTCCTTGCTCGTATACCCCTCCTTGATGAGGTATTCGGCGGCGGCGATGAAGTCGTCGAAGACGTTCTGCTTGCGCGACTTCGTCCCCGCCTTGTGCCAGTCGTTGCCATACTCGCCGCCGCCGCGCAGGTTCGCTTGCGCGTAGACGCCGCCCATCTCCAGCCACGCCAGCCGATCCGGCCGAAAGCCCGGCGTCAGCGGGATGTTGAAGCCGCCGTAGCCGTACAGCAGCACCGGATTCGAGCCGTCGAGCTTGACCCCCTTCTTCGCCGTCAGGAACAGCGGCACCTTCGTGCCGTCCTTGCTCGGGTAAAAGAGCTGCTTGACCTCGTAATCGTCCGGGTTGAACTTCACCTTGGCTTCCCGGTAGAGATCGCTCTTGCCGGTGAGCAGGTCGTAGCGGTAGACGCGCGGCGGCGTGGCGAAGCTCGAGAAGGTGTAAAAGGTCTCGGTGTCGGTGCGCTTGCCGCCGAAGCCGGCCGCCGTGCCGAGGCCGGGCAACTCGACCTCGCGCACCAGGACGCCGTCGGTCGCGAACAGCTTCACCTGCGTCCGCGCGTCCTTCAGGTAGTGGGCGACGAACAGGTTGCCGACCAGGCCGACGCCGCGCAGGTTCTCCGCCGCCTCGGGGACGATTTCCTTCCAGCTCGCGCGGGCCGGCCGGCGCGTGTCGACGGCGATGAGCCGCCCGCGCGCCGCCTTGTAGTCGGTCTTGAAGTAGAGGACCGGGCCGTCGTTGTCGACGAAGCTGTACTCGTTGTCGAAGTCCTCGACGAGGTCGACCGGCATCCCGTAGGGCTCGGCCAGGTCCTTGTAGAAAATGCGGTGGCGAGCGTCGGTACCGCGGCGCACGGAGATGACGAGGTACTTGCCGTCCTCGCTGACGTGCGGCGTGAAGCCCCAGTCGGGGTGGTCGGGGCGCTTGTAGACCAGCACGTCGTCGGCCTGCGCCGTGCCGGCGCGGTGGTAGTAGAGCATCTGGTTGTAGGTGAGCCCCTGGAACTTCTCGCCCGGCTTCGGCTCGGGGTAGCGCGCGTAGAAGAGGCCCTTGCCGTCCTTGGTCCAACTCGCGCCGCCGTACTTGACCCAGTGGACCTCGTCGGCGAGGCTCTTGCCCGTGGCGACGTCGAGGACCTTCCACGTCTGCCAATCGCTGCCAGCTTCGGCGACGCCGTAGGCGAGGTGGCGGCCGTCGTCGCTCGGCACGACGCCGCTCAGGGCGACGGTGCCGTCCTTCGACCAGCCGTTGGGGTCGAGCAGCACGCGCGGCGCGGCGTCGCGCCCTTCCTGCACGTAGAGGACCGACTGGTTTTGCAGCCCGTCGTTCTTGGAGAAGAAGTAGCGGCCGCCGGCCTTCGTCGGGGCGGTGTGCTTCTCGTAGTTCCACAGCTCGGTGAGGCGCTTCTTGATCGCCTCGCGCTCGGGGAGTTGTTCGAGGTAGGCGAACGTTACCTTGTTCTCGGCGTCGACCCACTTGCGGACGTCGTCGGACTTGCGGACGTCGTCCTCGAGCCAGCGGTACGGGTCGGCGACCTTGGTGCCGTGGTAGTCGTCGACGCGGTCGACGCGGCGCGTCGGCGGGTACTTGCGGGGGGCGTCGTCGGCGCGGGCCGCCGAGACCAGTCCGGCCAGGAGGAAGACGGCGGCCCTGGTCGCGCGTCGCATAGGGGGCTCCTTTGTCGTATGACCGCGAAAAAAGAACTAACCACAGAGGACACAGAGAACACAGAGAGGAAAAAAGAGAGTCGGGGCGAGGCCGAGAAGAAATCGCGACAGATATTCTTCTTTTTTCTCTTCTCTGTGTTCTCTGTGTCCTCTGTGGTTAGTTTTATTCCTCGCCGTTAAGATAACAATGAGACGTCACCCGCAACCCCGACGAGGAATGCCACTGTGCGACAGGGAACCCTCCGGGCGTGCGCCGCCGGCTGTCTGGCGCTGCTCGCCACCGTCACGCCCGCCGCCGCCGAGGTCGACTTCAGCCGCGACGTGCTGCCGGTCCTGTCGGACAAGTGCTTCCACTGCCACGGCCCCGACGCCACGGCGCGCAAGGGCGGGTTGCGCCTCGACACGAAGGAAGGCGCCTTCCGGGTGCGCAAGGGCACGGCCGTCCTCGTCCCCGGCAAAAGCGCCGAGAGCGAGTTGGTCCGCCGCGTCACCTCGGCCGACGCCGACGACAGGATGCCGCCTCCCGACTCGAAGCGCACGCTCACCCCGAAGCAGATCGGTCTTCTCAAACAGTGGGTCGACGAGGGGGCGACGTGGAGCCGGCACTGGGCCTTCGTCCCTCCGCAAAAGCCGCGGACGCCGGCCGTCCGCTCGGGCCGGTCTCTCAACGACATCGACCGTTTCGTCCTCGCCCGGTTGGAGAAGGAGGGCCTGGCGCCGTCGGCGGAGGCGCCGCGCGAGGCGTGGCTGCGCCGCGTCTCGTTCGACCTGACCGGCCTGCCGCCGACGCCCGCCGAGGTCGACGCCTTCCTCGCCGACAAAGGAATTGACGCCTACGAAAAGGTTTTGGAGCGCCTGTTCGCCTCGCCACGCTACGGCGAGCGCCTGGCGAGCGAGTGGCTCGACGTCGCCCGCTACGCCGACACGCACGGCTACCAAATGGACCGCTTTCGTCCCATGTGGCCGTGGCGCGACTGGGTCGTCTCCGCCTTCAACCGCAACCTGCCCTACGACCAGTTCGTGACGTGGCAACTCGCCGGCGACCTGCTGCCGAACGCGACCAAGGAGCAGCGCCTCGCGACCGCCTTCAACCGGCTGCACATGCAGAACGAGGAGGGCGGCGTCGTCGAGGAGGAGTTCCGCGTCGCCTACGTCGTCGACCGCGTCGACACCTTCGGCACCGCCTTCCTCGGCCTGACGTTCGAGTGCTCGCGCTGCCACGACCACAAGTACGACCCGGTACGGATGAAGGATTTCTACGCGCTTTTTTCCTTCTTCCAGAACGTCGACGAGTCGGGGCAGACGTCGTACTTCACGGCCTCGATGCCGGTGCCGACGCTGCTCCTCTCCGACGACGCGACCGATGCCAAACTCGCCGGCCTGCGCGAGCGCATCCGCGCCAAGGAGAGGGAGATCGCCGACGAGAAGGCGAAGGCGGCGCCCGCCTTCGACGCCTGGCTCAAGACACGGCCGAAGACGCTCGACGTCCCCGGACTTGTCGGATCCTTCGCCTTTGACGACATCAAGAATCAGGAGATCGCCAACGCCGCCGACGTGAAGCGTCCGGGCAAGGCTTACGAGGGGCCGAGGCTGGTGCCGGGCAAGGTCGGCCGGGCCGCCGAGCTGAGCGGCGAGAACGGCTTCGTCTTTCCGGGACTCGGGCACTTCTCGCGTACCGACCCGTTCACGCTCGCCCTGTGGCTGAAGACGCTGACACACGCCCCGCGCCTCGTCGTCGCCCACCACAGCCGGGCGCCCATCGACGCCGGCAGTCGCGGCTACGAGTTGCTGCTGGAAAACGGCCACGTCGCCTTCGGCCTGCATCACATGTGGCCGCGCAACTCGATCAAGGTCGTCAGCAAGGCGACCATCCCCGTCGGCGCCTGGGCGCACGTCAGCGCGACCTACGACGGCTCGAGCCGCGCGGCCGGCGTCCGCCTGTACCTCGACGGCAAGCCGGTCGAGGTCGACGTCGTCCGCGACGGCCTCTTCAAGGACATCACCTACGAGGGCGGCGAGCCGGACCTGGCGCTGGGGTTCCGCTTCCGCGACAACGGATTCAAAGGAGGGCAAGTTGACGAGTTCCGCGTCTACCGCCGTGCCCTGACCGCTCTCGAAGCGGCGCGCGTCGCCGGCCTCCCGGAGATCGAAGACCGTCAGCGGCTCTTCGACACCTTCTTGGCGACGGCCCACGCGCCGTCCCTGCGCCTCGCCGAAGAGCTTCGCGCCTTACGTCAGGAGGAGAGCCGGACGGTCCAGCCCGTTCCGGAAGTGATGGTCATGGAGGAGATGAAGGAGCCGAAACCGGCCTTTGTCCTGAAGCGCGGCGCCTACGACGCCCCCGGCGAGCGCGTCGCCGCCGACACGCCGGCGGCGCTGCCGCCCTTCCCCGCCGGCCAGCCGCGCAACCGCCTCGGCCTGGCTCGCTGGCTGCTGGCGCCGGACAACCCGCTGACGGCGCGGGTCGCGGTCAACCGCTTCTGGCAGATGATGTTCGGCCGCGGGCTCGTCGAGACGAGCGACAACTTCGGCAGCCAGGGGGCGACGCCGACGCACCCCGAACTGCTCGACGGACTGGCGCGCGACTTCGCCGACAACGGCTGGGACGTGCGCCGCCTGCTGAGGCAGATCGCCCTGTCGGCGACGTACCGGCAGTCCTCGAAGGCGAGCCCGGAGTTACTGGCGCGCGACCCGGACAACCGCCTTCTGGCGCGGGCCCCGGCGCGGCGGCTGACGGCGGAGATGCTCCGCGACCAGGCGCTGGCGGCGAGCGGCCTGCTGGTCGAGAAGGTCGGCGGGCCGGGCGTGAAGCCGTACCAGCCAGACGGCCTCTGGGAGGTGGCGATGGGCTCGCCGCGCTACGACCGCGGCCGCGGCGCCGACCTGTACCGCCGCAGCCTGTACACGTTTTGGAAGCGCACCGTGCCGCACCCGGCGATGGTCACGTTCGACGCCGCCGAGCGCAACGTCTGCGTCGCCCGCCGCCAGACGACCAGCACGCCGCTGCAGGCGCTGGCGCTGCTCAACGACCCGCAGATCGTCGAGGCGGCGCGGCTCGTGGGGCAACGCCTGCTGAAGGAGGGCGGACGAACGTCGGAAGAGCGGGCCGCGTGGGCGTTCCACCTGGTGACGGGGCGGCGCGCCTCGGCGAAAGAGATCGACGTGCTGACGTGCCTGTTCGCCGAACAGCGCCACTTGTTCCAGGGCGACCCCAAGGCGGCGGCGAAGCTGCTCGCCGTGGGCGACGCGAAGGGCGACCCGACGCTCGGCGCGCCCGACGCGGCGGCGGCCACGGTGTTGGCCCTGGCGATCCTGAACCACGACGAAGCGGTAATGCGGAGGTAATCGACCCCATGAGAACGTTGAGCGACGCCCTCGGCGTAGTGGACCGCCGCTCCTTCCTCGGCGCGGCGGCGCTGAGTTCGTTGTTCGCGCGCGACGCCGTCGCCGCGCCGACGGCTGGCGTGCTGGGGAAGCCGCACCACCCGCCGACGGCGAAGCGGATTATTTACCTCTTCATGAGCGGTGGCCCGTCGCAGCTCGACCTGTTCGACGACAAGCCGCTCCTGACGAGAATGAACGGCCAAGACCTGCCGGCGGGCGTGCGCATGGGGCAGCGCCTCACGGGCATGTCGGGCAACCAGGCGACGCTGCCGCTCGCCGGGTCGCTCTTCCAGTTCGCGCGGCACGGCCAGGCCGGCGCCTCGGTCAGCGAGCTGCTGCCGTGGACGGCGAAATTGGCCGACGACGTCTGCTTCGTCAAGTCGCTGCACACGGAGGCGATCAACCACGACCCGGCGATCACGTTCTTCCAGACCGGCTCGCAGATCGCCGGCCGGCCGTCGATGGGGGCGTGGCTCGACTACGGCCTCGGCAGCGCCAACGAAAACCTGCCGTCGTTCGTCGTCCTTATCTCCAAAGACCGCATCGACCAGCCGCTCTACGCCCGCCTGTGGGGCAACGGCTTCCTGCCGAGCACGCACCAGGGCGTGCAATTCCGCGGCGGCAAGGAGCCGGTGCTGTACCTCGCCAACCCCGACGGCGTCAGCGCCGGGGGGCGGCGCAAGATGCTCGACCGCCTCGCCCAGCTGCACGCGCTCCAGCACGAACAGACCGGCGACGCCGAGGTGCGGGCGCGCGTCGCCCAGTACGAGATGGCCTACCGGATGCAGACGTCCGTGCCGGAAGTGATGGACGTCTCAAGAGAGCCGGCGTCGACGTTCGAGCTGTACGGCCCGGAGGCGAGGCAGCCCGGCACCTTCGCCGCGAACTGCCTGCTGGCGCGGCGCCTCGCCGAGCGCGATGTCCGCTTCATCCAACTCTACCACCCCGGCTGGGACCACCACGGCGGGTTGCCGGCCGGCATCCGCCGCCAGTGCAAGGACGTCGACCAGGCGTGCTATGCGCTCGTGACGGACCTCAAGAGGCGAGGATTGCTCGACGACACGCTCGTCGTCTGGGGCGGCGAGTTCGGGCGGACGAACTACTCGCAGGGCAAGCTGACGGCGACCGACTATGGACGGGATCACCACCCGCGCTGCTTCACGATGTGGCTGGCCGGCGGCGGCGTGAGGCGCGGTGTTACTCACGGGGCGACCGACGACTTCGGCTACAACGTCGCCGAGAACCCGGTCCACGTCCACGACATGCAGGCGACGATCCTGCACCTGCTCGGCATCGACCACGAGCGGCTGACGTACAAGTTCCAGGGTCGCTATTATCGTCTGACGGACGTTCACGGGACGGTCGTGAAGGAGATCCTTGCGTGAGCGTGAGGCGATGGCACGAGTCTCATCGGCCCTCGAACTCGTTGAGAACGCTCTCCGGGAGAGGCTGGTCGAAGCCGTCGGGCACCGTAAACTCGCCGGCGCACAGCCCGAAGGGCCGGGGCTGACGATTCTGAACCGCCAAGGGCTTAATTTCGGCGATGGGGAGTTGGTCCCGCGTCACGAGGAGCGTCTCCCCTTGTTCCACGCGGCGCAAGAAGCCGAGGGGGTCACGCTGGATCTCGTTCGTACTGATCGTGGTCATGAGGCTATTGTATCAGAGGGCCGGCGCGATACCGCTAGGGGAACTCACGTCGCGTACAGCCAGCGCCACCGGGCCAGCAGCAGAATGGGCAAAGCCAAGACGAGGACGATAAGGCCGACGGCCCCGGCCAGAGCCGTCGCCAGCACGGCGTCGAGTACGAATAGGGAAGAAAATAAACGTGCCCATCCCTGCCCATCCCCTTTTCCGTCCTCCGCTCTCCCGTGCCGCCTCGCGAACGTTAGGTATTCCTGAGTGGGGAGGGGCAGATCTCGTGGTCGGGATCCCACCAAAGAATGCGGAAGACCTCGCGCTCCCGGATGCCCCAGACCCGCTGCTCGCCCGTCAAGCGGAATCGAAACAACTCCTCAATGTCGTCCAACTTCAGGTCGGTCAGCCGCTTCCGGGCTTCCTTCAGGAGTTGCTCCACATTCACGGAGTGGTTGCGCTTCCTGTCCTGGAGAATTTCGCCCCACGTCATCGACTCGTAGTTCCGCATCTTGGGGAAGATGTCGTTCCAGAGAGCGCCGTCCCTTTCGCACCGCTCGCGGCCCCAAGGTCCCCCCGTGTCGAAGAGGACGACACTCCAAACAGGGTTCTTCCTGTTCGCGTCTTCAGGATTCGACTCGTACCGAGGTTTCTTGCCCGGCGGCAGGATTCGCGCCTTCGGGACCTTCTGGTTCTTGGACTTGCTCACAGGTCACCCTCCCGTTTCCTCACGGAATGCCGGCATAGTATTCCGCCATGCTCGCGGGGGTGATGTCGTGGTTGCCCCGCTCGTCCGGTCGGAGGCCTTGACGGGCCTCCCGCCACGGGGCCTCCATGTGCGTCAAATCGCTGAGCCATTGCGGGTCTTTCGAGCCGTAAAACTCCAGCACCTTGTCGACGGTATCCTTTTGGAGTTGGGTCAGCAGAGCGGAGGAGCCGGGCTTCAGGTCGTCGGGTGTGACTTTGAACTTTCCCTGAAGTTGCCGGAACAGCGAAGGGATCACAGGGCCGTTGACCCACGCCTGGATCGGGTCCGGGAAAAGGGGCTCCTCGTCCCACGCGAGCGACCACGCCTGGGCGTAGTAAACGAGCTTCTGAAGCTTCATGTGCGTGATGGAACCGCACTTTTCCAGGATGTAGACCGCCGCGTCGAAGACCGTTGCCATAGTGTGCTTCCTTTCGCATCCTGGGCCGCAAACGAGTCACCGGGGAAGTGGCCGTCCGTCCACCATATTAGTATACCCCACGCGACAAGAGGCGGCATCGGAGCCGCGGATTCAAGGCGCCCGAGTCAATCCGGCAACGGCACGCGCAGCCTCAGCACCTGAGCCTCCGCCTCGTCGTCCTCGAACGTCAGTTCCTCGCCGAACTCCTCGGCCAGCGACACGAGGCGGCGCATGAACCCCAGCCCCGCCGCGGCCGCCTCGACGTCGAGCACCTGCGGCGACGCCTCCAGCAGCGGTCGCGGCAGGCACAGCACGCTCTTCGTCCGCGCCCGCGTCAGCGCCACGTTCAGCCGGTTCAACCCGTAAATGAACTCCGCCTCGCGCAGCGCGAACTCCGGGTCGGCGACGCCGTAACTGACGATCACCGCGTCGGCCTCCTGCCCCTGCGTCTTGTCGACCGTGTCGACGAACGGCGTCGCCTGCCACGTCCGCCGCGCCGCCAACTCTTTCCGGATCGCCCGGATCTGCGCGTGGTGTGGGCTGACGACGAAGACGCCGTGGCGGAAGAACTCGGCGTCGTCGCGGTACGGCTTGCCGTCGTCGCGGCGCAGCCCCTCGCGCAGCGACGCCACCAGCTGGGCCACGAGGTCCGCCTCGGCGGGATTGGCTCGGGCGGCGCGCGGGCCGTCGAGGACGACGATCGTCAGCGGATAATCGGGATCGAGGCACGCCTTGACGAGGTCGTCGGCGCCGCGCGGCGGCTTGTACGGCAGGCGCCGCGCCGCCACCGCGGGGGTCGCCGGGGCGTAGCGCGGCCCGTATAGCAGCCGCGCGGCGACGCTCGTCAGCACGTCGTTCATGCGGAAGTTCTCGAGCAGCGGGCGCAGAATCCGGCTCGCCGCCGCCCGCGGCTTCGCGCCCGGGTCGTGGCGCGGACACACCGCCTCGAAGATGGAGCGATGCAGGACCGGCTCGCCCGGCGGCACGTCGGGGTAGGTGCCGGCGACGATGGGCGGCAGTTGCAGGTGGTCGCCGGCCAGCACGAGGCGCCCGCTTTCGCCGACCAGGCTCGTCGCCACCGCCGCCTCGGGAACGCGCACCTGCGACGCCTCGTCGATCACCACGAGGTCGAAGCCGCGCAACTCGTCGTGCGCCTTCAGACACGAGAAGGCCGTCGCCCCGAGGACGGCGCGCTCGCGCCCTTCCAGCCAGAAGGCGAGGCCGTCGTCGGCGACCGTCTCGGCGTGGGCGACCGGCCCCTGCCAGTACTTCGCCTTGCCCAGCGGCAGGTCGAGGGCGCCGGCGAGTTTCGCGAACGGCGCGTACCGGCGCAGCTCTTGCAGGCGTTGGGCGATCTTGCGTAGCAGGTTCTCGATGGCCGCGTGCGTGAAGGCACTGACGAGGACGCGGAACGGCAGCGCGGCGGCGGCGTGGGCGGCGGCGAGGCCGACGACGGCCGACGCGAGGAAGTGCGTCTTGCCCGTGCCCGGCGGACCCCACACCGCCGTCACGCGCTGCTGGGCGATGGCTCGGTACGCCTCGCGCTGGCTCGGCGTGAAGTGCAGGGAGTCCTCCAGGCGCCCGGCCAAGGCCGCCGCTTTCTTCGGCAGCGGCCTCGGCGACGCCGCCTTCTCCGGGTCGCGCAGGAGCGGCAGGAACAAGCCGTCGCCGGCCTTGTCGAGCCCTTCGAGGAAACGGACCAATTTGTCCGTGGTGAAGTCGGTGAAGCGCGGGTAGAGTAGGAAGCGCTCGCCGCGCGCCGGCGGCTCGCCGCCGAAGCCGCGCACGTTGGTCAGGCGCAGGACGACCCGCCCGTCCCTCCCCGTCAACACCTCCTGCACGCCGGCGACGGCGCGGTGCGGGCTGTCCGGCCCGCCGTGCATCTTATTACGATACCAGTAGTCGCCGTACTCGATCTGCGCCCGCCGCCCCTCCTCGCCGTCGCGCACCAGCAGCCACGCCGGGAAGCCGTTCGCCTCCGGCTCGACGACCAGGTCGCCTTGCACCTCCATTTCGTAGGGGCTTAGCGCCTTGAGTTCGATCACCTGCCCGAGAAGGACCTGGGTCGGCCGCGCCTCCGAGCGCGCCTCGCGCACGGCGAGGCAGTTCAAGAGACTCTCGTAGCGGGCGAAGAACGCGAGGCGCGACAGCAGGCGGTCCTTGATGCCGGCGCCGGACGGCAAGGAGAACTTCGGCGGCCAGGCGAACAGGTGGCGCGACGCCTTCTCGCGCACGGCGCGCAGCAGCGCCTGGAGCGCGAACAAGGAGAGGCGCGCCTGCCGGCGGATGTCGTCGAGGTTGTCCGTCTTGCCGCCGTACCAGGCCGCGTGCAGCGCCTCGGCGCGCATCCCGTGGCCGAGCGGGAAGTGGAAGAAGTCCTTGCGCGCGTAGCGGAACGGGCTGCCGAGCGCCTGCAGCATCTCCGGCAGCGTGTAACTCACCTCGACCGGCAGGGCGAGCAGGCGGCCCACCGCGTTGAGCAGGACGACGACCGGGTAGGCGACCTCCGTGCCGGGGTGGCGGTCGGCCTGCATCAATTCCGGTCCTTGAAAGTGAAAGAGCAGCGTCATCGCCTTCTCGGCGAGGTCCGGTTCCCGCAACGCTTCCAGCAGCAGCGTGAAGAGCAGGCCGCGCTCCTGCTCGGTGTGGACGTATGCCTGAAGGCTGAGCTGGTCTTTCCACCCCTTCTGCCCGGCGTTATAGCGGTGGACCTGGCCGAGGAGGTCGTACAGCAGCTCGACGAATTGGCGGCGCACCGCCGGCGCCTCGTCCTGCGTGGCGGCGACCCAGACGCACGGCCGCGGCTTGTCTTCGCCGGCGCAGAGGCGTTCGGCGAGGGGCCGGCCGAAGACGGCGTCGCGCAGGTCGGCGCGGGCCGTCGCCAGCACGCCCGCCAAATAGATCGTTTGCGCGAGCGGCTCACGCTGGAGCGTGAGGAACAGGCCGACGTTCTCGCCCTGCGGCAGGTCGGGCGAGCAGGTGCCGTGCAGCTGCGGCTCCTCGGTTTCGAGGGCCTTGACGCGCGCCTCCAGCCGGTGGCGCTGGCCGGCAAGGGACGCGCAGCGGTTCAGCACCTCGTCGGCGTCGGCGCGCTTCAGGAAGCGGCCCAACTCGGGGAGGGTGCGGACGCCGGCCGCCTCGACGAGGTGGCGCTTGCCGTAAGTGGTGAGTTGCTCCAGGCGCGAGACGTCGTTCGTCCGGCGCATTTCCTCCCGACAATGGGTGAAGAACTCGCACCACTCGCAGCGCGGGTAGAGGTGCCAGTGCGCGTCCTTCGCCGACCCGGAAAGGATGCGTGCCAGGTCGAAGCGCAGGAAGCGCTCCAGGTGCGGGCGGAACGCGCTGACCGCGAACGTCTCCGGCTCGGGCTGCCCGCCGAGCCAGACGGCGCCGCGGTCGAGGTCGACGCGCGCGTCGGCGATGCCCTCGGCGTCGAGGAGCGCCTGCAATTCCAGGGCGTAGAGGAGGATCTGCACCCGGTGCGTCAGCTTGAGCGCGTCGCCGCGCTTGACGTCGACGACGCGCAGCAGCCGGCCGCCGCCCTCGTCGGCGACGACCTCGATGAGGTCGGGGTGATTGTCGCTGACGGTGACGAGGCCGCTGTCGATGCCGTGGTTCTCGTAGAAGGCGGGCGGCGGCACCAGAGTCGGCTGGTAGAGGAAGCGTCCGGGCGGCTCGCGGCGCAGGTAGCGGACGGTCCGCGCCGGCGAC
>JBBROG010000136.1:0-22698 GCA_038229635.1 Gemmatales bacterium
GTAATGCCCTCGGTGACGTCCGGGACATACTCCCCTGGAACAGTCATCAGCAGCCCTCCTGACGCAAGAGGCGTCAGGAGTTCAGTTTATGCGCATGGGGAGAACGGGCTACTGCACTAACTTTGCTAAAGTCTCGAAAAAGAGGGGGCAAAATAAACGTGCCCGTCCCCTTTTCCGGCCTGCCCGTCCCCTTTTCCCGCCGTCTTCGTCCCCTTTTCCGTCTTTAGCTCCGTTGGCTCCGGCGCTTTAATATTTCTGCGACAAGAGCCCCAAGACCACCTGTGAATAGATTAATAAAAAATGCGCCAACCAAGCAGCCCAAGAACACTCCAATCGTAGGACCCGCGAGCGTTCCGAAGAGATCCTCACCCAGTCCACCCGCCATATAGGCAACCATCATTACTGGGAGCGCGGCGTAAGGGAAACAGACCGCTATGGAGATAGCTGAATACTTGGTCTGGCCTGTGAGCTTCTTCCACACATAAATAGATGCTAGCGTACCAAACACAAATCCGGCAAGCACAGAAAGGATCATCAGGCCAGCACCAATGTATTTGAGCAGCACGTCCGTACCTCGTACCCGCGAGCTCGGGAATACTCAGTAGCTCCCAGTGTTCAACGCACATTGGGCGAAACAAATCAAGTGCTCTATCCCTGTGCGGGGAATTTCTGCGGCACAACCCGTGATTAGGCTCAGTGCTCCTGTCGGAAGAGGCAAGACAACGTTAGATATTATGCTCTGTACTTGCAGGCATCTCCGGACGCAATCTGTCCACGAGTCGTTTCCCGCATTCTTGCAAACAATGTCGGCAGCGTAGCAATAGTAAACCTTCATGCACACATTCCACCTACTGGTCGTAGAGCACTGAGATTGGTAGTAGCTGCATGACGGAGGGGTCGGCTTGAGTATGCCTATGAGGATTCTAGGGATACGGC
This sequence comes from Gemmatales bacterium, assembly GCA_038229635.1. GTDB lineage: Bacteria > Planctomycetota > Planctomycetia > Gemmatales > Gemmataceae > DATFNV01. The sequence continues at coordinate 937 of JBBROG010000136.1, forward strand.
GGCGAATTATCCGGGGCAGCAAGCCACTGGCATCATTGCGACTAGTCGGATCATTCAACGTATAGCGATACAGATTTGCATCGCCAGCGTTGAGGCGGAGGGGGTCCTCCTCAAGCCAGCGGCTCAGCGCCGCCGAGGCATCGCGGTAGCGGAAGCTGTAGAGCCCGCTGACCGCGTCCAGCCGGCCTCCTTGGTGCAGGTAAACCCAACCGTAGGCGCTGCCCGTCAGGTTCCCCCAACTCGCGGTCAAGAACGTGGCGCTCCCATAGGGATCGAAGGCGTAGCGCTCCGCGACCGTACCACTGCCGTTGACGAGGCTCGTCATGTTCCAGTTTGCGTCCTGCTGGACCCAGAGCCGCTCCTCCAGCCCGTCGCCCGACAGGCCGTTGGCGTCGCGGTCGCGCAGCACCAGCGCGTCGGCGTACACCGGGCTCCAGATGTACTGGACCTGCGCCGCCCCGCCGACGCGCTCCTCCAGCACCTGCCAAGCTACCGAGTAATACAGGTCGCGCGCCGTCCCCGGGTTCTCGACGATGCGTCGGTTGAGGCCATCGACCTTGTAACTCGTGAGCGTGGTGCCGCCACTGCTCTTGACCGTCACGAGTCGGTTCCAGGCGTCGTAGACGAACTGCTTGCCCGTCTCGTCCGTCGTCGTGTTGCCGTTGGCGTCGAACGTCAGCGTGTTGCTCCCGACGCCTGTCACTTCATTTTGCTTGTTGTGCGTGCGCGACTGCGCCGTGCCGTCGCTCGTCACGCCGCTGAAGTTGCCCAAGCCGTCCACCGTCCAACTCTGGCTGCGCGAAGCCGTTGTGACCGTGTCCGGGATGCCGTCGCTGTTCGTGTCGGTCAGCGTGCCGCGCGCGAAGGCACTCAGCTGATTGAGGCTGTCGTAGCCGGCCGTCGCCCCGTTGGTGTGGTACAGCTCGTCGAAGCTGTGGTTGACCTCGTTGGTGCGGTAGAGGCGGTTGCCGTCGCGGTCGTAGCCGTACTTGAAGCGGTCCGTGGAACTTCCGTCGCTGCTTTTCCGCCAGCGCTGGTCCACGACACGGCCGAAGCGGTCCAGGCCCGTATACGGATCGCCCGCGTCGCCGTTGCTCTCCCCGGACTGCTTGACGTAGGTGAGGTCGACGCCGGATTGTGGGTGCGCCCGGACCACGACCGTGTCGAGGCCGAGGTAGCTGTAACTCTCCAAGGTTCCGGACGTGTCGGACAGGGACGACAGGCGGCTGATGGTGCTGTCGAGGCCGGAGGCGTAGTTGTACGTCAGCACCTTGGCGCTGGGATAGGTGACGCTGGTGAGCCGGCTGTGGTTGGCGCCGCCGCTCACCTCGCTGTAGGCGTACTGCACCTGCGGCGTTGTCCCGGTGTTGACGGCTCCGGAATGCGATTGATACTCGATCGTGAGTTGGCCAAGGCCGTTGAAGGTCTGCTGCACCTGGTTGAGGACACTGCCGCCCGAGGAGGCGTCGTAACTCGTAAACAGGTAGGCGTTGCCCTGCGTGTCGTAGGCCGTCTCGAGCCGGCGCACGGCGCCGTCGACGCCGCTGCCCAGCGTCGTCACCGCGTCCGCGGTCGGCCGGCCCAGGACGTCGAAGCTGGTCGTGTGGACGCTGCCGTTGCGGTCCTGCGATGTCACCTGCTCGCCCAGCGCGTTGACGGTGTACGTCTCCTTCTCGGACGTACTGGCGGCGCCGGTCGACTTATCCGGCCACTTGGTGTTGGCGAGCAGGTCGTTGGAGTTGACGCCGCTGCCGGTCCCCGTCGTCACGCCATAGACGTAGGCCGTCTGCTCGTAGGCGCCGCTGGGCAAGTCCGCCTGGAGCGTCAGCAGGTGGCCGGCGCCGTCGTAGGTGTATTCCGTCGTCTTGTTCGTCGTCGTGGTCTGCGAGCCGCCGTCGTTAGCCTCGACCGTCTTCGTCACCCGGCCGAGGTTGTCGTAGATCTCCTTCGTCGCCAAGGCGCGCGGGTCGGTCGTCGTGTCTTGCCAGCCGGCGGCGTTGTAGGTTATGTCCGTCACGAGGACGGTATCGGAACGACTCGGCACGCTCGACGGCCGCGTATAGGCGCTACCGCCGTTAGTGCCGACATCCACCGTCGCCGTCGGCCGGTTGGCGAGGTCGTAGTAGCTTGCGGCGTAGGAGACGCGCGCCTTGGGCGCCGTCGAGGCGTCGCCGAGCGCCCCCGTGGCCGTCTCGTCGTGGAAGCGCTGCCGCGTCGTCACCAGCAGGACGTTGCCGGCGGCGTCGTAAGAGGTATCCATCTGACGCAGGACGGCGTCGCCAGTCACGTTGCCCGCGTCGGACCAACTCGTGTCGCCGCCGCCGTCGGTGGTAAACGACTTCACCGCTCGCCGGACGCCGTCGTACTGCGTCTTCGTCACCTGCCCGCCGGGCTGCGCTGTCTTGATCGTGTTGCCGCGGTGGTCGCGCCAGACGTCCGTTGTCAGCGCGTAAGTGGAGACGCTGCCGCTGCTTTGGTCGACACTGAAGACCTGCGTGCGATAGACACGGCCGCGATCGTCGTAGGACGTGTCGGTCTGCGCCCGCAGCAGGGAGGACGACGGCGCCTGCGGCACGCCGCCGCTCGACGTGACCGTCACGCCGTCGCCGTCGTAACGCTGGACGCGCGTCGCCTCGCCCAGGTTGTCGAACGTCGTGTAGGTGATCGGCCGATTGACGCTCGTGTTCTCCGACGTTTCGACGCCGTCCTTGCGCGCGACCTGGCGGTCGCGCCAGTCGTAGAAGGACTGGTTGACGCGGTTGCTCGCCCCGCCGCCGGGGTACCGCGTGACCTGGGTGAGGTTGCCGTCGCCCACGCCGCCGCCGTCGTAGACGTTCTCGGCCACCTTCACCATGTTGGACGGCGAGCCGTTGTTCGTCGGCGACCAGTCGCCGCTCGATGGGCTGTCGTTGGTCCCCACCCACATGCTGACGACCCGGCCCTGGCCGTCGTAGACCGTGCGGGATATCGTCCCCGTCGGACTCTGCGTGCGCACCCGCCGGCCGCGCACGTCGTAGCCGAGGCGGATCCGGTAGTAGTTCGTGTTCTCGGTCCCCAACGTCGTCGAGGTCGAGTACGTCAGGCCCGACAGGTTGAAGTAGCCGTCGCGGCTGACAACCTGGCCGAGACTATTCGAGGTGTTTCGCGCCAGCGTCTGGAGGCTGCCGACCGATTCCGTACCGTCGGGCCGGCCGCTCGTCAGGTGCGGCGTCGCCGACATGGTCAGCATTTCCATGTAACTGCCGGGCCGGTCCTCGCGCCACACCTGGGTCGGACCCGTCGGCGCGTTGGTCGTCCCGTTCCAGCCGGCGTAGACGCGGACCTCGTGATTGGAGTCAATGTAGACCGTGTAGGTGATGTTTCCCGCCGGGTCGGTCAGTTTCGTGTCGCGGCCGAGGCCATCGACTTCGTGCTGTGTGATGAGGTGCAGCCCGCCGCCCGACGGCGTAGTCCAGCCCGACGGCAAGCCGGTGAAGTCGCTCGTATGCGTCGTGTCGACGTCCGTGATCGTCTTCGTCACGGCCCCGGTCGCCTGGTCGTAGGCCGTGTAGGAGAGGAAGCCGTCGCCGTCCTTCGCCCAGGCAGTGCGGCCGTAGGCGTCCAGGGAGACTGTCGACGTGTCGGCCGACCCCGGCCCGTCCTGCGAAGAGGAGACGACCGGCTGCGTCGTCGTCACCGTCTGCGGCTCGGCCGTCGTGCCCTGCCAGGTGTAGCTGGTGCTCGTCGTCCGCCCGCCGGTGCCGTCGGTGTTCTTGTACGCCGTCTGATTCGCCACGGGGTAGACGGTGCGCGCGGACGCGGCGCGGGAGATGTACTGCTCGGCCATAACGGTGATGGCCGTGGCCGTCTCGCCCTGGCGGACCTTGGCGTCCTGCTGGTAGCCGCTCGCGTCGCCCGCCGTCGTGCTTGTCGCCGTGGTGGTTGTCGCGAAGTCATAGGCGCGGATCAACCCCGTCGAGTCGTTGAGGTATTGATAGTTTCCGGAGACGCTGTTGAGCAGGTCGGCCTTGGTGTCGTCGTAGCCGCTCACCGCCGACGGCTCGGCCGCCAGGGTCACATGCCCCAGGCTGTCGTACTGGTAGAAGTGGTCCCAGTCGGCGCTCGCCGCGGCGTCGTGGTAGTCGAGGAGCATCACCTGGCCGGCGGCGTTCGTGTAGGCCGTGTTCGTGTTGCCGTCCGGCAGCGTCTCGACCGTCTTCACCTTCCAGCTATTCATCCCGTCCGTATTGGTGCTGGCGGTGTAGGCGTAGGTGAAGGTCCCCACTCCGCCGACGCAGGCACAACCGCCGGCGGCCGCGGCGACTTCCTTGGTGACGCGCTGCGAGGTGTCGTACTCGAAGTAGTTGTCGGCGTAGGGGGCGACCTGCGTGTCGGTCAGCGTCGACAGGCCCGTGCCCAAGGCGGCGACGAGTCGCGCGTACGACGCCGGGCGGAAGACGAACTTCAGTCCGTCCATGTAGCCGCCGGTTTCGCCGGTGTAGTAGCGGTAGTAGGTCGTGTCGAGGACGTTGCCCGAGCCGTCCTTGACGACGGCCGTCTTCAGGTCGAGGAGGCTCCCGTGTGCCTCGACGCCGTCGTAGTAGGCGTACTCCGCCTTGCGCACCGTCGACCACGACCCGCTGTCCACCTTCCGCCGCAGCGTCGCCGAGATCATCAGGCCGCTGTCGATCTCGGTCTGGCCGTAGGCGTACAGGAACGACTCGGTGACGGTGCTGCCGCCGGTCGTGTTGCTCCGCTGCAACTCGGCCGGGTAGCCCTCGATGGTGTACGACGTGATCGTGGTGACGTTGCTGGCGGCATCGGTGAAGCTCTTGAAGGTGCCGCGCTCGAACAGCGGCACCGACGTCGAGAAGTCGTTGAAACGAATCCGGGCGCCGGTGGTGTCGGTCAGCACATACTCGGACGAGGAACTGTTGGCGACGAGTTGGTCCTGAGCGTAGTAGCGCTCGACGTAGGAGCCGCTGACGGTGTCGAAGTAGCGCGTCGTATAGCCGTTGGCAATTTCGGCGAGGGTGCCGCCACCGTCGTTGCGCAGGTGCGGCAGCTGGGTGACGACCATGCCCGTGCCGTTGATGCCGAGGGCGGTGCTGGCGGCGTTGGTCCAGGAGCGGGTGACGCCCCAGGGCGTGCCGAAGCCGTTCGACTGCAGGTCGGCGAACGAGAGGTTGACGACGCCGTCGAAGTAGCGCACCGGGTACGCGGAAAAGCCCGAAGGGTGGGCGCCGGCGACGCCGGGGGCCATGTGCGCCAGGTCGTTGGAACCGTCCGCCTCCGGGGCGACGCCGCCGGGGAACGCCTTCACCGTCGTGTTCTGGTCCGGCGGGCTGCTGGACGGGGCCACCAGCCCGATCAGGCCCCCCGTCGGACGACCGGGACCGCCGGACGGCACGGCCAGGGGACCGGCGGTCAGGCGACCGACGAACTCCGGTGCGGAGGTCAGGGCGCCGACGAGTTGGCCCGGCGAAAGGCCGTGGCCCATCGCGTCGCGCCAGAAGCCGAGCCCGGCGTCTTCCGGGGAGCGTCCCAGGAGATCCTGGTAGCCCGCCTTGACCGCGAAGGTATGGGCCTCGGGACTGCTCAGAACCCCGTTGGCGACGTCCCGCCGGTCCCCTCGGTCCAGCGTCTGCGTCCAGAAGGACATCCCCGCGCCGTCGGGCGCGCGGCCGAGCAGGTCGTCGTACAGCGACGACACCCAGGCGGCGGTGTTTGACCCGTGGCGGGCGAAATACTCGTCGGAGGAGAGCAGGCCGGCGCAGAACTGGTCGTCGCTCAACCCCTGGCTCAGGCGCCCCCGCCAGTAGGCCGCGCCGCCGCCGTCCGGGTCGCGGCCGAGCATCGCCCGGTAGCCGTCGCGGACCATTTGCGTCCGGTATTCGGGACTGGTGAGGAATGCGCGCGATACCGTGGCGGGCGTCGCGCCGGACTGGAGGCGGTCGACCCACGTCCCGACCTCGACGGCGGCGGGCGCGCGCCGCAGCAGGAGGTGGTAGAGGTTGTCGACGAAGTTGTGGCTGGCCTCCGGCATGAGGGGAACCCCTATTTCCCCCCCTCCGGTGTCCATTAATACGCGGTCTTCGAGCAACTCTGGGCCGGTGACGTGCCGGGCGGCGCGCGGCGGCGTGGGGCGGGCGCCGCTCCGCAGGGAGCGGAAGCGGCTCTTGCGAGAGGTCGCGCGAAGGGGAGTCATGGGGCCGTCCTCGCGTGCGGGGTCACGAGCGTGGAACGAAGCGCCTCAAGATCGAGGATGAGCCTAACACCGCGCGCCGCCGCTGTCAAATGAAAAATCGGCGCGGCCGCCCCGCAGGCCCTACTTGACCTTTCCGCCCGGCAAGTCGCCGAGGTTCTGGAACAGGTGGGCCAGCGACGCCATCAGCTTGCGCCAGTCGCCCTCGTGCAGGCTCTCGTTCGGCGCGTGGGCGTTCCCCTTCGGGTCCTCGATGCCCAGCAGCAGCGCCGGCGCCCCGCCCAACAGGTCGGCGAGCGGGCCGACGAAGCCGATCGTGCCGCCGCAGCCGACGGCCACCGGGTCCTTCTTGTAGCCCGCCGTCAGCGCCCGCAGCGCCGCGTCGAACGCCGGCCCCGTCGGGTCGGTCATCCACCACTTCACCGACCCCTGCGGCCGCACCTTCACCTTCACGTCCCACGGCGGATCCTTCGTCAGCGTCGCCTCCAACGCCTGGTAGACCTGGTCGGGATCCTGGTCCGGCACGATGCGGCAGCTGACGAGGGCCGACGCCCGCGGCAGCACCTGGTTGGACGCCTGCTTGATCGACGACGCCTCCTGGGCGATGACCGTGACCGCCGGCCGCCGCCACGTCTGCTCGTAGACGGTCGTGCCTTTCTCCAGCCCGAAGCTGACGCCGGGGAGCAGGCCGAGTTCCTTGCGCTGCTTGGCCTCGTCCCCCGGCAGGGCGGCGTAGACGCGCTTCTCGGCGGCGGACAGCGGGCGGACGCCGTCGTACAGGCCGGGCACGGGGAGCTTGCCGTTCTTCCAGTAGAGGCGCGCCAGCAGGACGTTCAGGGCGATGGCGGCGTCGGGCAGCGCCCCGCCGGCGACGCCGCTGTGGACCGGCCCCTTGGCGCTCTCGACCTCGATCAGCAGGGCGACGATGCCGCGCAGCGAGTAGGTGATGCTGGGGATGCCGGTGTCGAGGTTGCCGGTGTCGCAGACGACGATGACGTCGGACTGGATCTGCGTCTTGAACTGCTGGAAGAAGCTCATCAGGTTGCTGGAGCCGACCTCCTCCTCGCCCTCGACGAGCATCTTGACGTTGACCGGCAGACTGCCCTGCGTCTGGAGGAAGGAGGCGACGGCGCCGAGTTGGGCGGTGATGGCGCCCTTGTCGTCGGCGGAGCCGCGGCCGTAAAGACGTCCCGAGCGCGGGGTCAGCGTCCACGGCGGCGAATCCCAGCGCCCCTCGTCGAGGTCCTTCTGGTGGACCGGCTGCACGTCGTGATGGGCGTACAGGAACACGGTCGGCTTGCCGGGGGCGCCGAGCCACTCGCCGTAGGCGTAGGGGTTGGAGCCGTTGCAGCGGAGGATGTCGACGTGCTGCAGGCCGGCGCGGCGCATCTGCTCGCAGGTGAGCGCCGCCGTCTGGTCGATCTCCTTCTGGTGCTCGCCGTCGGTGCTGACGCTGGGGATGGCAACGAGGTCGCCGAGGTCGCGCACTAGGCCGTCGCGGTTCTTCGTGAGCCAGTCGAGGATCGGTTTCATGCGAGGTCGGGGTCGGGGGTTGGGGGCGTTCCGGACGATGAGGAGAGTGTATGAGGCGGCGCGGGGGAGGTGTAGGGCCGGCCGGGCCTACGGGCCGAGCAGCGCCCCGAGCTGCTGGGCGAAAATGACCGTGCCGATGACGGCGCTGACGAGGCTGGCGAGCAGGACGGCGCCGGCGGCGATGTCGAGGCAGGGCCAGACGCGCTGCCGGGTCGCCTCGTCGAGGCCGCGGAACAGCGTCTCGACGGCGCTGTTGAACAGCTCCGCCGTCAGCACGAGGCCGACGCAGCCGAGGAGGAGGCACCACTCCACGACGCCGCAGCGCAGCACGACGGCGGCCATGACGACGAGGGCGGTGAAGAAGAAGTGGACGGAGAAGCTGGAGTGGCCGCGGACGCCGAGCTTGAGGCCGCGGCAGGCGGCCCGGAACTTGTGCGCCCACGACGGACGCGGCCGCGGCGCCGGCGGTTCGGCGGGCTCGATCTCGAAGCGCTCTCGGGGCACCACGCTCATGCGGCCCTCGCTGCGGGAGTCACGGGCGCGAAGCGGGAGTCACCATATCGCGGCCCGCGGCGCCCGTCGAGAGCAATCGCGCCGGCGCTCATGGACCGCCCTCGACGGCGAGATCCTTACGCCGGTACAGTTGCAGCAGCCCCCGCCGCGACGTGAAGACGTGGTCGTACCCCTCCTCCAATTCCCGGAAGATCGCCCGCGCCGCCGGGTCGTCGCGCTGCTCCGGCCGGACCTGCCACAGCAGCACGAAATCGACCGTCTTCCCCGTCCGCCGCGCGTAGCCGGCGATGTCGACGCGCGGCGGCTCGGCCTGCAAGCCGATGTCAGTGCCGCGCCCTTCGGGGCTGAGGTACACGAACGGGTTCAGCTCCTCGCGGAACCGCACCGGAAAGTAGCCGGTCGTCGCCTCGTAGTTCTCCAGCTCCACGACGCCGGCGCGGGCGGCGAGGTAGCCCGAGGCGTGGCGGAAGACGCCGACCCGCGCCCGTTCGAGCCCGCGCGTGCCGGCGAGAAGGTCGCGGCGGAACGTCAGCGGCAGCAGCGTCGCGTTCGGCCGCAAATGCGCCTCGGCGGACACGTATTCTTCTAAATAGTCGCTGAACTCGGCGTAGGCCGTGGCGTGCAGCACGAGGAAGCCGAGCGCGAGCAGCGACCCGGCGGCGCCGAGGAGCCGACGGGCGCCGGCGCCGAACGGGATCGTGCCGAGCCACAGAATCAGGACGAAGAACGGGAACAGGCTCAGGCGCGTGTTGACGAACGAGCCGCCGGCAAGGCTCGACGGCGCCAGGAAGTAGGCGGCGGCCGTCAGCGCCACGACGAGGAGGAAGGCGTCACCCCGGCCGAGGCGGCGTGTGACTAGACATGCCCCCAACACCCCGGCGGACACGACGACGAAGCCCCAGAAGATCGCCTCCGCCAACACCCCTTCCAGCGGAAGGTACGACACCAGCACGTCGAGATGACGCAGCTTGTCCCACAGCTGGCCCGTCGTGAACCGCGACGCCGCCGCCGTCCCCTGTCGCCCGAGGAACGCCGCACCCAGCGCCAGCGCCGGCACGAACGCCGCGACCGGGAGGAGGAGTCGCTTCGCCAACGTGCCCATCACGCTTGCTCGCTTCTCCCGCACATCGCAGATCGCCCACGCCAGTCCCAGGACACCGATCGTAAGCAGAGCCATCACCACCGCGACGAGGTGACAGAAGTAGAGCAGCACGACCAGCACGCCGAGCATGATGGTGGAGCGCGGGCCGAAGCCCTCGCGGTGTCGCAGCCAGTAGCCGACGACGAGAAAGAAGACGCCCAGGCTGAAGCAGAAGTTGTGGAACCCCATGTGATAGGGGAAGTTCTGGACGAACGGCAGCGCCAGCACGGCGAGGAAGCCGGCGCCCGTCCGCACTCCTTCGAGGGCGTACCACACCGCCAGCGGCAGCAGCAGGACGTAGGCCGACAGCAGCACTTTCTCGGCGGCGAGGACCGGCAGGAAAGCGAGCAGACCGCGCAAGGCAAGGTGGCCGAGCCAGTTGGGGTCGAAGTGCGTGTTGAGCGTGTAGAATTCGCGCAGGATGGGCCGGTCGGGGCGGTCGTAGTCGCGCAAGATGACGGCGTTTTCGAGGTGCGTCGGGCCGTCCTGCGAAGGGAAGAACGGCACGGCCCACAGGGGGACCAGGTGCAGCAGGATCAGGGCGGCGAGGAGGAGCGTGGAGGGGTCGCTGAGGCGGCGCATGGGACGGTCACCACCCGAGGATCTTGCGCAACTCTTCGAGTCCGGCTTGCTTCGCCTCGTCCGGCGAGGCGTGGGCGGTGCCGGCCTCCAGGAGTTTGCCGTTGATCGTCTGCTTGACGCGGCAGCCGTACTTGCCGCCGACGGGGAAGATCGTCAGCACATATTCGAGCGTGGGACCGAAGTAGACGGCCCAGGAACGGTCGCCGACGTTGGCCCGCAGTTCGGCGCCGTGGCGCGTCAACCAGTCGGGGATGGTCGTCGTGGTCATTGTGCCGTTATACGATCTTTCCCGGCCGGACGCTATCTGTGACCTCGCGCTCCTTCCGTCCGAGACGATCTTCCCGAAAAGTGTCTCAAAACAAAAGGGTGAACCCGGCGGCTTGAAAATGGCGGTCGTTGGTGAACACGTCCGTCACTCCGAGGCGGCGCATGACGGCGAACGAGACATGATCGACGATGCCGGCCTGACCCGCTTCGCCGCGGGCGTAGGCGGCCCAGGCGCGGTCGAGGTCGTCCGGCGTTGGGTCATACAGGTCGCCGGCCAGGCCGAGGTCTTTCCGGAGGCTACTCACCAGGTGCCGATACGGACGACGGGCCGCCGCGTTGCCGCATTCGTACAGGACCAGTGTCGTCGTGACGAGTCGCGCGTCGCGGCGGAGCAACAACTCGTTGAACACGGGAGCGGCCGCCGCGTGCCACTGGTCGGCAATATCCCACACGGCAACCATCCCTACGGTATCCAGGAAGACCGTCTTCACGGTTGGTGCTCGTTGTGCCGCTCGGCGGTGTCGTGATGGCCGCTGTCGTACCGGCGCGAGAGGATCTCATACACTCGCTGACGTGCCTCATCCTGAGCGGCCGTGGGGACGGCCTCCGGTACGGTCGGCGACACCGTCTCCGGCTCGAACCGGACCGTACTCCCCTCCGGCAGGTCCACCGGCTCGGTCGGCCGGAACACGCCGTTCTCGTAGATCGCCGTGATCGTCGCCATGATGCCCTCCCCAGGCAGCCAGGGTTTCGTTGAGGTCGTTCCGTATTATACCGAGCCGGGGAAGGGCGTCACTCCGGCAGCGGCTTCCCCTTCGTCTCCGGCAGGAACGGCAGCGCCAGCAGGCCGACGAGGAAGAACAGCGACATCGTCACCCCGGTGTAGCGCCAGGCCATGATCTGGCCGTGGTGCCCGAACACCGTGTCGATCAGCCCGCCCATCGTCAGCGGCCCCAGCGCCGCCACGTACCGACCGATGTTATAGCAGAACGACGTCCCCGTGCTGCGCAATCGCGTCGGAAACAGCTCCGGGAAGTAGATGGCGTAGCCGCCGAAGAGCATCAGCTGGCAGAAGCCCATGCCGGGGATCATCCAGAAGACGTGGTAGTAGTCGTCCAGGAACCAGAACGTGCCCGCCGTGCTGAGCAGCGCCAGGACGAAGGCGAGCGCGAAGGCCGGGCGCCGCCCCGAGCGCTGCGTGAAGCGCTTGAAGACGTAGATGCCGAGGGCGCCGCCGACGTTCTGCATCACCGAGACGACGCCGACGAGGACGGTCAGCTTGCCGCGGATCTCCTCCGCGCTGAGGCCCTGCTCCTCGTAGGTCTTGCGGAAGACGGCGCGGACGAAGTCGAAGCTGAAGAAGCCGATGCCCCACAGGCCGACGACGCCGGGGACGGCGAGGAGCAGGCCGAACAGGGCGTGCTTGCGCCAGCGCGGGTTGCCGAACAACTCGCGCAGCGAGCCGGCCTTCTGCTCGGTCGTCACCGCCGACGTCCACTTCTCCGGCTCGCGCAGCCGGGCGCGGATGAGGACGGCGAGCAAGGCGGGCACGGCGCCGATGACGAACATGATGCGCCACGGCTTCCAGTCGCTCGGCAGTGCCCCTTCCCCTTCGGCGAGGCCGAGGCCGATGTTGATGAGGGCGGCGCTGATGTTGCCGACCGCCGACAGGGCCTGCAACCAGCCGAGGGCGTGCGGCCGCGCCCGGTCGGGCATCACCTCCGCCACCAGGGCGACGCCGACCGCGAACTCGCCGCCGACGCCGAGGCCGGTCAGGAAGCGGTACGCCGCGAAGTCGAGCCAGCCGCGCGACAGGGCGCTCAGTCCCGTGAACAGCGAGTAGACGAGGATGGTCATGAGCATCACCCGCGCCCGGCCGATGCGGTCGCCGAGGACGCCGAAGATGAGTCCGCCCGTGGCCCAGCCGACGATGAAGATCGACGTCGCGTAGGCGCCCATCTTGTTGATCTCGGTCGCCGAGGCGCCGGCGCCGAGCAACTCGGTGAGGGCGGGGGTGCGGGCAAGGTTGAACAGCTGCTGGTCCATCGTGTCGAACAGCCAGCCGAGGGCGGCGACGACGAAGACGAACCAGTGGTAGCGCGTCAGCTCCTTGTACCAGGGCGGGCCGCCGTCGTCGGTTTTGGCGGGGGGAAGCGTCTCGGAGTGCATGACACCTCGGGGGTGGGAAGGCGGATGGTCCCTATATAGCGGGTCGCCGGCGCGGACGCCAGCATTTACGCCCTCTTGACCCGTCGTGTATGATAGTCCTTTCCCCTCCAGACAAGGACGAGGGTTCGCCCGGAGGAGCGTCGATGTCAGACGGCGGCGGCCGCTTTGGTTTCCTCGGCGCCGGCAAGATGGCGACAGCCCTGGCGCGCGGCTGGATAGAGGCCGGCTTGACGTCGGCGGCGCACGTCGTCGCCAGCGACCCGGTCGCCGCCGCGCGCGACGGCTTCACGGCGGCCACAGGCGCGCGCGCCACTGCCGACAACCGCGAGGTCGTGCGTCAGAGCGACGTCCTCGTCCTGGCCGTCAAGCCGCAGTCGATGGCCCCCCTGCTCGCCGAGGCGCGTCCTCTGCTGGCGGAGCGACACCTGATCGTCTCCATCGCCGCCGGCATCACTCTGAAGCAACTCGCCGACGGACTCGGGCCGAACCGCCGCCTGGTGCGCGTCATGCCGAACACGCCGTGCCTCGTCGGCGCCAGCGCCGCCGGCTATGCGCCGGGCGAGTCGGCGACGGCGGACGACGTCGCGATGGTGGACCGCTTGATGAACGCGGTCGGCAAGGCGTTCCGCGTGCCGGAAGCGCTGCTCGACGCGGTGACGGGCCTGAGCGGCAGCGGGCCGGCGTTCGTCTACGTCATGATCGAGGCGCTGAGCGACGGCGGCGTGCGCGTCGGCTTGCCGCGCGACGTGGCGACGGCGCTGGCGGCGCAGACGGTCCTCGGGTCGGCGAAGATGGTGCTGGAGACGGGGCTGCACCCCGGCGTGCTGAAGGATCAAGTGACGAGTCCCGGCGGCACGACCATCGCTGGGCTGCACGCGCTGGAGCGCGGCGGGCTGCGGGCGGCGCTGATCGACGCCGTCGAGGCGGCGACGCGGCGGGCGACGGAGTTAGGGAGGGCATGAATGGCCGACAACGCGGGCAAAACCGTCGCGGAAATACTGACCGACAAACGAGGCAGCGTCAAGAACGCTCCGCTGGATCCGGGAGCGCCGAGTTGGGACGACATCCTTCACCTGACGTGGGAGGAAGTTGAGGAGAAAGCCCGCCAGCGGGAACCGGGGTTCTCCACCTTCCGGAAACTGCTGACCGACAAGAGGTTCAACAAATGACAACGGATCGCTTCGACAAGCTGTTGGCGTTCCTCGAACGCCTGGACAAGGCTCATATCCCTTATCGGATCGCCCATCAGCGTGACGAGGCCGTCTCCGTCGTCGCGTTCGCCCCCGGCGCCTACTGGGAGATCGACTTCCTGGCCGACGGCGGCGTCGACGTCGAGCGCTACCGCAGCCGCGGGGAAATCGAAGGCGAGTCCGCCCTGGAAGAATTATTCGACGCCTGGGCGGAGGACGAATCGGAGCCCGAAGGAGCCGTGAAGAACGATGGCAGCGCAGCCCGAAAGTGAATCCGTCCTGATCTTCGACTTCGGCGCGCAGTACGCCCAGCTGATCGCCCGGCGCGTGCGCGAGCAGAACGTCTTCTGCCAGCTGGTGCGCCACGACCTGCCGGCGAGCCGCGTCGCCGCGATGAAGCCGCGCGGCCTCATCTTCTCCGGCGGCCCGATGAGCGTTTACGAACCCGGCGCCCCGCACTGCGACCCGAAGCTCTTCGACCTCGGCATCCCCGTCCTCGGCATCTGCTACGGGATGCAACTCGCCTGTCAGGCGCTGGGCGGCGAGGTCAAGCCGTCGGCCAGCCGCGAGTTCGGCCGCGCCCACTGTCGCGTCACGGAGAGCGACGGCCTCTTCGCCGGCGTGCCCGAGGAGACGGTCGTCTGGATGAGCCACGGCGATCAGGTGCAAACGGTCGGCGGCGACTGGCTGTCCCTGGCGACGACCGACACCTGCCCCATCGCCGCCGTGCGCCACCGCAGCCGCCCCGTCTACGGCCTGCAATTCCACCCCGAAGTCGCCCACACGCCCCACGGCAGCCGCATCCTGCGCAACTTCCTCTACGACGTCTGCGGCTGCCGGGGCCTTTGGGAGATGCAATCCTTCATCGAGTCGACCGTCGCCGACCTGCGGCAGCGGATCGGCACGGCGCGCGTCATCTGCGGCCTGTCGGGCGGCGTCGACTCGTCGGTGGCGGCGGCGCTGCTGGTCCGCGCCATTGGACCGCAGGTGGCGTGCATCTTCGTCGACAACGGCCTGCTGCGCCAGGGCGAGGCCGACGCGGTGCGACGCACCTTCCGCGACCACTTCCGGGCCGACCTGCACGTCGTCGACGCCCGCGGCCGCTTCCTGACGGCGCTCGCCGACGTCACCGACCCGCAGGAGAAGAGAAAGATCATCGGCCACGTCTTCATCGACGTCTTCAAGGACGAGGCGTTGCACATCGCCGACGCGCGGTTCCTGGCGCAGGGGACGCTCTACCCCGACGTGATCGAGAGCGGCGGCTCGGCCGACGGCCCGGCGGCGAATATCAAGACGCACCACAACGTCGGCGGCCTGCCGAAGGAACTCGGCTTCGACCTGATCGAGCCGCTGCGCGACCTGTTCAAGGACGAGGTGCGCCGCCTCGGCCTGGAGTTGGGCCTGCCGGAGGAGATCGTCTGGCGCCACCCGTTCCCCGGTCCGGGCCTGGCGGTGCGCTGCCTCGGCGAGGTGACGGAGAAGCGCCTGAACGTGCTGCGCCAGGCCGACGCGATCCTCCTGGAGGAGTTGAAGGCGGCGGGCTGGTATCGCAAGACGGCGCAGGCGTTCGTGGTGCTGCTACCGGTGCGGAGCGTCGGCGTCATGGGCGACGGGCGGACCTACGAGAACGCCGTCGCGATCCGCGCGGTGCAGACGGACGACTTCATGACGGCCGACTGGGCGCACCTGCCTTACGAGCTGTTGGCGAAGATCTCGACGCGGATCATCAACCAAGTGGCGGGCGTGAACCGAGTCGTTTACGATATCAGCAGCAAGCCGCCGGCGACAATTGAGTGGGAGTGACGCCTGTGACGTAGAGCTTAAGGAGGTAGTTTGGCGGGCGCGATCAACCTCGACACCAATACGGCCGTCGCCTTCGTCGCCGAAGGGTCGTCGGTCCGCCCTCTGCTGAGAACGGCCGTCGCGGGCAAGGCGCTGGTGATGACGGCCACCGCTGAGCAGGAGTTCCGAGAAATCGTCGCGGCTTGTGGCGGGCCTCGGGAACAGTCGCGGGCAGCACGCTTCCTCGCACGGGTGCAAGTCGTCCCGGACAATCCTTCGGCGAGAGCAAAGGCGTTGACGCCCACGAGGAGCTTGGAGTTGAATGACATCGTCATCCTCGGGACGGGCGATGCGCTGGGCGTCGCCACGATGACGGCCGACCGCCGGGCCGTGAGCGCGGCCAGGGCTCAGGGCGTCAACTTCCAGGTATTCCTTCACGCTCCCGAGCCGCTGAAAGGGGTCTGATGATGACCGACGCAGCGATGGGAGACCTTCGCGCCGAGCTTCACGCCACCGCCTCGATGATTCGCGCCGCCTACCCGCGCGGCGTGCCGGAGGCGGCCTACCGTCCGCTTCTCGCCCTGCTGTACGAAGGAATGTCCTTTCGCGGCGTGGCCGAGGTGATGTCCCGCTGCACGGGTAGGCCCTACAGCGTCGTTTACAACGACACGCTGGGGGCGGTCGCGGGCGGCAAAGACGTCGATTCTCTCGACGTCGTCAGACAAACCTTGCGCTCGCACGGATACGACGAGTGGCTGGCAAACGCGGATTAAGGTAGAAGAATATGCGCTTTGTCAAGATGCACGGGATCGGCAACGACTACGTCTATGTCGACTGCGTCCGCAATCCGCCGCCGCGCAACCCTGTCGAACTGAGCAAAAAGATCAGCGACCGCCACTTCGGCGTCGGCTCCGACGGCCTCATCCTGATCGGCCCCTCCGAGCGCGCCGACGTGCGCATGCGCATGTTCAACGCCGACGGCAGCGAGTCGGAAATGTGCGGCAACGGCGTCCGCTGCGTCGCCAAGTACGCCTACGACCACGGCCTGACCGCCAACAACCCGATGACGGTCGAAACCGGACGCGGCGTCCTCACGCTGAGCCTCGACGTCCACGCCGGCAAGGTTGCGGGCGTGACCGTCGACATGGGCGAGCCGATCCTCGAAGCGGACAAGATCCCGACGACGCTGCCCGGCCCGCGCGTGGTCGCCGCCGCGCTGCCGCCGCTCGCCTTCAAGGACACCGCCTGGATGGACGCCTGCGGCCTAGACCGGCACATCACTTGCGTGTCGATGGGCAACCCGCACGTCGTCCTCTATTGCGCGGACGTCGCCGCCGTGCCGCTCGAACAGGTCGGCCCCGTGCTGGAGAACGCCGCCGTCTTCCCGCGGCGCATCAACGTCCACTTCGTCCAGGCGCGGACGCCCGAGGAAGTGACGATGCGCACCTGGGAGCGTGGCAGCGGCGTCACGCTGGCGTGCGGCACCGGCGCCTGTGCCGTCGCCGTCGCCGGCGTGCTGACGGGGCGCACAGGGCGAAAACTCCTCGCCCACCTGCCCGGCGGCGACCTGCAATTGCACTGGTCGGACGTAGACAACCGCGTGTCCATGACCGGACCGGCGACGGAGGTGTTCGCCGGGGAATGGCCGGACGTGTAACGCCGCTCGCGGCTTCGCGACTCCGCCAGGGTTTCGAGGGCAAGGACGCCACCCATGAAACTGCGTCATCCGACATTGATCAAGGCCGCGGGCTTTGCCGGGGCGTGGGCGATTCGGCTGTGGATGGCGACGCTCCGCTTCCGCTATCGCCCCCTGGGGTCGGACCTCCCGCCGACGCGGTACGACGGCCCGGAGCGATTTATCTACGCCTTCTGGCACGAGAACATCCTCCTGACAGCGTATTTGTACGGCCCCAGCGGCGCTCACGTGCTGATCAGCCAGCACGCCGACGGGGAATTCACCGCCGAGGCGTGCCGCCGCCTCGGCCTGAACGCCGTGCGCGGCTCGACGACGCGCGGCGGCGCCGAAGCGCTGCGGGAGATGATCCGGCTCAGCGAGTACGCCCACCTGGTCATCACGCCCGACGGACCGCGCGGGCCGAGGCGACAGGTGCAGACCGGCCTCGTCTACCTGGCGGCGCGGACGGGACGATCGATCGTGCCGTCCGGCTTCGCCTGCGACCGGCCGTGGCGCGCCCGCTCCTGGGACCGCTTCGTCCTGCCGAGGCCGTGGAGCCGCGCGGCGGGCGTCATCGGCGAGCCGATCCGCGTCCCGGCGAACGCCGGCCGGCGAGAACTGGAACAGTACCGCCGTGCCGTCGAGGCCGCGCTGGCGCGTGTCCAGGAAGAGGCGGAACGGCGGGCCGCCGTTCCGGGGGTCGCGCAGCGCACCCCCGGAGACGGCGGCGTGAGTTGCCCTTGCATCGCGAAAGGCTGGTCGCTATCGTGCCCGCTCATTTAGCACAAACGGACGACGAGACGCGGGACCTGCCGGCGGCTCTGCCCTACCTGGCGTGGTGGGTGCGCGGCTTCCTCCTGGTCGTGGCGGCGGGGTTGATCGTCGTGTTCGGCCTGGCGGCGTACCTGAATCCGTACCAGGAGGACGGCGCGCCGCGGACGATGGAGACGCACCGGCAGCTGGGGCTGCCGCCGTGTACCTTCAAGACGGTCACCGGCGGATTGCCCTGCCCGTCGTGCGGCATGACGACCAGCTTCGCCCTGCTGCTGCACGGCGACCCGGTCAACTCGCTGCGGGCCAACTGGGTCGGCACGCTGCTGGCGCTGTTCTGGCTGGCGCTGATCCCGTGGAGCCTGGCGTCGGTCGCGTACAAGCGGCCGCTGTTCGTCGTCTCGCTGGAGCGGGTGCTGAGTTGGTCGGTCATCACCCTGCTGGCGCTCATGTTGCTGCGCTGGGCGGTCGTCCTGACGCTGGTGTGGTGGGAGAGGCACGCAAACTGACCCCGGTGGCGCCGGCGACCGGGTCATCTCACGGAGGAGAGACGATGACACCCTCGCGGCGCTGGACCCTGTTCGCCCTGTTGGTGCTGCCGCTGGCGACCGTCGTCGGCTGCAACCCCGGCTCGTTGGCGTTCCTGCTCCGGGGCGACGACCCCAAGGCGGCGCCGCTGATGCACCGCATCGCCCCGGACGACAAGGACAAAGACACGGAGAAGGAAGTCAGCGTCGTCATCCTCGCCGTCGCCGGCCTGGAGACGCGCAGCGAGTTGATCCGCGCCGACCGCGAGTTGGAGAACCTGCTCGTCCTCGCCCTCCGCGAGGGCTGCAAGCAAAATAGGGAGAAAGTCAAGGTCGTCTCCCCGAGCAAGGTGCAGGACTTCAAGAGCGAGAACCCCGACTGGCGCAAGTGGGATCCAGAAGAGGTCGGCAAGCACTTCAAAGCCGACTGGGTCGTCTGGCTGGAGATGGGCGCGCTCAGCCTGTACGAGAAGGGGAGCAGCAACCAGCTCTACCGCGGCCGGGCCGAGATCAACGTCACGCTCGTCGACGTCAATAGTGCCTCGGAGCAGCCGAAGCTGAAGACGTATTCGGACATCTACCCCGGCGAGGCTCGGCCGGCGGTCGAGGTGGGCGAAACCAACCCGGCCGCCTTCCGGCAGGCGTTCCTGACGCACGTCGCCGACCAACTCTCCTGGTACTTCACCGCTCACTCGACGGAGAAGGAACACGACTGCAAGTAAGGCAAGCGGGGGCGTCAGCCTTCTGTTCGTGCGTCGTCAAGGGTACGCTGACGCCCGGACGCCCCTGACGAAGGAAGTGAAGGCCGGCGACAATACTCTCGACCTCGACGTGACCGGTCCTTGATCCTGTCTTCGTAACGGCCCGAGGCGGCGATTTCTCGCGCCGCCTCGGGCTTCTCGCCCATGGGCGTTCCGCTTCACGGAGTGGAAACCGAGCCGCCTCGCGAGCGCCGCCTGCGGGTCAGGCACCATATCAGCCAGGCGCTTCCACTCCTCCGGGGATGTCCGCCGCGTCGCCACGTATCAGCGACACCCGCGACAGAACGCAAAAAGGAGGCGCGCGAATGCTACGTCAGGAACCTACCGATGAGTTTGAGGGCGCGAAGTGTTTGTTTTTCAATTTTTCCGAAACCCTTACTCCTGAATTACTTCCAAAATGACTGGCATTCGCCCGTGTCCGCAAGTCTGACCTCTTAAACCTGCCTGATGGAGATTCATGCGTTCAGCAGTCGGCGGGGATCTCATCCCAGTTGTTGCTGAAACGGTCATATCCGCGGTTGGCGTTCAACACCACAAGATTGCGCAGGCCTCGCGACACCCCAGTATAGAATAGGGCCGCCTTCTGTTGCTCGCTCAAGTAGGAAAAGGAACAATCCGGCGGCCAGAGTAAAATGACATTATCAATTTCCCAGCCCTTAAAACTGTGAATTGTACTCATTTTCAGACCTCCTCTCCCCATCCAAAAGGCCAACTTGCGCCTACGAATCTCCTGCCAGTCCGCTCCGAATATATGAACAATCTGGTGAAAGCGAGACTCCAGTCGCCGGAGAGCCGCAAGTCCGCTATCGTGGTCTGGAAGAAGTACGACAACATCTCCTGGATTAGGATTGCCTAGCAAGCCCAAGGCACTCTCAAGTCGCTCTAACCCATCTTCGACGCTCTGGACATCCGCCCACCCCATCACGTCGGGAGCGAAACCAAGATTTGGACGGGTCGCGTAGTCCTCGATAGGGAAATCCTCCTGGTCGCCGAGCCCGACTTCTCGCGCAAACTCGTTTAAAAAAATCGCGAGCCTCCGAGGGAGACGGTGGCTCTTTCGCGGCAACTGCGCCCACGGGCCGCTGAATCTACAGCGCTTTAATCCCTGGCGACGATCACGTCCGCCATCTCGGTCATAAATGTTTTGGCGATGATCTGCGAAGAGAACCAGTTCACCGTCCGGCTCCAACAATTCCGCCAGCGCGTCGAGCCACTCGGGTCGGAAGTCCTGTCCCTCATCGATGTAGATGCCGCCAAACTTGGGAATCTCATAGCCGGGGGAACGATCCTTACTTGCGAGCACCAGATTTAATTCCATTCCTGGATCGTCTCGCGAAGACTGCCCCAACTCTTGAGCCTCTGAATCATCCCCTGTACTCTCTCGTGAAACAATAAGTCCTGCCTCAATCCCTTGCTTGTTTGCGAAGGCGTGGAAATGACCCCAAGTGAGGCGCTTCCAGTCCACCTGGTAAGGAGCCTGGTTGATGAGGTCGCGAAGCACATGACTCATAGTGATGTTATAGCAGAGGACTGCGACTGTTCGGCCCTCGGCGTTGGCTCGAGCCGCACGATGGCTCAACACTATCGTCTTCCCTGCGCCGGCGACGCCTCTTATTCTCCGGAAACCAGAGCCGGGCTTTGCGTACTGAGCCTGACCCGGAGCCAGTACCGTAGGTCGCAACCGTGAAATAGCGTGGTTTGGCGGCACAAGCCAGGCATGCACGCGGTCGAGAGCCTCAACCTGCGCGTCACGGACGAACTGGCTCCGTCGCAACCAGTTATAGGGAACTAACTTCCCAAGTCCGGAAGGGGTTAGAAGATCGCTACCAGCTTTGATCACATTTTTGGCGCGTTGTCCGTATAGGCCCTCCACTCGGTCGGTTGTGACACCGTGAAAATAGACGACCGCACGACACATCATCTCATTATTAGGCGGTGTTCCCGGAGGAACAACCGCCTCATCACTCACCAGGAATTGTTCGTAGAGTGATTTGGCATACCAGCTCGCTTTCCGCGCCGGGTCTTCTTCAATCCACTTATTCGTAGTCGTCGTTGCGATTAAGCGATCACCCTGAAATGCGTAGCGAGAAAGTTGCCAGTCCTTCACCTCAAAGACTACCATGCCGATGCCGGGGTTTACTACCACGACATCGGGCCGCATGTCGTTGATGTATGGCTGAACGTAAATTCGCCACCCTTCGGGAAGGTTGTCATCAAGAAACCGAGCAAGCCCACACTCGCCTTCCGTTAGGGGCGGGCGCAGGTTATTGAGATCGTCCCAGCTAGGAAAGATCCGCCCCATCTTAATTTGCCTCCTCTCGTCGGCAAGCCCGCGACGCTACCTCGCCTCCTTCCACTTCTATATGATCGACCTCGCATAATCCCCGGTCGAAACGCCCGAATCGCTAGAAAGGAGACACCAATCGAAAGTAGGACGAAGGTTGACGGTTCGGGCACTGTAATTGGGTCCACGGAAGGAGCAAATCCAATTTTGTATCGCAGGCTAAACGTGTCGAAAAAATCGAGACTTTAGCAAAGTTAGTGCAGTAGCCCGTTCTCCCCATGCGCATAAACTGAACTCCTGACGCCTCTGGCGACCGGAGGGCTGCTGATGACTTTTCCAGGGGAGTATGTCCCGGAGGAAACCGAGGGCATAACTCGTGACTA
>JBBROG010000137.1:0-22623 GCA_038229635.1 Gemmatales bacterium
CATCGCCCCGACCCTCCTCGTCGCGGCCCTGGTTTTGCCAGGCTGCCGCAAGGGGAACCAGGCCGCTTCGACGGCCCCGGCCGCGCCTGTGGCTCAGGCGCCCGCGCCGCAGAACCCCCGTCCCGCGCAGCCGGCGGGCGGCGGCACGACCGTCGCTCAAGGGGGCGGCGGCGGCGTCATGGCGGTCCGCAAGGCGGCGCAGCGGCCGATGAGCGCCAATGACCTCAAGCAGGTCTCGCTCTTCTACCGCCAGTACGAGGACGAGCAGGGGCGGCCGCCGGCCAACGCGCAGGAGTTCCTCGGCTACATCCGCCGCGACGCCGGCAAGCTCGCCAAGGAGATCGAGGACGGCAATGTGATTATTTTCTACGGCGCCCGGCTGGGCAGCCTGCCGGCGGGCGCCGCGCAGACGGTGCTCGCCTACGAGAAGAGCGTCGAGGAGGCGGGAGACGGCTTCGTCGTCATGGCCGACGGCTCGGCCCAGCGCGTCAACGCCCAGCAGTTCGCGGCGCTGGCCAAGGCGGGCCGCTAAACGAGGTACACGAGATTTCCTATGGCCGTCGTCTACGTCAACGACAAGCCGGTCGACATCGGCAGCGAGCGACTGAACCTGATCCAGGCCGCGGAAAAGGCGGGCGTCTTCATCCCGCGCTACTGCTGGCACCCGGCGCTCTCCGTCGTCGCCTCCTGCCGCATGTGCCTCGTCGAGGCCGGCGAGCGCAAGGACGGCAAGGACACGATGCAACCGCGCGTCGTCCCCGCCTGCCAGACGCCGGCCAAGGACGGCACCGTCATCGTCACCAACAGCGACAAGGCCCGCGCCGCCCAGGCCGGCACGCTCGAGTCGCTGCTGCTCAACCACCCGCTCGACTGCCCCGTCTGCGACAAGGCCGGCGAGTGTACGTTGCAGGACTACAGCTACCGCTTTGGCAAGTCGCAGAGCCGCATGATCGACGACAAGAACACGCCGCCGAACAAGCCGCACATCGGCCCGAACGTGACGCTGTTCACCGACCGCTGCATCATGTGTACGCGCTGCGTCCGCTTCACGCGCGAGGTCAGCGGCGAGGCCGAGTTGTACGTCGCCAGCCGCGCCGACGCGGAGCAGATCGACGTCTTTCCCGGCGCCCCGCTCGACAACAAGCTCGCCACGAACGTCGTCGACCTCTGCCCCGTCGGCGCCCTGTGTAGCAAGGACTTCTTGTATACGCAACGGGTCTGGTTCCTCAAGGAGCAGAAGAGCGTCTGCCCCGATTGCTCGACGGGGTGCAGCGTCCACCTCGACACGAACAAGAGCATCGTCTACCGGCTGCGCCCGCGCTTCAACCCGCAGGCGCAGGGGCATTTCATGTGCGACGACGGCCGGCTCGGCTACCACTACGTCAACTCCGACAAGCGCCTGGCGAAGCCGCACGTCCGCCGCGACGGCACGCTGGCGGCGGCGGACTGGGGCGAGGCGCTCGCCGGCGTCCGCGCCGACTTCGCCGAGGCGGCGCGGCGCGACGGCACCGGCGTCGTTGGCGTTCTGTCGCCGTTCCAGACCTGCGAAGAGGCTTACCTGCTCGCCAAGTTCCTCAAGGGGCTCTCCGGCGATGTGCGGCTGGCGCTCGGCCCGGTGCCGGTGGTCGGCGAGGACGACACCTACCCGAAGGACCGCCGCGGCCGGCCGACGCAGCCCGTCAAGTTCACCATCCGCGCGGAGAAATGTCCGAATCGACTCGGCGTCGAGGCGGTGCTGCGCCACTTCCAGGGCGACGTGATTCCCTTTGACGACGTGCTGAGAGACGCCGCCGAAGGGCGCGTGCAGGCGCTGTACCTTGCCGCCGGCTACCCGCCGCGCGAGGGGTGGCACTGGTTGGGCGAAGAGCAGGCGAAATCGCTGGAGAACGTGCCGCTGCTCGTGGTGCAGGACCTGTTCGCGTCGGCGGCGACGGAGCGGGCGAAGTACGTCCTGCCGGCGGTCAGCTTCGCCGAGAAGGACGGGACGTTCGTCAACCATGCCGGGCTGGCGCAGGCGGTGCGCTGGGGCGCGACGCCGCCGGGCGAGTGCCGCACCGACGGGCAGGTGTTCCTCGACCTGTTGCAGCGGCGCGGCCTGGCGCACGCGCCGACCCTGCGCAAGGAGCTGGCGGCGGAGGTGCCGTACTTCCGGCCGCTGGAGGCGGGCGACCTCGGCGAGTACGGCGTGACGCTGGGCGGGGCGAAGGGCGGATAAGCGATGAACTACGAACTCCATCCCTGGTGGACGCTGCTCACGATCGCCGCCGCCTTCGGCGCGCTCCAGGGGACGTGCGCCTACCTGATCCTCCTGGAGCGCAAGACGGCGGCGTGGGTGCAGGACCGCATCGGTCCCAACCGCGTCGGGCCGCTCGGCCTGCTGCAGCCCATCGCCGACGGGATCAAATTCCTCCTCAAGGAGGACATCATCCCCGACCACGTCGACCGCGTCTTCTTCCTGCTCGCCCCGGCCGTCGCCGTCGGCACGGCCCTGCTCGCTTTCGCCGTCGTCCCCTTCGGCCCGACCACGACGCCGCCACAGACCGCCTGGCCGCAAACGACCGCCGAGGAAAGTTCCTCCTACACGCCCCAATTCCAGGAACAGGTCGAGCAGTACAACCGGACCTACGAGGCCGTCCTTGCCCCGCACGTCGACATCGGCATGGTCTTCAACTTCGCGGTGTCGAGCCTGGCGGTCTACGGCATCATCCTCGGCGGCTGGTCGTCGAACAACAAGTACAGCCTCATGGGCTCGCTGCGCTCGAGCGCCCAGATCATCAGTTACGAGATCCCGATGGGCATGTCGGTCCTCGGCGTCGTCATCCTCAGCGGCTCGCTGAACCTCGAACGCATCATCGGCCACCAGCTGGCGCACGGCTGGAACTTCTTCTCCCAGCCGCTGGCGTGCCTATTGTTCCTCACGAGCATCTTCGCCGAGTGCAACCGCCTGCCGTTCGACCTGCCCGAGGCCGAACAGGAACTCGTCGGCGGCTACCACACCGAGTACAGCGCCATGAAGTTCGCGCTGTTCTTCCTCGGCGAGTACACGCACATGATTACGACGAGCTTCCTGCTCATGATCCTGTTCTTCGGCGGCTGGCAGTTCCCGTGGCTGGCGACGGCCGAGTCGGCGTGGGTCGTGAAATTGCTCGTCTTCGCCGCGAAGATGTTCGTGATGATTTTACTCTTCATGCTCGTCCGCTGGACGATCCCGCGCTTCCGCTTCGACCAGCTGATGGGCCTCGCCTGGAAGGTGCTGATCCCGCTGGCGCTGGCCAACCTGCTCGCGGTCATGGTCGTGCGCCACCTCGCCGACACGAATGGCTGGTCGAACGGGGTGCAGGCGGGAATACTGTTCGGCGTGTCGGTCCTGCTGCTCCTGCTCACGGGGGCGCTGACGCTCCTGCAACCGCGGAACCGAAGGCCGCTCAACCTCGCCGGCCCGACGCGGGTGCCGGCCGAGACGGCGGCGCGCTAACTTCACGAGGAGATTCCCATGCCCATCGCCGAGGCCGACGTGAAATGGATCGAGGAGCCGCGCCTGAACCTCTTCGAGCAGCTGTACCTGCCGGCCGTCGTGTCGGGCCTGTTGACGACGGGGAAGCACCTCGTCAAGACGCTCGCGGGCAAGGAGGTCACCGTCCAGTTCCCCGAGGAGCGGCCGACGATGCCGCCGAACTACCGCGGCGTCCACCGCCTCAACCGCGACGAGGCGGGCCGCGTCAAGTGCGTCGCCTGCTACATGTGTTCGACGGCGTGCCCGGCCCACTGCATCGACATCGTCGCGGCGCCCGCGCCGGCCGACTGGAAGGACCGCGAGAAGTATCCGGAGACGTTCGTCATCGACGAACTCCGCTGCATCTACTGCGGCATGTGCGAGCAGGCGTGCCCGGTCGACGCGATCGAGCTGACGACGCTCTTCGACCTCACCGGCTTCTCCCGCGAGGAGATGATGTTCGACAAGGAGAAGCTCCTCAGCGTCTTCGACGAGACGGTGAAGGCCGGCACCGACCCGGTGCGGACGCACGGCGGCAAGCTCGGCGTGGCGTCGGAGCCGGCGCAGCCGGGCGGCATCCCGCCGTCGTCGACGGGCACGGTGTCCTGACAAGAGCATGACCAACCCGAAGCGCGAGCGCGGGAGGGTCGGAGACTTGCATGATCGCTAATTTGACCCGCTTTATTCGCTTCCTGCTGGTAGACAACGGCCCCGTCACGCTCGTGGCGGCGCTCGGCCTGGCCGCCGTCTACCTGCTGCTGCCGCGGCCGCGCAACAGCGTCCGCGCCGGAGCCGCCCTGGCGGGATTGACGCTCCTCCTCGCCGGCGTCCTGATCGTCCGCGCGAACGTCGCCACGCCGGAAGTGATCCTCTTCTACGCCTTCTCCGGCATCGCCGTCGTCGCCGGCGGGCTGCTGGTGACGCAGAGCAACCCGGCCCGCGCCGCCCTGTCGTTCGCCCTCGTCGTCCTGTCGACCTGCGGCCTGTTCCTGCTCCAGGCGGCGCCGTTCCTCATGGCGACGACGATCATCATCTACGCCGGCGCCATCATCGTCACCTTCCTGTTCGTCCTCATGCTCGCGCAGCAGTCGGGCGTCTCCGACGCCGACCGCCGCTCGCGCGAGCCGCTCCTCGCCGCCGTCACGGGATTCATTCTTCTCGGATCGCTGCTCTACGTCTTGAACCTCAGCTACGGCACCGACGACCTCGACGGCCTGCTCGCGACGACGCGGCGGGCGAAGGACGCCGCCAGTGTCAAGGAGATGTCGGACGTCCTCGGCGACGTCGACGAAGGGAATCAGGCGTTTTTCACCGGCTTCCGTAAGGCGGTCCTGAAGGAGCAGGAGAAGGTTGACGTCGGCGCCGAGCCGGAGGTGCGCAGCGTCTCCCAGAAGCTCGCCGACGAGGCGCTCAACCTCCAGTCGGTCTGGCTCGACGCCCGGCAGAAGGACGACGCCGATAAGGCCCGTGCCGTCTTCGCGGATCTGGAAAAGGTCGCCCTCCGCGCCCGCGAATCGTTCGCCGTCCTCCAACCGCGGAGCGACAGGCCGATGTCGTCCCTGAGCGGCCCGCCCGCCAACCTGGCTCTCTACCCGTCGCTCGGCGACGACGCCAGGCCGGCCGCCGCCCTGCGCCGCGACGAAGCGACCGGGCGGCCGAAGCTGCCGGCGGAGAACACCGCCTACCTCGGCCGCGCCCTGTTCACCGACCACCTGCTCGCCGTCGAGCTGGCCGGCACGCTGCTCCTGGTGGCGACCGTCGGCGCCATCGCCATCGCCCACCGCCGCGGGGAGAGAAACGCATGAACCCGATTCCCTTACACCACTATCTCGCCGTCGGCGCCGTCCTCTTCTGCCTCGGGATGATCGGCTTCCTGGCGCGGCGCAACTTGATCGTCATGTTCCTGTCGGCGGAGATGATGCTGCAGGCGGTCGCGATCAACCTCGTCGCCTTCGCCCGCTACCGCGGCAACCTCGTGGGGCAGACGTTCACGCTGTTCATCATCACCGTGGCGGCGTGCGAGGCGGCCGTCGCCCTGGCGCTGATCCTGCTGCTGTATCGGAGCAAGGGCTCGCTCGACGTCAGCCTGTGGCAGGACCTGCGCGAGGCGGGGCAGGAGCCGACGCTCGACGAGGAGCCGCTGCCGCCGCCCCCGGCCGAGGCGCCGCTGCCGCAGTTGACGCCGTCCGGGGTGGAGCCGCGGCGCCGCGAGGAGACCAGCCATGTTTGACGTCGCTAATACCCTCTGGCTGATCCCCGCGCTGCCGCTGGCCGCCGCCGCCCTGATCGCCTTCCTCGGGCCGAAATTCCTGGGCGCGAAGAGTCACCTGCCCTGCGTCGTCGCCCTCGTCCTCTCGTGCCTGCTGTCGTTCTTCGTGCTGTTCGCCGTGCGCGACGGCGAGGGGGTGGCCGAGGGCGCGAAGTATTACACCTGGGCGAAGGTCGGCGACGTCGACCTCGGCTTTACGCTCCGCGCCGACGGCCTCTCGGCGATCATGCTGGTGACGGTCACGTTCGTCGGCACGCTCATCGCGGTCTTCGCGGCGGGCTACATGCACGGCGACCCCGGCACCCCGCGCTTCTTCGCGGTGGTGTCGCTGTTCATCGCCGCCATGACGACTTTGGTCCTCGCCAATAACTTCCTTGTCCTTTACGCCGGCTGGGAAGGCGTCGGCCTGTGCAGCTATCTCCTCATCGGCTTCTGGTTCGAGAAGCCGGCCGCCGCCGCCGCCGCCCGCAAGGCGTTCCTGGTGACGCGCCTCGGCGACATGGGCCTCTTGCTGGGCATCATCCTCTTGTGGGTCAAGACGGGGCGGCTCGACTACGACGGCGTCTTCGCCGGGATGCAGGGCGCCGACCCGTACCTCGTCGGCGGCGCCTGCCTGCTGCTCTTCTGCGGCGCCGTCGGCAAGTCGGCGCAGTTCCCGCTGCACGTCTGGCTCCCCGACGCGATGGAAGGCCCGACGCCCGTCAGCGCCCTCATCCACGCCGCGACGATGGTGACGGCCGGCGTCTACCTCGTCGCCCGCTGCTCGGCGCTGTTCTTCCAGGTGCCGGGCGTGCAGCTCGTCGTCGCCGTCATCGGCGGCTTTACCGCCCTTTTGGGGGCGCTGATCGCGCTGACGCAGAACGATTTGAAGCGCGTTCTCGCTTATTCGACGATCAGCCAGCTCGGCTACATGTTCCTCGGCCTTGGCAGCGGCGCCGTGACGGCCGGCGTCTTCCACCTGTTCACGCACGCCTTCTTCAAGGCGCTGCTCTTCCTCGCCGCCGGCAGCGTCATGCACGCGATGGGCGGCGTCATCGACATGCGCCGCTTCGGCGGTCTGAAAAGAATCATGCCGTGGACGCGGGCGACCTTCCTGGCCGGCGCCCTCGCCCTCGCCGGCTTCCCGCTCCTGTCCGGCTTCTGGAGCAAGGACGACATCCTGCACGGCGCCCTGGGGCGAGCCCTCGAAGACGGCCCTTACGCGACCTGGTACATGGTCCTTTTCGTCGGCGGCCTGGTGACGGCGGCGCTCACCGCCTTCTACGCGACGCGCGCCTACCTGATGACGTTCGAGGGCGAGGAGCGCGTCCCCGAGGAGGCCGGCCACCACGCCCACGAGTCGCCGCGCGTCATGACGGTGCCGCTCGCGGTCCTCGCCGTCGGCGCCGTCGCCGCCGGCTGGGTCGAGCCGTTCGGCCATCTGTTCGGCTCGACGCTCACCGAACACACGCGCGGGCTGGAAGGACTGCACGAACACGGCATGGACCTGAACCTGATGGTCCTCAGCGGCCTCGTCGCTTTGGCGGGCATCGGCGGCGCCTGGTATCTCTACGCGGTGCGCGTCTGCACCGTGAAGAAAATCGCGGAGGGCGTGCCGCTGCTGTACCAGCTGTCGCTGAACAAGTTCCACATCGACGAGTTGTACAGTGCATTAATCGTCAAGCCGCTGCAAGGCTTCGCCGACTTCTGCCGGATCGTCGATGCGGCGGTCATCGACGGGCTCGTCGACCTCGTCGGGCAGGTGCCGCGGCTGTTCGGGCTGCTGTACCGGCCGGTGCAGAACGGGCTGGTGCAGTTCTACGCGCTGGCGATGGTCCTGAGCCTGACGGTGTTCCTGCTGGTGCTGCTGTGGCAGATGTGACCCGTAGGTCAGGATTCCGATCCTGACACTCTTTAACATTGTCAGGATCGGAATCCTGACCTACGACCCGGATCAAGATCGAAATGAACGACCTGTTTTCCTCTCTGATCCCCTTGTCGCTCGCCGTCCCCGCCGTCGGCGCGGCCCTGGCGGCGGCTCTCGGCCCGCGCCGCGGCCCGGCCGTCCGCGCCGTCGCCCTCGCCGCGACGCTTGTGACGCTGGCCCTCGTCCTCACCGTCGCCGTTCAGTTCGCATCGCTCGCCCCGAACCCGGACGCGCCGGCGCGGACCTTCGACCCGCGCCTCGCGACCGCCGTCAGCCTTCTGCCGCTCGGCAACGGCCCCGGCGTCCAGTTCTTCGTCGGCGTCGACGGCCTGAGCGTCTGGCTCGCCCTGCTCACGGCGGTCCTCATGGTGCCCGCCGTCCTCGTCTCCTGGGCGGCGATCACCGAGCGCGTCAACGAGTTCTACGCCTGGCTGCTGCTCCTGCAAGTCGGCATGATCGGCGTCTTCTTCGCGTTCGACATCGTCCTCTTTTACGTCTTTTTCGAGCTGACACTGGTGCCGCTGTTCTTCCTCATCGGCATCTGGGGCGGCTCGAACCGACGCCACGCCGCCCAGAAGTTTTTCATTTACACCCTGACCGGCAGCCTCGTCACGCTCCTCGGCGTCCTCGGCGTCGTCCTCGTCTGCTACTATAACAGCCCCGAAAAGGAGCTGACGTTCTCGATCCCGCGCCTGGTGCAGTCGGTGCAGGAGCGGCTCGCGACGGGCACGGCGGCGGAACTCGGCTACTGGCGGACGGTGCAGGTCTACGTCTTCCTCGCGCTCATGGCCGGCTTCGCGGTCAAGGTGCCGCTGGTGCCCTTGCACACCTGGCTGCCGCTGGCCCACGTCGAGGCGCCGACGGCGGGCAGCGTCCTGCTCGCCGGCGTGCTGCTGAAGATCGGCACCTACGGCTTCCTGCGCCTGTGCGTGCCGCTCGCCCCCGACGCGGCGCTGAGCCTCGGCGTGCCGCTCGTCGGCACGCTGGCGGTCATTGGCGTCATTTACGGCGCCTTTTGTGCGCTGGCCCAGAGCGACATCAAGAAGCTCGTCGCCTACAGCTCGGTCAGCCACCTCGGCATCTGTATGCTCGGCATGTTCGCCCTCAACGAGGTCGGCCTGGCCGGCAGCCTGGTGCAGATGGTCAACCACGGCCTGTCGACCGGCGGGCTATTCCTCCTGGTCGGCATGTTGTACGAGCGCTACCACACGCGCGAGATGGCCGACTACGGCGGCATGGCGGCGAAATTGAAACTTCTCGGCGTGGCGATGGTCTTCGTGTGCCTGTCGAGCGCCGGCCTGCCGGGGCTCAACGGCTTCTGGGGCGAGGTCTTCTCGCTCATGGGCATCGCCAAGGCGACCGCCCCCGGCCTGACGCCGGCGGCGATGGCGACGCTGACCGCCCTCGGCGCCACCGGCGTCGTCCTCGGCGCCTGGTATCTGATGACGATGCTGCGGCGTGTCTTCTTCGGCCCGCTGAAGGAGCCGCCCCACGAGGGGCACGGCCCGGTCGGCGACCTCAACGGCCGCGAGTTGGCGGCGCTGGCGCCCATCGGAATCCTGTGCGTGCTGCTGGGCGTCTACCCGCAGCCGTTCTTCGACGTGGCGAGTCGGGATTTGAAGGTCGTCGCCGGCATCGCCGACGACGCCCGCGAGCGGGCGCGGATGATCGAGGCGGGCAACGCGGCCGCGGCGGAACGGGCGGCGCTGGCCGCCGGGGAGGAAAAGCGGTGAACCCGGATACGCTACAGGCTTTGACCGGCTGGGTGCCGCTCGTCCTGCCCGAGGTGATCCTCGTCGCAGCGGCGTGCGTCCTGTTTCTCGGCGCCACCGTCAAGGCCGGCCGCGACGTCTGGGCGACGGCGGCGCTGGTCGCCCTCGCCGCGGCGGCGCTGGCGGCGTGGCTCGGGCCGCGTTCGGAGCCGCCGACCCAGGCGGCGCTGTTCGCCAGCCCGGTCCTGATCGACCACCTGGCGCTCCTGGTGAAAGTCCTCGCCTTCGTCGGCGGGGCGCTGCTGGTGCTGCTGAGCTGGCACGAAGTCCCCGACCGCCAGGCGGCCGAATACTTCGCCTGCCTGCTCGTCATCGTCGCCGGCACCGCCCTCGTCGGCTCCGCCAACGAGCTGATTACGCTCTTCCTGGCGCTGGAGATGATCTCCATCCCGACGTATGTACTCCTCTACCTCCCGAAGCACGATAACGCCTCGCAGGAGGCGGCGATGAAGTACTTCCTGCTGAGTATCTTCTCGTCGGGCCTGTTGCTTTTCGGCTTCAGCTACCTTTACGGTCTTACGGGGACGACGAACCTGCCGGCGCTGGTGCAGGCGCTGGCGAGCGCCGGCCAGGGCGGCGTGCCGGCGGTCGGACTGGTGGCGCTGGTGATGGTCGTCGCGGGGCTCGGCTTCCGCATCACGGCGGTGCCGTTCCACTTCTACGCGCCGGACGTCTACCAGGGGACGTCGACGGGCGCGGCGGCGCTGCTCGCCTTCGTGCCGAAGGTCGCCGGCTTCGTTGCCCTGGTGCGCGTCCTCGGCTTCGCGCCGCAGGCCCTCATCCTGGAAGACCTGGCGCTGAGCCGCGTGTCGCCGGGCCTTGTCCTCGGGCCGCAGGTGTCGACGCTTTTCTGGATCCTGGCGGCGGCGACGATGACGCTCGGCAACGTGCTGGCCCTGTTGCAGGATAACTTGAAGCGGTTACTCGCTTATTCGGGCGTGGCGCACGCGGGCTACATGCTCATCGGCCTGGCGGTGGCGCCCTACCTCTCCGAGGGCAAGGCGCCCGTGGCCGGCGGCGTCGAGGCGGTGCTGTTCTACCTGGCGGCCTACGGCGCCATGACCCTCGGCGCCTTCGCGGTCATTGCGTATCTGCACACGCCGCAACGGCCGGTCGAGACGGTCGACGACCTCGCCGGGCTGAGCCGCGACCGACCAGGGGTAGCGCTGCTGATGGCGGTGTTCCTGCTGAGCCTGATCGGCATCCCGCTGACGGGCGGCTTCGCCGGCAAGCTGCTGCTGTTCCTCGGCGCGATGGCACTGCGAGCCGACAGCGGGGCCGACGCCGCGATGCTGGAGCAAGCGCGGCTGTTCCGCCTCCTCGGCCTGATCGGCGCCCTCAACGCGGCGGTCGGGGCGTGGTACTATTTGCGCGTCCTGGCGGCGATGTACCTGCGCAACCCGGTGCGGCCCGTGGAGGGGCGGCGCGGTTGGCCGGCCCTGGCGGCGGTCTGCCTGTGCGCGCTGGCGACGGTGGCGCTGGGCGTCTACCCGTGGCCGCTGCTGCGGTCGGCGCAGGAGGCGGTGCCGCGCCTGGCGCGGGAGCGCGCGGAGCGGTGACAACAGGCCGCTCGCGGCTTCGCAAAGTGCGAAGCCGCGAGCGGCCCTCGAACCATGTACCCATCCCCCCTCGACAGCGCGGCGCGGGCGGTGATCGCCCTCTCCCCGGCCGCCGCGTCGGGCGTGCCGGAACCGCTCGGCAATCACGGCGGTTTCAGCGGCGCCCGCCTCTGGCGCGTCGTCACCGCGGAGGCGTCGTTCTGCCTGCGCGCCTGGCCGCCCGACGACCCCTCTCCCGAGCGCCTCCGCCGCATCCATGACCTCATGGCGGTCGCCCGCCGCGCCGGCCTGTCATTCGTCCCCGCGCCTTTGGCCTTCGCCGACGGTACAACCTTCGTCGCTCGCGCCGGCCGCCTCTGGGAGTTGACGCCGTGGATGCCCGGCCGCGCCGAACTGGAGAACGACCCGTCTCCCGCGCGCGTGTCCGCCGCCTGCCGCGCCCTGGCTCAGTTGCACGACGTCTGGGCGCGGCTGGCACCGGCGCGCGGCCCCTGTCCGGCCGTGGCGCGTCGCCTGAAGCGAGCCGAGGAATGGCGGCGCCTGGTGCGCTCCGGCTGGCGGCCCAATTTCCACCCCGCCGACTCTTTCGCCGCGCCGGCGGAACGCCTCTGGCACCTGCTCCCCGCGCGGGTCGAGCGCGTGCCGACGCTGCTGGCGCCGTGGGTCGAGCGCGAGTTGTCGCTGCACCCGTGCCTGTGCGACGTCTGGCACGCGCACGTCCTCTTCGCGGAGGGGCGCGTCTCCGCCCTGCTCGACTACGGCGCGGTGAAGGTCGACCACCCGGCGACCGATCTGGCCCGCTTTCTTGGCAGCCTGCGCGGCGACGACACGGCAGTGTGGCGCGTCGGCCTGGACGCTTACGCCCTCCTGCGTCCCTTCGGTCCGGAAGAGGAGGGACTTGCCCACCTCCTCGACCGAACCGGTGTCGTCCTCACCGCCGCCAACTGGCTGCTCTGGCTCTACCACGAGCGGCGAGTATTCGAGGACATCGGCCGTGTGACGAGTCGCCTTGCCCAGGTCGTCGCGCGGCTGGAGTCCTGGCCGTGAAGCGGTTCCCGCGCATTGATGCCCCACAATCGAAGGTAAGCCGGCTCGGGAAAATGTTGACACGGCTCGCGCCCGGCTTTACGCTCAACCCACCGTCAGCAGGTCGTCTCCTCCCTCTCGTCGTGAGCCCGCGCCATGATGTTTCGCCTCCGCTGCCCCGGCTGTCAGGCGTTCCTCAACCTTCCCGAGGCGTCGCTCGGCCAGAAGGCACGCTGTCCTCACTGTCGCACCGTCTTCCAGACCGCGGCGCCGCCCCGCGCGGCCGAGACGAAGCCGGCCGCCCCGAGTCGTCCCGCGCGGCCGCCGGCCCCGGCGGTTTCTAAGCCTATCAAGCCGAGTGAGCCACCCGCGCCGGCCCGACGCCGTGTCGACAGGCCCGGAGAGGCGGCCCCGCGTCCGACGCGACCGCCCGCCGGCCGAAAAACGTCCCCGAAAATCCTTCTTTTACTAGGCGCTATTGCGGTTGGCGTTCTGGGGCTGATGGGAGCCGGCGCCGCCGGCCTTTGGTGGCTCACGCGCGCGGCGACCGCCGCCGTCGAGACGCCGTCCGCGCTGCCGGACCCCGCCGCCGTCGCCGTCGCCCCGGCGGAGCCGCCCGCGCCGCCGTCGCGTCGGGCTGAGCCACTCCCCCAAGCCGGCGACCCTGCCGACCCGGTTCCCGAGGTGCCTGTCCCCGCGCCGCTCTCCGTCGATGCCGCGCCCGGCGCCGGAGAGCCCGTCCGACTCCCGACGGCTCCCGTGGTCCCGCCGACGACGGCAATCCCGGCCGCCAACCCGACGCCTCCGGCCGACCCGCCCGCGCCAAAGGCCGAGGAGAAACCGCCCTCCGCCCGGCCCAAGGCGGCGCCCGCCGGCGGCGACGCGCGGCTCACGGCGGAGCGGCTCGGCGCCCTCAAGGGCGCCACCGTCTTCGTCAAGGCCGACGCCGGGCGCTTCGGCATGACCGGCTCCGGGTTCCTCATGCGGCTCGACGGCCGCACCGGCCTGGTCGTGACCAACGACCACGTCGTCACCCCGCCCGCCAGCCTGCGCCTCAGGCCGAAAATCTCCCTCGTCTTCGGCAGCGGGACCAAGAACGAGAAAGTCCTTCCCGCCCACGTCCTCGCCACCGACGGGGACCGCGACCTGGCCGTCCTCAAGGTCGAGGACGTGCCGGACTCGTTCCGCCCCATCGACATCACCCGCGAGGTCGAGCCGATCGAGACGATGACGGTCTGGGTCCTCGGCTTTCCGTTCGGCGAGGCGTTGTCGGTGACGCGCGGCAACCCGGCGATCACGGTGGGCAAGGGGACGGTGTCGAGCATCCGCCTCGACGAGCGCGACGAGGCGGCGGTGGTGCAGATCGACGGCGACTTGAACCCCGGCAACAGCGGCGGGCCGATCGTCGACGGCGACGGGCGCCTCGTCGGCGTCGCCGTGGCCCGGATCGTCGGCACGCGCATCGGCCTCGCCATCCCGCCGGGCGAGCTGACCAAGATGCTCGACGGCCGCGTCGGCGCCGTCGGCATCCGCCACCGCGTCGTCGAGGACGGCTCCGCCGACGTGACGGCCGAGGCGGCGCTCATCGACCCGACGAACAAGATCCGCTCGTTCGGGATCCATTACGTCCGCGCCGACGCCCCGCCGGCCGGCTACCGCCGCGGCGCCGACGGCGTCTGGCCGCCGCTGCCGGGCGGGACGAAGTACGACCTCAAACTCGACGGACAGAAGGCGAGCGGCACATTCCGCCTGAGCGGGACCGACAAAGTCCCCGTGACCTACTCGTTCCAGGCGGTCTACGTCAACGGCGCCGGCAAGACGGTCACCACCGCCCCGTCCAAGTTCCGCGTCACCTTCGCCAAGGACGCCGTCGCCGCGGCGCCTCCGTCGCGCGGCGCCCCGCCGCCGGCCTCCGTCCGCCCGCCGCGCCTCAACGAGCCCGGCCCCGCGGCCAGGGCGACGAACGAGTCGCTCCTCGGCACCGCCAGCACGACCGGCGGCCTGACGGTCATGGAGTCCAAGCTCCCGGCCAAGGACGTCCTCACCTGCCTGTGCTGGGCCGACGGCGGCAAAGCCTTCCACGCCCTGGAGAGCAACGGCGTCCTTCGCCGCGTCGAAATGGGTCAATTCAAGGAGGAGTTGCGCCTCGACGTCGGCGCCCGCGCGAGTTGGCTGTCGCCCTCGGCGGAAGGGCTGGTGCTGTCCGTGTCCGACTTGCAGGAAGTCTGGCTCCTCGACGCCAAGACGTTCAAGGTCAAGGCCAGGATGGACGCGCCGTCGGTGAAGCGGACGCTCTCGGCCCCGGCGCTCTCCTACGCCTACGCCGTCAACCACCAGGGCGACAGCTTGCACGTCCTCGACCTGAAGACCGGCGCGACGGTGCGCCAGTACGGCGCGCGCGACTTCGACGTCCGGGGCGGCGTCGGTTTCGGCTCGCCGCTGCTGACGCCGGACGGCAAGTACCTCCTCACCGTCCGCGACCGGCAACTGGCCCGGTTTCGCGTCGACGGCAAGGACGTGACCTTCGAGGAGATCGGCCCGTGGATCATCGAAGGCCGCTTCGACGGCCCGTCGCTGAGCGGCGACGGCACCTTGATCTGCGCGCCTTCGGGCGGCGGCAACAATCGCGGTCTCAAGGACCACCCGGAGATCGAGTCGTACTCGACCTACGTCTACCCGGTGACGAACCTGAATCGGCCGTCGTTCGCGCTCCGCCAAGGCGCCTACCCCCTCGCCGTCGGGTTTGACGCCAAGGCGGGATTGGTCTACACGCAGAACCACGAGTTCGAGCTGATCGTCTTCACCGACAAGGGCCTCAAGCTGAAGGAGTATCGGCTGAGCTGCGGGGAGCCTCGCCAGTACCTCGTTCACCCGGCGGGGCGGCGCCTGCTCCTGCTGGCCGGGGCCAAGCTGCTGGACGTGGAGTTGCCCGCCAAGGAGTGAGACGTCGGTTCTGGAAGCCCCTCGCCCCTTTGGGGAGAGGGGTTAGGGTGAGGGGCGAACCCGCCGGCCAGGAACATCAGACCCTTGGCGTAGAGGAGCTTTTTGTTGGTGATGTCGGCCATCATGGCCCCTCACGCCCGCGTCGCGAGGAAGTAGACCACGCCCGCCGCGACGACGAGGGCAGCGGCGGCGCCGGCGAACAGCCACCAGAGCCGGCGCCGCGGCGCCGGCACGACCTTCTCGTCTTCCGCGGGCGGAAGCGGCCGGGCGCGCGGCGCCGGGCGCCGCTTCGGCAGGTGCGAGCGGAACTCGGGGAATGCGGCGAGGAGGCGGAAGTCGCCCTGGTCTTCGCGGCACGCCTCGAACCCCGGCGGCACCTTCCCCTGGCGCAGGCGGTCGACCACCTGCTTCGTCGTCGCCCGCACCTTGCGCCACGTCCCGTCCTTGCCCTTGTAGCGCAGGAACCACAGGTCGGGCCGCACGACCGGCGCCGCGTCGGCGGTGGCGGCCACGCCGCTCAGGTCGGCCCGCGTCGCCTCGGTCGAGGCCGCCAGGTAGGCGCGCGCCGCCGGGTCTTGCAGCGCCAGGTCCGCGTCGGCGAAGCTCAGCACCGGCGACGCCAGGCGCGAGCGCTCCAGGTCGATGATCAGCTCGCTCGCCGTCTGGTAGCGGTCGCGCGGGTCGCGCGCCAGCATCTTGTCGATAATCTCGTCGAGGACCGGCGACACGGCGGGGTTGACCGCGCTCGCCGGCAGGAACACGCCCAGGTTCTTCTTCTCGACCACTTCGAGGTGGTTCGCCCCCGAGAACGGCACCTCGCCGGTGACGAGGTGGTACAGGGTGGCGCCGAGGGCGTAGACGTCGCTGCGGCCGTCGGCGTACTTGGCGTTGATGGCCTGCTCGTAGGGCATGTAGTGCGGCGTGCCGAAGCCCTGGCGCGCCGCCGTCAGGTGGCTGGCCTCGTCGGTGCGCTTGGCCAGGCCCATGTCGGCGAGCTTGGCCACGCCCGAGCGCGTGACGAGGATGTTGTCCGGCTTGATGTCTCGGTGGACGACGCTGCGCGAGTGGGCATGTTCCAGGGCGCGGGCGATGTCGAGGGCGACGTGGACCGCGTCGCCGACCGTGAGGCGCGTGTGGCGGTCGAGCAGCGTGCGGGCGTTGGGGCCGTCGACGTATTCGAGGACCAGGTAATGCAGGCCGGTCGCCCGGTCCTGGCCGACGCCGAGGCCGCGGACGATGTTCGGGTGGTTGAGGAGGCTGCCGCTCTTGGCCTCGCGGTAGAAGCGGTCGATGAACGACTGGTTGCTGGCGAGGTGGTCGGCGAGCACCTTGACGGCGACCTGCCGCTTCAGCTTCTCGTCGTAGCCGAGGTAGACCGTGCCCATGCCGCCTTCGCCGAGCGGGCGCAGGATGCGGTAGTCGCCGACGCTGCGAACCTGTTGCAGCGGGTCGGACGGCGCACGGGGCGCCGGCGCGGCGGAGTCCAGGTGGGTGGTGTCCATGTTGTCCACGTCAGGGTCGCCCGTCCAACCGCCAGGGGGAGGGGCAGGGATATGGGAAGTGTACTGCGGCGCCCGCCCGACCGCAATCGGTAAAGCGGTGCCGTTACACGCGCGCCGCCTCGGCGTTCGGCAAAGACAGCTGCCCGGACGCCCGCGGCGGCCTCACGAAGCGCACGCGCACCGCGTCCGTCTGAGCCCTGGCCCACCGCAGCCACTCCGCAGCCTGCCCGGCGCCCGGCGCGCGATCCTCGGCCAGCAGCACCGCGGCGGTGCCCCCTTCCGCCGGCCCGTGCAGCACCCCGGACGCGCGCAGCTGCGCCTTCACCGAGGCCGCGGCGTCCCAGGCCGTCAGGCCCGCGACGCCTTCGGACGGGACAGATTCGTTTGCGGATCTCTCGAAGGCGAAACCGCCGGGGCCGTCGACGGCGGCGTCGATGAGACAGGCGCGGCCGTCCTGGCGCAGCACGTCGCGCAGCCGCGACACGATTCGCCGCGCCAACTCCGGCGCCTTGCCGTCGCACAGGCCGCGCCCGGTCAGGGAACGCACGGCGGCCTCCAACCCCACCGGCGCCACCACCAGCCGGGCGCGCTCCAGCAGGAAGCCGCGCCCCAGCGCCGGCCGGTCGGCGGCGCGGGTGCGAAGGAACTCCCGCTTTTGGGCGGCGGCACTCAGCGCCAGGCGGGCGAGGCTGCCCAGCTTTTGCACGAACAGGTCGGGCGACGCCTTCAGGTCCGGCTGCCCGGCCAGGCGCGGCAGGTGCAGGCCGACGACGAGCAGCGCCGCGGCGTGGCGGCGGTCGAGGCCCTCGGCCAGGGCGACCGGGCGGCGCGGCCGGTCGAAGACGATCGCCACGCCCTCGTTCTCCGCGGCCAGGCGGGCCGCGCGCGCCAGACGTTCGCCCGAAGCGGGCGCGAAATCGCGCTCGCCGAGGTGCCAGTCGACGCGAGGCCCGGCGCGCGGCGGTATGTCGCGCGCGAGGGCTTCCAGCAGCGCGTCGGCAAGCGCCGCCAGCCGTGTCGCGTCGGCGGCGGGGCGCCGGCCGGTGAAGAGCGGGCCGTCCGCAAGGTCGTCGGCCCACGGCGGCGCGGCGGCGGCGTTCAGGTTGACGACGGCACGCAGGCCCGTCGCGGCCAGGCCGAGAAGCAGTTCGCGGACGAAGTCGGCCGCCAGAACGTCCGCGGACGCGCCGGACCGCGCGAGGAAATGCTCGATGCCGTCGAGGGCGACGAATTCTCCGGTGTGTTGCCGCGCTTCGAGGAGGCGCTCCAGGAGCGTCGCGGCCCCGGTCAGGTCCAGCACGCGCCCGGCCAGTTCCAAGGGGGCTTCGAGTCCCGCGAGCGTCAGGAACCCGTCGTCCCGCGCGGCCGTCAGGTCGCGCGTGAAGACATTTCGCAGCGTGTACTGGCGCAAGCAGGCCGCGACGACCGACGCCGGCGACTCCCCCGGCGCGAGGCGGACGACGACCTCGGCCGGCCGGCCGGCGCGGGCGCGGTCCTTCTCCGCCGGCCCGCGCGTGCGCCGGCGGGCGTGCTCGGCGTAGGCCCGCGCCAGGGCCGGGTGGCCGAGTTCGCGCACGACCTTGGCGACGAGGTCGGCGATCTGGTCGGTCGTGGGGGAGGTTCCTTCGGTCTCGTCGGGGAGGAAGTGGACGACGCCGTCGGTCAGCTCGCGGGCGAGGAAGGCGTCGGGGCGGCCGAGGTCTTCGGCGGCGGCGAACAGGGAGCGGCTGATCTTGTCGGCGTCGAACGGGACGAGGCGGCCGTCGCGCTTGCGGACCCAGGCGGGCGGCGACGGGACGGCGGAGTCGGTCACGGCGGCGGCCCTCCGTGGGGTACGCCGCTCGCGGCCTCGCACGTTTTCTTGCGAAGCCGCGTGCGGCGGCCCGCCTACTTAATCGGCTGGGCGCGGCTGAAGCCGAAGTACATCAGGTAGTTCTTCCCCGGCATCCCGTCGGGCCCCGGGAAGGTGCTGCTCCCGAAGGTCGACTTGGCGGAGAAACGCGAGAGGAACGGCAGGTAGTTCGTCAGACTCGACCCGCTGAAGCCGGGCGAGGTGTGCGCGGCCGTGTTGACCGGCACGTTTTGCAGCTGCCGCGTGCTGAACCCGTTGTTCGTCTGCGCTGACGCTGACCCCGTCAGGGCCAGGCCGAACGCCAGCGAAGCGGCCCACCAAACTTTGCGCATCCTTCCCCCTCCTCCCCCGAACGGGGATCTGTAACCGGACGTGACTCGCAACGGAAGACGGCGGAGAATAGCGGCCGCGCCGGCGGTGTCAAGGGCGAAAAAAAGGCCGCTCGCAGCAGGCGGCGAAGACGACGGCTGGCAGGCGCCGTAATCCTTCAGGCGGAGTTGGATGCGGAGTCACGATGACGCCCGGTGCTGGACGTGGGCCGCGGTGAGGGTAAACTGCAGGGGACGCTGGCCTTCGGACGGGGACGACGCAGTGATCGAACGTCATTCTCCGCAGGGGGCTTGCGTTCCTTCAGGATCTCCCCGCTGCTGGGCAGCTGATCTTGAAACTCCTGTCCGGGGTCAGTTCCTTGGGAGCCCTTCATGCCGCCGGCCGATGAGGAGCACTTCCAGCGGCTCGCGCGCCTCCTCGAGCTCGAATCGGAGGCCGAGGCGCGCCGCGCCCTGGAGCGCGTGCAGCGCCTCTCCGCCGCCGACGCCGAGGCGACGGGCCAGTGCCTCGCCGGGCTCGTCTTACGCGACGTTTTCGCCGGACTCGGCGGCCGCTGGGTCGTCACCCTCGGCAAGCGCAACCCCGAACAGCCGCTCCCCTGGACGCGCCTCGGCGTCGGCACGCCCGTGCTGCTCGCCGCCGAAGGAGGGCGCCCCGGCAAGGGCGTGCGCGGCGTCGTCAGCGAGCGCCGCGAGCGCTGGCTGCGCGTCGCCCTCAACGACGAGCCCGACGACGCGGACACGACCTACCGCCTCGACGTCGCCGGCGACGAGGCGTCTCGACTCCGGCAGCGCGCCGCTCTCGACCGGGCGCGCGCCGCCAAGCGCGACCGCCTCGCCGAGTTGCGCGACGTCCTCCTCGGCGAAACGACACCGTCGTTCCGGCCGCCCGGCGAGGACGCGCCTCTCGACCCGTCGCTCA
Organism: Gemmatales bacterium; assembly: GCA_038229635.1. Lineage (GTDB taxonomy): Bacteria > Planctomycetota > Planctomycetia > Gemmatales > Gemmataceae > DATFNV01. The sequence continues at coordinate 19,574 of JBBROG010000137.1, forward strand.
ACCCGTCGCAGCAGGAAGCAGCTCGCTTCGCCCTCGCCGCCGAGGATCTGGCGATCATCCACGGCCCGCCCGGCACCGGCAAGACGACGACGGTCGTCGAGGTGATCCGCCGCGCCGTGCGCCGCGGCGAGAAGGTGCTGGCCTGCGCCCCGAGCAACCTCGCCGTCGACAACATGCTCGAAAAGCTCCTCGCGTTCGGCGAGAAGGCGGTGCGCCTCGGCCACCCGGCGCGCGTCCTGCCCGAGCTGCGCTCCCACGCCCTCGATCTGCTCGTTGAAGAACACGACGACGTCCGCCTCGCCCGCAAGCTCGCCAAGGAGGCGTTCGCCCTGTTCCGCAAGGCCGGCAAGTTCACGCGCGCCAAGCCCGAGCCCGGCGCCCGCCGCGACATGCGCCAGGAGGCACGCTCCCTCCTCGCCGACGCCCGCCGCCTGGAGAAAATGGCGGTCGGCCACATCCTCGATACCGCTTCGGTCCTCTGCGCCACGACGACGGGCCTCGACGGGGATTTGCTCGGCGACCGGACGTTCGACCTGGTGGTGATCGACGAGGCGTGCCAGAGTACGGAGCCGGGCTGCTGGATCCCGCTGCCGCGCGGCCGGCGCGTCGTGCTGGCCGGCGACCACTGCCAGCTGCCGCCGACGGTCCTGTCGCGCGAGGCGGCGGCGCAGGGCTTCGACGTCAGCCTGATGGAGCGCCTCGTCGCCCGCCACGGCGACGCCGTCACGCGACTGCTGACCGTGCAGTACCGCATGAACCGGGCGATCATGGACTTCTCGTCCCTGGAATTGTACGACGCTCGCCTCGAAGCCGACCCCTCGGTGGAAAACCACCGCCTCGCCGACTTGCCCGGCGTGACGGCGTGTCCGCTGACGGAGGAGCCGGTGCTGTTCCTCGACACCGCCGGCGCCGGCTACGACGAGGACGGCGAGCCGGACGGCGAGAGCCGGCTCAATCGCCAGGAAGCCGAGTTGGTTTGTCGCAAGGTGCGCGCGCTGCTCGACGCCGGCGTGGCGCCGCGCGACGTGGCGGTGATCGCTCCCTACGCCGCCCAGGTGCGGCTGATTCGCGAGCGGCTCGGCGTGCCGGGCGTGGAGGTCGATAGCGTCGACGGCTTCCAGGGGCGCGAGAAGGAGGCCGTCGTCATCTCGCTGGTGCGCTCCAACCCGAAAGGGGAGATCGGCTTCCTGTCCGACGTGCGCCGCACGAACGTGGCGCTGACGCGGGCGCGGCGCAAGCTGGTCGTCGTCGGCGACAGCGCCACGCTCGCCGCCGACCCGTTCTACCGCCGCCTGGTCGAGTATTTCGAGGCGATCGGGGCGTATCACACCGTCTGGGAAGAGGACGTCTGACCGCTCTTTCAGGCGAAGTGCGCGTCCACGGCGATGGCCTCTTTCAGACGCTCCAGGTAGTCGGCGCGCGGGATCTCGACGGCCCCGAGGCGCGTCGTGTGGTCGGTGCGAAACTGGGTGTCGAACAGCCGAAAGCCGCGCGCGCGCAGCCGTTCGACCAGCGCCGCCAGCGCCGCCTTCGACCCGTCGGTGACGCGCGTGAACATCGACTCGCCCGCGAAGAAACCACCCAGCGCGACCCCGTAGACGCCGCCGCCGAGGACGTCGCCGTGCCACGCCTCGACGCTGTGGGCGTACCCCAGCCGGTGAAGCCGCTCGTAAGCGTCGATCATATCGGGCGTGATCCACGTCCCGCCGACGCGGCTCTCGGCACAGCCGCGGATGACGCCGGCGAAATCCCGGTTAACCGTCACGCGGAACTTGCCCGAGCGCAGGGTGCGCCGCAAGCGGCGCGAGACGCGCAGCCCGTCCAACTCGAAGATGGCGCGCGGGTCGGGCGACCACCAGAGGATGGGCGAACCCTCGTCGTACCACGGGAAGACGCCGCGGCCATACGCCTCCAGGAGGCGCTCGGGGCGCAGGTCGCCGCCGACGGCCACAAGGCCGAACTCGTCGGCCAACTCAGGGTACAGGAAGGGAGGCTTGGGCATAATGGGATCGCGTGGCGTCTCGCGTATTGAGCCCCGTTAAGCCGCGAACGGCGGGGGCGCGTCTCAGGCCAGATCCTCCACGCCGCCCGGCCACTGGTCGCGCGGCTCGTAGCCGAGCAGTTCCTTCGCCGGCCGCATGTCGTAGAGGCAGTCGCGTACCGGCCGGCTGGTGGCGTAGACGACGGCGAAGCGGAAGGTGTCCGCCGCCTCGACGGCGCAGGCGAAGAAGCGGCCCGCGTCGCCGGGGCTGAGGTAGACGTCCGGCCCCCAGGGGGTGCGGCGCAGCTCCTCGACGTGGTCGGCGCCGCGCGGACACCAGCCGAGGCGGACGGCGATCACGCTCTGACCGTGCGACTCGGCGGCGACGCGGCCGGCGGCTTCGAGGAACAGTTTGCCGGCGGCGTACCAGCCGCGCGGCGTCGGCGGGTCGTCGGCGCCGATCGGCAGCGGGCCGGTCAGGCGCTGCCACCAGACCACCTGCCCGCTGCTCGCCAGCACGAGGCGCCGCACCTTGGCGAGGCGCGCCGCCTCGACGACGTGGTAGGTGCCGACGATGTTGTTGGGCAGCAGCCGCGTCAGGAAGTCGTCGTCGTCCGGCGTGGCGGCGAGGTGGACCAGCGCCGCGGCGCCCTCGGCGGCGCGGCGGACGAGGGCGCCGTCGGTGATGTCGCCGACGAACGCCTCGTCGGCGCCGGGCGTCGGCACGCGGTCGAAGCCGCGCACACAGTGGCCGCGGGCCTTCAACTCCTGGACGACGGCTCGGCCAATGCGGCCGGCGGAGCCCGTGACGAGGACGAGCGGCGTGTCAGTCATGTGCGGACGATCCTCCTCGACGTATTCCCCGGACGGAGAGGCCGAGGACTAGGCCCTGTTTGGCGAACCCTCGGTAGCCCGCGTAGCGGGCGGCGGATCGTAGCCCCGGGTGGAGCGCAACCCGCGTAGCGGGTGCAGCGCAACCCGGGGACAACGGCCGGGGACGTCATCGTATTTTGAACCCGCGGAGCGGGTGACGGAGCCACGATGTGTCACGTTTCCGTCACCCGCTCCG
>JBBROG010000138.1:0-22523 GCA_038229635.1 Gemmatales bacterium
AAAATCTCCGGCGCCGTCCACGCGGGCGTGTTGGTGTCTTGAACCCGCGTAGCGGGTGACGGATCGTAGCCCCGGGTGGAGCGTACTCGCGCAACCCGGGGGAACAGACCGGCGACGTGTCCCATTTCCGTCACCCGCTCCGCGGGTTCAACTCACGACAACTCCGCGTGCATGTCCCCGGGTTGCGCTTCACCCGCTGCGCGGGTTGCGCTCCACCCGGGGCTACGATCCGTCACCCGCTACGCGGGTTCAATACAATTCACACGTCCCCGGCTGGATTCCCCGGGTTGCGCTTCACCCGCTGCGCGGGTTGCGCTCCACCCGGGGCTACGATCCGTCACCCGCTACGCGGGTTCAACGAACGATCCTGGCCCCAGCCGTTGTCCCCGGGTTGCGCTCCACCCGCTGCGCGGGTTGCGCTTACGTCGCCGCCAACAGCCCTGCGAGATGAGCCTGCACCGACGCCGCCAGAGCGTCGAGGTTGTAGCCGCCTTCCAGGCAACTCACCAGCCGCCCCTTCGCGTGCGTCTTCGCCACGCCCAGCACTTGCTTCGTCAGCGTGACGAAGTCCTCCACTTCCAGGCCGAGCGAGCCGATGGGGTCGTCCTTGTGAGCGTCGAAGCCGGCGCTCACCAGGACCAATTCCGGCTTGATCTTGTCCGCCGCCTTCTCCAGCGCCGCCGTGAACAGCGCGTGGTAGTCCTTGCGCGCGGTGCCGTGGCGCACCGGCACGTTGAGGGTGAAGCCGACGCCCTTGCCGGCGCCCGTCTCGTCGGCGGCGCCGGTGCCGGGGTAGAAGCCGGCGCCGTAACGGTGGATGCTGAAGAAGAATACTTGATCGTCTTCGTAGAAAATATCCTGCGTGCCGTTGCCGTGGTGGACGTCCCAGTCGACGATCAGCAGCCGCGTCAGCCCGTGCGCCGCCATCGCGTGACGGGCGGCCAGGGCGATGCTGTTGAAGAGGCAAAACCCCATGCTTTGCGCCAGCGTGGCGTGGTGGCCCGGCGGGCGGACGAGGCACAGGGCGTTGGCCTCGACGCCCTTCAGCACCGCGTCGACGGCGGCGACGCAGGCGCCGGCGGCGGCGAGGGCGACGTCGACGGAGTCGGGGCTGACGACCGTGTCGGCGTCGAGGCGCCCGCCGCCGTGTTGGGCCAACTGCTTGGCCCGCATCAGCACGCGCGGGTCGTGGACCTTGGCGACGGCCTCCTCGGCGAGCGGCTTGCAGGAGCCGGCGGTGCATTGCTTCGGCAGGCCGGCCTTGTCGAGGCGCGCCGTCACGGAGCGCAGGCGGTCGGCGCACTCGGGATGACGGCCGGTGTCGTGCTTCAGGAAAAGCGGGTCGGTGGCGAGGAGAGTCATGGCACGGGCCTCGGGCCGGGGCGACGGCGTTCATTGTATCGCCGCCCCGGCCCGAGGCCGCCATCGTCAGGTTTACGGACCGTCGGTGATCGTTACCTTGGTGGCGGCGGTCGCGCCGAGAGTGGCGCCGCCGCTCGGATTGCTCAGGGTGAGGAAGAAGGTTTCGTTGGGCTCCGCGACGCTGTCGGGCAGGACGTAGAGGACGATGGTCTTCGGCGCGGTGTCGCCCGCCGCCCACGACAGCGTGCCGGACATCGGGACGTAGTCGAGGGTCGCGGCGGTGGCGGTGCCGTCGCTCGTCGCGTAGGCGATTGACACCGGGCCGTCACTGCCGCCCGTGCGCGTGACGGTGAGCGTGAACCGGATCGTCTTTTCGGAGACGGTGACGGCGGAACTACTCAGTTGCAGCGTGCCGGGGTTCTGCGGGGCGGCGGCGAGCGTGTAGGCCGTGGCGGAGAGCAAGGCGTCGAGGCGGTGCCGCCCACTTCGAGGTTCAGGACGCCGGCCGCAGTCTGCGTGTATTTGCCGTCGACGGTGAGGGTGCCGAGCGGCGAACCGGGGTTGAGGGTCGCGCCGTTGGTGACGTCGCCATGCACGAGTCCGGTCCCCGTGAGAACCCCGCCGAGCAAGACGACGCCCGACCTCGCGTCGAGCGTCGCGCCGGCGGCGACGAGGGTGGTGCCGGCCGTCTGGGTGAGTCCGCCACCGAGGGATAGCGTCCCCGCCTTCACGCAGAGCGTGCCGCTGTTCGCGAAGGCGTGGTTGACCAGACTCGTCCCGACGCCGGCGGATTTCTGGAACGTCCCTTCGTTGACCACGCGGGCGCCGGCGCCGCCCAGCAGGACGTCGGACTGGATGTCGAACAGGGCGCCCGCCCGGTTGGCCAGGACGGCGCCGATGTTGAGGCCCAGCGGGCCGGTGCCGGTGAGCGTTACGGTGCCGAAATTGTTGAGGACGTGCGACGAGACCAGAGACTTTTCAGAGCTTCTAAAGATGGATAGCGTAGTGCCCGCGGCCACGGCGGTCGTGCCCGGCCCCACAAGGTCTCCGCCGGTCCAGGCGGCGGAGCCGGCAAAGGTCAACGTGCCCGGCCCGTCCACGGTGCCGCCGCTCTGGACGTACTTCGGCAGCGACACGTTGCCGTTGACCAGGAGCGTGCCGCCGGTCAGGCGGAGAATGCCGGACCCCGTAACCGTCGTGCCGGCGTTGAATGTGGTCGTGGACCCGGCGGAGATCAGGTCGCCGCCGACGAGGTTGAACGTACCGATGCTGGTCGCGCCGCGCGACAGGGTGAGGCTGCCGCTGTTCACGCGCACGAGGCCGGTGTTGTTGAGGGGGACCGGCAAGGTCGTGTTGCCCGTGCCGGACGGGCTGCTCTTGGTGAGGGTGCCGGCGTTGTTGACGGCGGCGGTGGTGGACGTGCCGAAATCGACGTCATTCTGGAGGTTAAACGTCGCGCCGGCGAGGTTGTTGAACTTGGCGTTGCCGTCCACGGTGAACACGCCTTTATCGACAAAGTTCACGGTCCCGGAGTTGTTCAGCGTGCGGTTGCTCAGGGACTTGCCGTTGGCGCCGCCGATGATGAGGGCGGCCCCGGACTTGACGACGGTCGTTCCCGTGCCGGTCATGCTCGCCCCGCCCGCGCCGCCGGCGATCCAGTTGAAAGTGACGCCGGACGGGATCGTGAGCGTCGCCGCGCCGTCGAGGACGCCGTTGCGCAGGACCACGTTGGCCGGGGCAGTGACGTCGGCGTTCAGCGTCACCTCCGGCCCGCCGAAGACGTCGCCCTCGACGAGGAACAGGCCGGTCCCGGTCAGGCTGGCGCCGGCGTTCAGGCGGCGGCGCGCACCCCGGACGCGGGGCGAGGGAACTAAGGCGATCTCTCCAGGGGGATATCAGGGGTTGACCAGGCGGCGGAAGTCGTCCCGGTCACGCAAGGGCGCCAGGTACTCGTCGACGAGGACCCGGATTCGGCGCCCGAACCAGTCCGCTTTCCCGCCCGCCTGGTCCGCCTCCTTGCAGCGGGCGAGCATGCGGACGGCGAGGGCGGCGTACTCCTCCGCCTTGCCGTCGCGGTCGGCGGAGGAGAGGGCGGCGTCGCCGCGCGCCTTGGTCGCGGCGAGGGAGCAGGTCTGGGCGAGGTGGAAGAACAGGTTGTGACCCTTCAGGCCCGCGACGGCTTCGGCCTCGGCGACGGCCTGGGCGTGGTCGCCGGCTCGCGCCAGGGCCCAGGCCACGTAGGCTCGGTCGCCGGCCTCTTCTCCCGGCTCGGCCAGGTCGGCGACGCGCCGCCGGTGGGCGACCTCCTCGGCGTAGCGTTTCTGGTTCTCCAGGACGGTCGCCGTCATGCCGTGCGACCGCCGCAACCCGTCGCGGACACTGGAATCATTCGGCTCGGACTCGAACAACCGCGTCAGCATCTTCACGTTCTCGGCCATGTCGGCCAGGGCCTCGTCCTCCTTCTTGTCGGCGATCAGGACGTAGGCCCAGTTGACGCGGAGCAAGGCCAGCGAGTTCGCACTCGTCCTGTCGAACGGGTCGGCGGCGACGAGGCGCTTCAGGCTGGCCTCGGCCTGGTCGCGGGCCGTCCGGCACTCCGCCGGGCGTCCCCGCTGTTGCTGGAGCACGAGGCTCAGATTGACCTGCCCCTGGGCCAGCGAGGCGAGGTTGTCGCGGTCGTTCGGGTGCCGCCGATCGATCTCCGCGCGGATGGCCAGCGCCCGGCGGTAGTGGTCCTCGGCGTCGGCCTGACGTCCTTGAAAGTAGGCGGCGCCGCCGAGGTCATGATGGCTGCGGGCCAATTCGCTCTCGAACTCCGGCTCGTCCGGGTGGTCGCGCACGAGGTCTTCGCACAGCCGCAGCCCTTCCCGAAAACACCGCAGTTGCTCGTCCCCGTGCGCGCGACAGTGGCCCAGCGTACTCCAGCAGAGGGCGAGTTGCGAACGATACCGCGGCCGGTCCGCGAATTCGTCCGCGAGGGCGGCGTAGAGGTCGCGGGCTCGTTCGAGGTTACCCTTCGCCGCGTCCGCGCGGCCGAGGCCCTGCTGGAGCCAGCCGGCCTTCAGAGAGGCCATCGCCACGTCGGCGCGGACTTCCGGGTCGACACCCTCTTGCCCGGCCGCCTTGAGGAAGAACGCCAGGGCGTCTTCCTGCTGTTCAGCGCCTCGACGAGCCGGGCGGCGTCGCTCGCGCCGAGGGTCGCGACCGCGAGCCGGTCGGCCAGGCTGCCGCCCTCGACGTACTCCATCGCGAAGTAGGGGAGCGCCGGGCTCAGGTCCGTCGCCCGCCACTCGCCGACCTCGTAAACGCGGATGATGTTCGGGTGCTCCAACCGGGCGGCCAATTCCGCCTCGGCGCGGAAGCGTGCCAACTCGTCGCGGTCGACCTCCGACCCGCCGCGCAGCAGCTTCAGGGCGACGAGCCGGCGCGGGCGCAGTTGCGTCGCCTTGTAGACGACACCCATGCCGCCGCTGCCGAGTTTTTCGTGGATCTCGTAGCCGGGGAGCGTCGCCGGCGGCGCGGCCTCCGGCGCGGGGGAGAGGAAGACGCCCAGGCCGTAGATCCGTTCGAGCAACTTCGTGTTGACCTCTTCGAGCGGCGCGAGCGGCGCCCCTTCGCCGACGCGGACCGCCGCCACCAGGGCGTCGTCGGCCTCCAGCGAGCGCATCGTTTCGAGGCAGTCGGGGCAGACGTCACAGTGCTGTTCCAGCGACTCCGCCTCGGCGTCGGTGACCCAGCCGAGCAGCAGGCGCTGCAAGTCGCGGGGGTCGGGACAGGGAAAGATGCCGGCCATGAGTGCCTCGCATATCGGGGTCTCGGAGCCCCGTTCGTCCGCGGGCTCGTCCGCCTCTGGAAGGGTGTATGCGCGCGGCGCCCGCAACCTGTCGCGCGGGAGAAGAAAAATGTCCGGCGGGTCAATCGAGCAGGCCGTCGAGTTCCTGGCGCAGGCGGCGCAGCACGCGCCCCTTGGCGAGGTAGACGGCGTTCTCGCTCAGGCCGAGTTCGGGCGCCACCTCCGCCGCCGGCCGGCCGTTGACGGTACACTCCCAGAACGCCTTCCACGTCTCCGGCCGGAACTCCGACTGCATGAGTTGGAGGGCGCGCTGGACGAGATAGTCGCGGTACTCCGCCTCGTCGACCGCCGTCGTGTCGTCGGCGACGGCCAGTTCCGCGAGGACGTTGTCCTCGCCGCCGGTCCCGTTCGCCTGGCGGCGGCGGTGACGCTCGCGGCACTTGTTGGCGGTGACCGTCCACAGCCAGGCGCGGAAGCGCTTGTCCGGGTCGTGGCGGAATTCGGGCAGTTTCCGGACGAGGAGCGTGAAGACGTCCTGCACCAGGTCGTCCGCCTCCGGGCCGAACTGGCCGAGTTTGTGAGCCCAGGCGGTGAGCAGGGGGGAATAGAGTTGGACGAAGCGCTCCCACGCGGCCTGCTCGCGCGGTTGACGCAGACGAACCAGAAGGCTTAGCGACGTCGTTTCCATGTGGGAAACCCTAGTATCCCCGACGTCGCGGCCCGTCGCAAGAGGCAACCGGCCCGAAGCGCCGGCGCGGCTCGGACGCCTGGAAGCCGTAAGATACCACCGCGAACGGGCCGGGCGGCGGCGAAGGCTCGGGATCGCCTTGCGGGTTCCGCGGGTCATGGGAAAACGATGCGACGCTGGCACGGCTCGCTGAACGCACTCGGCTTCGGCCTCCTCGGCCGGCTGCGGGCGGCGGAGTTGCAAATCCTCCTTCCCTGGCTCGGCATGAGACCGGCCCTGGAGGACTGGGAGCGGCGCCCGTTCTGGCCGGACGTGGACGAGGGGCCGCGCGCCGGCGACCGGCGCGACATCCATGAGCGCGAGGTCGGCGCCGAGGCGCCGGGAGTGCCGGAGCCGGGCGGCCCCCACGAGCGCGTCGCGGCGGCGATCCTCGGCTACGACATCTTTCCGCCGCGCCTCGTCCGAGGCGTGCTGCGCCGCGCGCCCGTGGAGGTCGGCGACACGGTCGGCATTCACTACCGCTTCCTGCCGGGGGTCGACCTGTTCTTCGCCGCGCGCGTGACGGCCCGCTTCGACGGGCGTGTCGGCGCGGCATGGCACACCGGCTTCACCTACCGGACGCTGTGCGGCCACCCCGAGCTGGGCGAGGAGACCTTCAGCGTCGAAAAAGACCTCCGAACGGGCCGCGTGCGCGTGGCGCTGCGGTCGTGGTCGCGGCCGGGGACGCTGCTGGCGCGGCTGTTCGCGCCGTGGGTGCGGCGGCAGCAGCTGCGGGCGGGGCGGGCGGCGCTCGTCTACCTGGCGCGGCGGTCGGCGCCGGCGCGCGACCCGTTTCGGTTCACTTCCCCACGAGGTTGAGCGCCGACAGGCTCAGCGCCAGCACGCCCGTCCGGATGCTCGGCTCGGGCACCGGATAAAACAGGTCCGAGTGCAGCGACGGCAGCGGCTTGCCGCCCTCCTTGTCCGCCTCCGCCACGCGCTCCGGCGCGATCGTCCCCAACCAGAACATGAAGATCGGCACCCCCGGCTTACCGTCGCGCGGCATCCCGTAGCGCGAGAAATCCTCGCCGCCCATCACCGGCGGCCGCTCGTGGACCTTGTCGGCGCCGAGGACGTCGCGCAGCACCGCCGTCGTCTTGCGCGCCAGCGGCACGTCGTTGAGCATCGCCGGCGTGAACTCGCCCAGGTCGATCTTCACCACCGGCTCCGGCGCCCGCATCCCGAGCGCCGCCGCCTTGGCGATCCGCTCGATGGCCTTCAGCGTGTGTTCGCGCACGGCGTCCTTCGTGGTGCGCACGGTGATCTGCAGCTTGACCTCGTTGGGGATGATGTTGTGTTTGGTGCCGCCGTGGATCGAGCCGACGGTGACGACGCACGGGTCGGTCGGGTTCGTCTCGCGGCTGACGATCGTTTGCAAGTCGAGGACGATGCGTGCCGCCAGCACCACCGGGTCGACGGTGGTGTGCGGGGCCGAGCCGTGGCCGCCCTTGCCCTTGACGGTGATGTCGACGGAATCGACGTTGGCGAGCGCCAGCCCTTCGGTGTAGGCGATGTGGCCGTGGGCGTGGCGGCCGTCGCAGTGCAAGGCCAGGCAGTAGTCGGGGCGCGGGAAGCGCTTGAACAGGCCGGCTTCGAGCATGACGCGGGCGCCGGTGCCGATCTCCTCCGCCGGCTGGCCGATGAACACCAGCGTGCCCGACCAGCGATCTTTCATGGAGGCGAGGACGCGGGCCGTGCCGGTCCAGCAGGTCATGTGCATGTCGTGGCCGCAGGCGTGCATGACGCCGACGTCGTTGCCGTTCTTGTCGCGCAAGCGCTCCTTGCTGGCGTAGGACAGGCCGGTCGCTTCCGTGACCGGCAGGGCGTCCATGTCGGTCCGCACCAGCACCGTCGGCCCGGCGCCGTTGCGCAGCACGCCGACGACGCCGGTCGCGCCGACTTTCTCCGTCACCTCGAAGCCCAGCTCGCGCAACTCCTTCGCCAGGCGGGCGGCGGTGCGCTCTTCTTGCAACGACAGTTCCGGGTGCGTGTGCAGCTGCTTGTACATCGCTTCCAGCCGGGCGTAGTCGGCGGCGATCCGTTTGTTGACTTCGGCGACGCGCGCCTTGAGCTTTCCCTTCTCGGGCTCGTCAGCCCGGGCGGGTGCGAAGGCCGTAAGAAGGGCCAGCAGGGCCGTCGCCATCCAACGTCGTTGTGCGAGCATGAGTGTCTCTCGTGTGACTGTCCGGATCTTCTTTCTCGGCCGTCAATCCCCCGTGTCGAGCGTCAGCGCGAAGCCCGGCAGGAGGGGCGTCGTGTAGGTTTCGTTCGGGGCGACCTCCGTGACGTGCCACTGTTTGCCCCGACGTCGATGCACGCGCATACTCGGGGAGTCGGCGTCCTCGCGCGCATCCAGCACCCAGTATTCCTTGATCGACGGCACCTGAAGGTACAGGGCGACGTTGCGGATGAGATCCTTGCCGGGGTCGTCGGCGGACAGCACCTCGCCGACGAGGATCGGGCTGACGTCCTGCCAGCGGAGGTCGCGCTGGCGGCGGCCGCGCGGGAGATTCTTGTAGGCCAACACGTCCGGCTCGGGGACCGTGATGCCCGGCCGGCCAGGGACGAAGACTCGACCGGGGCCGCAGACGTAGTTGATAACCCTCGGGTTGGCGTCGGAGTAACGGTCCAACTTGCGCCGAAGCCATGTCTGAACCCGCGTTTCAGGGAAGTTCGCCCAGGGTGACACGTAGAGCCTCCCCTCGATGAGTTCGTACCGGAATCCCTCCTGATAATCGCCCGCCATGTACTCCTCGAACGTCATCGGGAGTCCGTGGTCGAGCGGGCCGAGCTTCTGTGTCGCCGTGGCCATGTCGGTCCTCCTCCTGGTGCGAAGCCGCAAGCGGCGGTCAGTGGGAGATGACGCGCAACTCGCGCGGCAGCGGGAAGCTGACGTGCTCCTCGCGAACGGTGCGGCTCTCGACCGTCGCCCCGTAGCGCCCGCGCAGGTAGTCGATGCACTCCTCGACGACGTCCTCCGGGGCGCTGGCGCCGGCCGTCACCAGCACCGTCTCGTCGCCGCGGAACCAGCCTTCGCGGATCTCCTTCACCCCGTCAACCAGATACGCCGGCTTGCCGCAGGCGCGGGCGATCTCCTCCAGCCGCTTGCTGTTCGAGCTGTTCTGGCTGCCGAGCACGAGCACCGCGTCGACCTCCGGCACCAGGTCCTTGACCGCCTCCTGGCGGTTCTGCGTCGCGTAGCAGATGTCGTCCTTCGACGGGCCGACGATGTGCGGGAAGCGCCGCTTCAGCGCCCCGATGATGACGGTGGCGTCGTCCACGCTGAGCGTCGTCTGCGTCAGGTACGCGACCTTCGCCCCCGCGGGCAGGTCGAGGCGCTCCGCCTCGGCCTCGTCCTGAACGAGGCGGATGCTGTGCGGCGCCTCGCCCATCGTGCCGAGTACCTCGTCGTGCCCCTCGTGGCCGATGAGTAGGATCGTGTAGCCTTCCTTCGCGAAGCGCACCGCCTCCAGATGGACCTTGGTGACGAGCGGGCAGGTGGCGTCGATGGCGCGCAGGCCGCGCTCCGCCGAGGCGGCGCGGATCGCCGGGGCGACGCCGTGGGCGCTGTATAGCACCGTGGCGCCCGACGGGATGTCGTCGATGCTGTCCACGAAGACGACGCCGCGCGTGCGGAAGCGGTCCACGACGGGGCGGTTGTGGACGATCTCGTGGTAGACGTAAATGGGCGTGCCGAACAACTGGAGCGCTCGCTCCAGGCTTTCGATCGCCATGTTGACGCCCGCGCAGAAGCCGCGCGGGTTCGCCAGGATGATTTTCACGGGGTACTCCCTCCTCTTGGATGACCTTATCCTAGGGAGGGGGGAGGAGGGGAGGCCAATTCCGGCTCGCGGCGAGCCGAGAAACGACAACGCCACCCGCGGGGGTGGCGTCGCACGCTCGGCCGGCGTGTCCTGGCGGAAGTTAGTCGAACTTCACTTCGGTCGCCTTGACCCACTTCTTGCCGTCCTTCTCGGAGACGGTGCCCTTGACGGAGCCCTTCTTGGCCTCCTGGCAGATCTCCTTGTGGTTCTTCTTGCTGCTGGTCTCGTCCAGCCAGTAGACGACGTCCTTGTCCCCGTCCTTGACCTTGATGACCGTGTGGCACTTGGTCTGGCCCTCGACCTTGAGGTCGCACTTGGCGCAGGTGATCGTGCCCTTGAGGGTGACTTCCTTGGCGTCCTTCTTGTCGTCGGCGGTCGCGGTCAGGACCAGCGCAAACGCCATGCCCAGACCCAGCAGCATCGTCAGAGCCGTCTTCATCGTTCAGCCTCCCTTGTGAGAGCCCGTCACCCCCGGCCGACAGGCCGGGGGTGCCCACCAGAGCGAAGTATATTCGCCGACCCGCGTGGGAGCAACGGCCCGACCGTCGGGGCGGAAAAATTCGTCTTGCTTCCGAGGCCGCGGTCGCGTAAATATTCATCCTTCCTCTGACGGAGCCGAGACGAGCCGACGCCGTCCCCCTGATCCTTCCGCGGGACGGACGTGGCTTTTTCGTCTCTCGTCACCCGCGATCATACGGGCCGACACCGCGGCCCACGGAGCACAAGCACCTCGGGAGTTCGCAGGCGGGCCGAAGCCGCGCTTCGGCGGCCCCAGGGAAGGGGGCGCACGCGCCAGGGAACACGAAGCGCTCCGTGGGTCCGGTTTTTTTTCGCGCCGGCGGTTCCGGTCACGCCATCGCCGCCAGCACTGCCTCGGTAACGGCGACCGTCTTCGCGGCGCCGCCCAGGTCCGGCGGCAGGTTCTTGCGGTTCTTCAAGTACGCTGCCACGCCGTCGCGCACCGCCGCGGCACTCTTCGCCAGCCCCAGGTGTTCCAGCATCAGCACCGCCGACAGGATCGCCGCCAACGGGTTCGCGATCCCCTGGCCGGCGATGTCCGGCGCCGAGCCGTGGACCGGCTCGAACATGCTCGGATAAATCCGCTCCGGATTGATGTTCGCACTCGCCGCCAGGCCCACGCTGCCCGTGATGATGGCGCTCAGGTCGGTGAGGATGTCGCCGAACAGGTTGCTCGCCACGACGACGTCGAACGCCTCCGGCTTGCGCACGAAGTCCATCGCCGCCGCGTCGACCAGGAGCGAGCCGGCCTGCACGTCCGGGAAGTCCTTCGCCACCTCGCGGAACGCCTCGTCCCACAGCACCATGCCGAACTGCATCGCGTTCGATTTCGTGATCGACGTGACCTTCTTGCGCGGCCGCTTGCGCGCCGCCTCGAACGCCGCGCGCATGATGCGGTCGCAGCCGCGGCGCGTGAACGTGTTCGTCTGGATGGCGACCTCGTGCGGCGTCCCCTGGTAGAGGCGGCCGCCGATCGGGGCGTATTCGCCCTCCGTGTTCTCCCGATAGACGAGCATGTCGATCGAGCCGGGCGCCTTGTCGCGCAGCGGCGACGGCACGCCGTCGAACAGGTAGGCCGGGCGCAGGTTGACGTACTGGTCGAACAGGCGGCGCATCGGCAGCAGCATCGCGTGGATGGTGATGTGGTCGGGCACGTCGGGGCTGCCGACGGCGCCGAACAGGATGGCGTCGTGCCGCTTGAGGACCTCCCAGCCGTCCTCGGGCATCATGCGGCCGTGCTGCTTGTAGTACGCGGTGCTCCACGGCAGGCGGTTCCAAACGAGTTGGGCGCCGTCGTGCTTCAGGGCCGCGTCGGTCACGCGGATCGCCTGGTCGATCACCTCCGGCCCGATGCCGTCGCCGCCGAGTACCGCGATGCGAAAAGATGCCATAGGGGAGGCCCCTGGGAGGTCGTAAGAGCGGGGAAATACACAATCTAGCCGGCTTCGGGGGCGAGTCAAGCCGCTAGGCGGCCCGAGTCGCAATGGGAAAAATGGAACCGCTCTCTTGACAACCGTTGCGCGGCCCTCTACCCTTCCCCCTACCCTTCCCCCTACCCTTCCCCCTACCCTTCCCCCTACCCTTCCCTCAGTCCGTCAGACTTTGTGTCGCCGAAATGGAGAGGTGATCTATGAGGACTTGGCAAGGCGTCGTTCTCGCCCTGGTTTCCCTCACCCTGCCGGGAGTTGCCCGTGGCGACGACCCCGGCGATGTTAACCTGACCAAGGTACTCAAGGATCTGCGCGCCCCCGAAGCGTCGGTCGAGGCGCGGCGGGAGGCGGCGGACAAGTTATTGAGGCTCTCTTCCGAACTCTTTAATATCGCAGGCCACCTGGCGGAGGCGCTGAGCAGCGACGAGGACGAGATCGTGCGCTACCGAGCGGCCCGGGCGCTGCGGGATTTAGGACCCTCCGCCGAGCGAGCCGCGGTGAATCTTATCACCGCCCTTGAAAAAGACAAGAGCGATAACGTTCGTGCGGAAGTCGCCCTCTCGCTGGCGGGCGTCTATTATAACTTGCGCGAACCGCAGTTCTTGAGAGACAAGAAACAGGCTGCGGCGGCTTTGGGTGCGGCGCTGAGCGACAAATGCCAAAAGGTTCGAGTGAATGCCGCCAACGCCTTGGGGTCCTTCGGGCCGGACGCAAAAGATGTCGTGCCGGCCTTGGTCAAGGCGCTCGGGGAGAAGGACGAGCGGCGATTCCCCCTTTCCGAGAGCGGTGTGGCAATTCGGGTTGACGTGACGGCCGCTAACTCCTTGGCCAAAATCGGCCCGGCCGCCAAAGACGCTGTTCCCGCGCTGCTCGATCTTGTAAGAAATGGCCGCGACCGATACCTCCGAGTTTACTCCGTTATGGCACTCGGAGACATCGGCGATTCGGACGGCCGAGTGACGCGAGGACTGATTGCCGCGGCCGAGAGCGAGGAACTGCTCGGCCCGGCCGTCGGGGCGTTGGGCAAAATGGGGTCGGGCAGGGCAAAAGAGATTCTCCCTGTTCTCCTTCGCGCTCTTAAAACGAGCAAGGACAAAGAGAACTCGGACGCTATCAAAGCCGGCGCAATTAGGGCCATCGTTCAACTCGGGGCGTTGTCCGATGAAACCGTTCCACTGATAGAAAAGATCTTGAGAGACCCAACGTCCGGTCTGGACACTCGCGATGCCGCCGCCCGTGCCCTTAAGAAACCCGTGCGCTGACCGGCTCAATCCGCTTCTGCAAAGTTCGGTCCGGAACGCGAGAGGCCGTGTTTCGATCAACGATCAGTAACTTTCGGAGGAAGTTGCGATGGCGAGTCGAGCATTCCGAGCGACCTCTTCGGCAAGACTGGCCGCGCCAAGACGGTTCTGTCCCGCCGTCGAAGCCCTCGAGGACCGTGTTCTTCTTGCGACCTACTGGTGGGGCGGGAACACGAGCGGCGGGACAACTCCTCTGTGGTGGTCGAAGACGGACAACTGGAAGTTGGCGAACGGCACTACGCCGGCCGTACCGCCCGGGCCGGCTGACGACGTCGTTTTCAACCTCCCCAACAACTCTCCTCCAAGCACCGTCGATCAGGCATTCGGCGGCAAAATCCGGAATCTCTACCTGTCGAGCTTGTTCGCGAGTACGATCTCCCTCGCCTGCGATCTCACGGTAGTCACACCCGCCGGACCCGCGGCGACCTCGTCCATGCAAGGTGGCACAATATCGTCCGTGCAGCCAAACGTGTCGCTGTTCATGATAGAGCCGTTCGATTTCATAGACGGCGTCTTCACCGGGGGAGTGACTCTGTCGACCGCCGACACGACCAACGTGACCAAGGCCGGCGTGAACTGGAATGCCACGCCAACACTCGACAATGCGACCTGGACCAACTCGGGCACGGCGAGCGTGGCGGTAAACGCAACTCTCGACGTCAAGAATGGCGCCAGCATCACGAACACCGGTCAGTTCAACGTGAACGGCGGCACCGTCACCAACTCCGCCGGCGGGGCTACCTTCACCAACCGCGGGACTCTCCTCCTGGCCGGCAGTTTCACGACGGCAACCTTCGGGAACAGGGGATCATTCATACTCAACGGCAACGGCGATGCCGATTTCACCGGCACTGCGATTCAGGATACGGTTGTTGCCAGCACCACCTTCAACGGCGGGTCGATAACGGCTCAGGGCGTAAAAGGCTACGAAGTCGCGGCGGGCACACTGACGGGAAGCCCCACCTCATCCTCGATCACCGGGAACCTTACGAACTCGGGAGGGACGGTCATCCCCGGCTTCAACACGGGAGTTCTGAACGTCTCCGGGGACTACGAGCAGACTGCCGGAACTCTCCTGATCACGGCCCTGGGCAACGGGACGAACAGTACTCTCAGCGTGTGCGGCCAAGCGACTTTGGGGGCCACTCGGCTGGTCAATTTCTTCGGCACCCTGCCCGCGAATATCACCTGGCCGATCATCCCGTACTGCGTCGGTCGGGTCGGCGATTTCGGAACCTTCCAAACCAACGGCCCCACCTACTACCATGTGGTCCCCGACGTGAACAACACCTATGTCATCGCGCTCGGCACTCCGCCGGGCGGCGGAGGCGGTGAAGGCGGCGGGGGCGGGCCGGGCGGCGGAATAGCCTTCCGTCGCAACCGCCCCGCCTTCCTCGCTCCTCAAGTGATGCTCATTGATCCGCCTCCGGCGTCCTCCGTCTCACTCTTCAGAGGTGACGTCTCACGCTCTTCCGCAAGCCCTTGTGGGTCCGGCGACCTGATTCCGCCGAATGTCCCGGCAGGCGGTCCCGGGTCGGAGGCCGCTCCCGCCAACCGAATCATTCCTGGAAGTCGGCCCCGAGGGTCGGAGTCCACGCCGTTTCTTTCAGACGGCTGGCGAGTCGCCGACCTCGACGTCCCGGCGTCGCTGTCGGCACTCTGAGCCCGGCCCTGACGCAAGACCGGCCCGAAGCGCAAACGAGGGACACTCCGCCTTCGTTGGCGCTTCGGGCTGGTCCCGCCATCCGCACATCCCTCCTCCTCCGCAATCCCGACTTGCCCGAAGCCCCTCCGCGCGCCCGGCGGGGCCGGTTCGCGTTGCATTTCGGGCGCGGTCTCGGTAGAGAAGACGCCCCGCCGTTCGCGCGGCGACACTCGGGGAAGGGAGGCCGAAGCCCGATGCGGGAAAGGTTGTGTCATCTCGCCGGAACGACCTGCGCCGTCGGCCTGCTGGTCCTGGCCGGCTGCGCCCCGGATCGCTACGGCGCCGGCCTGGCCAACGACCCGCTCGTCGGCGGGCCGCCGCTGCGGGCGCCGGGCAGTGCCACGGCCGGGGCCGCGACGACGCCCGCCGCCGGAGGCGTGCCCGACCTGCCGTCGCCGTCGCCGCCGGGCAGCACGGCCGCCCTCGCCGCCGGCAAGGGGCTGACGTCCCTCGACGCGAGCCGCGACCTGCGCATCGGCACGCCGACGGGCAACCCGCGCGGCGGCGGCACGACGTGGACCGGGACGACGCCGGCCGTCGCTCTCGAAGGGCCACAGCCCCTCAGCCAAGGGGCGCCGGCGAAGGTCGAACAGCCCAGGCCGAGCGCCGACTTCCAGCTCACCGGCGTCGCCGGCAACGGCGGCGCGGCACCGAACTACGAGCAGCTTCGGGCGAAGCTCGTCGAACGCGGTCTCGTGTGGATTCGCTGGGAATCGTCCGTCGAGAAGGGAACGGGGAGCCTGACCTGTTTCGTGGCCAGCCGGCAGAATCCGGGCGACATCCAGCGGTTCGAGATGACCGCGCGCGACGAAATCTCCGCGCTCAAGGCCGTGCTGGAAAAGATTGACGGCGGCCGCTGACGCCCCCGCTCGCCATTACTCCATGTCCTCCGCCTCCAGGAACATCCCGCCGTTCTCGAACAGTTCGTCGCCGACGGCGCAGGTCCACAGGACGCGCACCGTCAGCGAACACTTCTCGAGCCCGTCGCCGAGGGCCACGCGCACCTTCTGGCCGAGCAGGCTACGCGTGCCGATCAGGCGGATGCCGGTGGGCGACAGGTCGCGGCTGAGCAAGTGCAGTTCGCGCCCGTCCTCGGTGAGGACGCGCACCGGCTGGATGAAGTCGAAGCGGTCCTGGCCGCGGCGCTCGACGCGCTGGACCTGTTTGTGCCGGCGAATGACTTCGCGGACGGCCTTGCGAATGTTTCGCTGTTGCTGGTCCGGCCGCGGTTTGCGCGCGGCGGCGGTCACGTAATGGTAGCGGCCCTGGCGGAGGCGGAGGGAGCGGCGACACAGCGCCAGCACCTCGTCCGACATCTCGTCCGGGACGCCGGCCTGAGTCAGTTCCTGCCGCACCTCGTCCGGCGTGACCGACCCCTGACTCTCGGCTCGCCGCACCACGGTCTCGGCGAGCCCCTGCAAGTTGGCAGTTATCATCGCACTTCCCCTATCGGTCCGCGGGCGCCGACGGACGCCAGGAGTCTAGCATTTTTCCGGCGCGGGGGAGGAAAAAAGAACGGCTTCGGGCTCTTTCTCGCGCCACCAGTCCGTCGCCAGCCGGCTCGTCCAGGCGCCGGCGCACGCGCAGCGAGCGAGGCTCTCGGCCAGCGCCTCGGCGGTCGGGAAGCGCCGGGCGGCGTCCTTTTCGAGACAGCGCAGCACGCAGTCCTCGACGTCGGCCGGGACGCCGATACGGCTCCGGCCGGGGGGCGTGACCGGGTCGCGCAGGTGCGCCATCAGCACGCCGAGGCGCGTCGGGCGCACGAAGGGCGGCGCCCCCGTCAGCAGAAAGTAGGCGACGGCGCCGAGGCTGTAGACGTCGCTGCGCGCGTCGAGGTCGCGTGCGCCGGCCGCCTGCTCGGGCGACATGAACGACGGCGTGCCGACCAGCACATCGTCTTCGGTCAGCGTGTCCCCGCCGCCCTGGCGGCCGACGTCGCGCACCAACCCGAAGTCGACCAGTTTCAGCTGGTCGCAGACGCCGGGCGGGGCGCAGGCGATCATGTTGTTCGGCTTGACGTCGCGGTGGATCAGCCCGACGGAGTGCGCTTTGTGCAGGGCGGCGCCGGCCTGACGGAGGAAATGGACGACCCGCTCCGGCGGCAACGGCCCGTGCCGCGCCACCAGCTCCTGGAGGTCTCGTCCGGGGACGTACTCCATGACGTAGTAAAACGTCCCGTCCTCGGCGTGCCCGTAGTCGTGGATGGCGACGATGTTCTCGTGGCGCAGCTTCGCCGTCGCCATGACTTCGCGCTCGAAGCGGCGCAGGACCGTCGCGTCTTCCGTCCTCTCGGGGCGGATCACCTTCAAGGCACAGGGGCGGCGCAGCAGGGCGTGTTCGGCCAAGTAGACCTCGCCCATGCCCCCCTTGCCGAGCAGGCGGCGGATGACGTACTGCCCGAGCTTCCGCCCCTCGAACCCCGCTTTTCGGAAGAAAGCGATCTTGTAGGACCCGTAGACGGACAGGGCGGAGGCGAGGGCGAGCCAGGTCGTCATCTCCAGGAGGGGGTCGACGAGTCGCGGCAGAAGGCCCGTCACCGCCCCCAGGACGACGGTTACCGTCAGAGGCACGGCAGCCAGGACGCCGACGACGGCCAGGCAGCGGCGGAGCGTGTTGGGGACGAAGAAGCCGTACATGACGATCGCCACGACCCAGCGCAGCGCGACCCGGTCCGCGATGAGCTGGAGGACGTCGTCCAGCGCCGCCGGCGCCGCCCAGCCGAGTCCCTCCTGGACCAATTCCACCTGGAAGTCCACGAAGAACGCGACCCCGAGGGTGACGAAGATCGTCTCGACGGCGCGGAGCGCCGTCATCCCGAGGGACGGCCGGCCCCAGACGAGCGCCGTCAGGGCGAGGAGGCCGAACGTCACGCCGGCGTGGACGACGAAGGCGACGTGCGGTTGGAGGATCCGGTATTCGCCGTTGACGAAGTCTTTCGCGAGGAACAGGCCGAACGCGGCGGTGCTGAGGGCGGTGGCGCCGCGCAGCCGCCGCCGCAGCAGGTCGCGGACGAAGTCGGCGTAGCGCGGGCCGAGCCGCCGCGAGGACGCCTCGGGCCTGGAAGGCGTCGCCACCGCCGCGTCGCGAAGGTCGAGGATCTTTTGACGAAACGTATCGCCGGGAACGTCCTCGACCGACTCCGCCCCGTGCGACAGCGCCTCGACGACGAGGGGGCAGTGCGGGCAGCGGTCGTAGTGGGCCGTGAGCGCCTCGTCCTCCGCCGGCGCGACGTCGCCGCGGAGGTAGGCTTCCCAGCGCTCGCGGGTCGGGCAGGCGAGCGTGTCCATGAGCGTTCCCCCCGAGGCGGTCAGCCGACGTGGTCGCGTTCCTCGCGCACGGCCTCCTCGCGCAGAAGCGTGCGGACGCGGTACATGTAGCGCTGGACGTGCGCCGCCGGGATGCCGAGGCGGACGGCGGCGTCCTCGGCCGACAGCCCTTCCAGGGTGACGAGGCGGAACGCCTCCAGCGTCGTGGCGTTGACGCCGCGCGCCTTCAGCCGCTCCAGCAAGACTTCGGTGTCGTGCTCCAGGTCGAGGCAGCGCTGGAGGTCGTCGCCGGCCTCGGGCGCCGCCAGTCCCTCCCAGGCGTCGCCTTCCAGGGTCGTCTCGCGCCGGGCCTGGCGCTCGCGGAACCAGTTGGCGAGGCAGGTGCGGATCAGCATGAACAGCCACGCCCGCGCCGGGCCGCGCCTCCGATCGAAGGCGTCGACCTTCTGAACGACGCGCGTGAAGACGGCCGACGTCACCTCCTCGGCGTCCGCCTCGCCCAGGCCGCGCTTGCGGCACCAGCCGTAGAAGCGCTCCGCGTAGCGCAGGTACAGCACGCCCCACGCGCCCTGGTCGTCGTGGTCCCGCTGAATGCGCTTGAGGTAGTACGTCGTCTTCGAGGGCAAACTGCTGTCCATGGGGGCACTCCGGTTGAACGAGTTTCCCAGGCCGTGCGCTCCGGGGTGAGTTCACCGCCATTATGCGAGCCGCGCCTGCGCTCCTCAAGGAAAATCGTCCCGTTTTCGCCTCTTTAGCGGAAGTCGTCTTCCCCCGCCTCCTCTGGACAGTGCCGCAATCAGATGCTAAGCAATACGGGAGTTAGGAAGGGTTGCGGGCCGACCCGTGGGCTCGCGCTGCCGACTCCGATACGTCACAACCCCTCTAGGCTGCCAACCTTCGAGGCGCGGCGCTGCGGCGGGTTCCGGGTCAACCTTCGCCCGCCCGATCTCCCTCGAACGGAGGAAAGGACCAACCGTTCCATGACACACACCGTCTGCCAGCCGTGTTACGACTGCAAGTACACGGACTGCGTCGCGGTCTGCCCGGTCGAGTGCTTCTATTTCGACGACGTGATGCTGTACATCGACCCCGACGATTGCATCGACTGCGAGGCGTGCGTCCCGGAGTGCCCCGTCGAGGCCATCTTCGCCGAGGCCAACGTGCCGGCGCAGTGGACCAGCTTCACCCAGATGAACGCCGAGCGCTGCGCCGCCCTCAAGGGCTCGGGCGACGGCCACATCACCGAGAAGCAGGATCCCAAAGAAGGACCGGAGTGCAAGAAGAAGTGACGGATATAGTGGTCAGTGTTCAGTGGTCAGTGGTCAGCAAAGACCGACTGACCACTGAACACTGAACACTGAACACTGCTATGACAGGCGTTCTCCTCATCCAACTCGGCACCCCTGACGAACCTACCGCCCCCGCCCTGCGGCGCTACCTCCGCCAATTCCTCGGCGACCCGCGCGTCATCGAGACGCCGTCCGCCTGGCGGCGCCTGCGCTGGCGGCTGATCCTCAACCTCTTCATCCTGCCGACGCGGCCCGCCCGCTCGGCCGCCAAGTACCGAAACATCTGGGATCCGCGCACCGGCTCGCCGCTGCTGCACATCACCCGCCTTCAAACCGAGGCCCTTCAGCGCTTGCTGCCCGACGTCCCGGTCCGCTTCGGCATGCAGGTCGGCAACCCGCCCGTCGCCGAGGTCGTGCATGAGATGATCGGGCAAGGCGTCGACCGCCTGATCGTCCTGCCGATGTATCCGCAATACTCGGCGACGACGACCGCTTCGGCGACTGACGTGCTGTTCGGCGCCCTCCTCAAGGAGCGGCGCGTGCCGGCGCTGCGGATCGTGCCGCCGTACTACGACCACCCCGCCTACCTCGACGCCATGACGACGCTCATCCGGGAGAGCCTCGCCAAGGTCGACCCGCCGCCCGAGCACCTGCTGCTGAGTTTTCACGGCATCCCGATCAAGTACGCCCAAAGCGGCGACCCGTACGCGACGCACGTCAAGCGGACCACGGCCGCCCTGGTCGAGCGCCTCGGCTGGAAGCGCGGCCAGTGGACGCAGACGTTCCAATCGCTCTTCGGCCGCGACCGCTGGCTGAGGCCGTACACCGAGGAGAAACTGCAAGAGTTGGCGCGTCGAGGCGTGAAGCGCGTCTTCGTCGCCCTGCCGGGCTTCACGACCGATTGCCTGGAGACGATCGACGAAATCGGCCGCGAGGCGACGGAAGTCTTTCGCCACGCCGGCGGCGAAACGCTGTCGCGCTGCGCGTGCCTGAACGACCATCCCCGGTGGGTCGAGGCGATGCGAACGCTGATCCTCGAAGAAGGACGCGGCTGGCTGTGACGGCGCGACGTCCTCGGCGCGACTTCCTTTTGACAATCTCTGTCGCCTGTGGCATCATAAGCTGGCCCATTATTGAGGCTTAGGCGGCAGGCCGCGCGACCGCGCGGCGGGAACTCTTTCCCCGCCGCCGTCGTCCAACCAGCGGAAGGGAACCGTGAGTGCCGACGATCAACGGCTCATAACCGCCTCCCTGCGCGGCGACGCCGCCGCCTTCGGGGAGTTGGTCCGTCGCTACCAGGATCGTCTGTACAACACCGTGTTTCGTTTCCTGGGCAACGCCGAAGATGCCCAGGACGTGGTCCAGGAGGCCCTCATCAGCGCCTACCAGTCGCTGGAGAGCTTCAAGGGCGACGCCCAGTTCTTCACCTGGCTGTATCGCATCGCCATCAACACGGCGATCAGCCATAAGCGCAAGCGGCATCCGAGCTTGAGCATCGACGTGGGCCGCGACGGCGAGGGGACGATGGAGCCCCTGGACACCTCCGACGCCAGCCGCCCCGGCCGTGCCCTCGAACGGCGAGAGGAGGAGCGCCGCGTCCACCGGGCTCTCGAGCGCTTGTCGCCGGAGCACCGGGCCGTCCTGATCCTGAAGGACATGGAGGGGCAGAAGTACGAGACGATGGCGGAAGTCCTGGGCGTCCCCATCGGCACCATTCGCAGTCGCCTGCACCGCGCACGCTCCGAGTTGCGCGACCTGCTCGAACAGGAAGACCAGCGCGAACAGGAGAAGGAACAGCGGAGAAGAGGACCCGTTTAGCCCCCCGCGGCTGAACGAGATCGCATCGCACGCGGAGGACGCATGATCTCGGACCAGTTACGCCAGCTGCTGACCGCCTACGTCGATGGCGAGTTGACCAACCGCCAGCGCAAGGCGGCGCTGCGCCTCGTGCGGCGTTCCCCCGAGGCTCGCGGCCTGCTCGCGAAGCTGGAAGCGGACGCCGAGCGCCTCCGCCGCCTGCCGCGTCTCCGCCTGCCCGACGATTTCAGCGCGCGCGTAGTCGAGGCGCTCCGCGGCCGTCCCTTGCCCATGCGCCGCGCTCGGCGTGCCGCCGCGCCCGTCCCCTTCTGGGGGGCTGTCGCCGCCGCCGCCGCCCTGCTGCTCACCGTCGGCCTGACTTCCTACGCCTTCTTCGCCCGGCAGTTGACCCCGACCGGGCCGGGCACCGTCGCCGTCCCGCGCGTCCCGGTCCCCGACAACCGCGGCGCCGCGGACGCGGCCGCTCTGCCCGAGAACGATCAAGTCGCCGTCGCTCCGCGCAAGCCGGACGTTCCGCCCGCCGTCCCGGCCGGCCCCGAAGCCCTCGCCGTCATGCCGGCCGCGGTCGTCGAAGACGCCAGCGCACCGCCGAAGCCGTCCGTCCCGGCGGGCGCGGGGAAGGTCATTACCGTGCCCGTGATCGACATGGAGATGTTCAAACCGTCGGTCGCGCCAGTGACGGTCTTCCCGCTCTTCAACGTGCGCGCGCTCGAAGCGACCAAGTTGGCGAAGGAACTGGAAAAGGTGCCCGCCTTCCGAATTGAGCTGCCGTGCCGCGACACGTCGCGCGCCTTCCGCCGCCTGGAGACCGCCCTCAAGGAGGTCGGCGTGACTCTGGCGATCGACCAGACGGCGCGGGGCCGGCTGGACCGGCCGCGCCTGAAGGGCAATTACGTCTTCTTCCTGGAGGACGTCACGCCGGACGAGTTGGCCCGCGCCCTGGCCCGCCTCGGGAGCGACGACCGCAAAGCGGCCGAGGCGAAACCGAAGCACGACGGGCAATTCAGCAAGCTGATCCTCGACCGCATGAGCGACGCCGACCGCAAGGAGTTGCTCGACCTGTTCCACAACGACACCCGCCCCGTGACCGCCGCGCGTGCGGAAGCGCCGAAAGCGCTGGGCCGGGGGTCCGAGCGCTTGGCCTTGGCGGCGACGTACAACCCCGAACGGCCGCGCCCCGGCTCGCCGGAGGTCAAGCGCTACTTCGACAGCCGTAAGCCGCTCCGTCCCGGCGCCCTGCAAGTGTTGCTTGTGCTGCGCGAGGCGCCCGGCTGAGTTCCAGGGGTGCGCGAGTACGCGACCCCGACGGTACGTTCCGGGGGTGCGCTGCGCGACCCCCGGCTTTGTGATGTAACCCCTTCGAGGCAGGGCTTCCAACATGTTCAGTAGTTGTACCGTATTCTTCCCTTGGCGGGTGGCTGAAAACGCCCGTGGTTTTCGGCATGTCCCGCCTCGGCCACGGCGAGGCCCGACTGACAGTGGACGTTAG